>JBPOGC010000177.1:0-5486 GCA_051251795.1 Luteolibacter sp. | reverse complement strand
ACTCGCAAAGAGGAAATGCAAAACCTCCTCGAGCTCCACCAGAAGGAACTCGCCCTCCTCAATGAAGAGCTCGAAAAAGCCGGCCAATCCGCCCCTGGCCACGCCAATTCCACAGACTCCATAAAATCGGAGATCGAAGCGCTCAAAACCTCCCGCCGCGCCACCGTCGAAACCGTCGCCCGCAACGTCCCCCGCACCATCGCCCTGGCAAACCTTTTCCCCACACCCCTACGAAAAGAAGCCGAACCCGAACTCGCCACACTGGACGCTTGGAAGCCCTCCGACGAACCACGCGAAGCACTCCAATCCATCATTTCCATTCTGACGAAAGCGCACCAGTTCAACCGCCGCTTCACCCGCACCACCGAGATCCGCGACAACCGCGAAGTCGAAGTCCTCTACCTCGGCCTAGCCCGCGCCTTCTACACAGACAGCACCGGCAACGCAGGCATCGGCCAGCCCGGCACCGATGGCTGGACCTGGCAGCCCCGTCCCGAAATCCACTCCCAGCTCACCACCGCCCTCGACACCCTCGAGAAAAAGCAAGCCCCTACCATGGTGAAACTCCCCCTCCAAATCATCGAGCGCTAAGCCACATGAAATCACTTTTCCTACCCGCTCTTTTCCTACTCCTCGCACCTCTCCAGGCCGAGGAAACCATCTCCAGCGCCCTCAAGACTGCGCAGAAAGATCTCACCACCACCCTCTCTGCCTTGGAGAAAACGCGTACCGACATTTCATCGGAAAAACCTGCCCTCACCGAAGATTTCCAGAAAATCGAACAAGAGCTTCTGGAAAAACGCCGCCTCGTTCGCATCGCCAGACTCTCCGAAGCCGACCGCGCCCAAGAGCTCCGCCAGCTCCAGGCAGATCTCTCCACCCGGCGCCAGGACGCCTCCTACCTAGCCGCCCAGCTAAAGGATCACGCACTGAAAATCACCACCCTCACCACTCCCGGCAGCCCCCGGCTGGATATTTCTCCGGACATCATCGCCACGGACAGCACAGACCCGGCCGCATCCATCACCGCCCGCCTACCCATTCTCGACTCCGCCATCTCCCGCATGGAATCCCTCCTCGGCGGCTCCTCATCACCAGGCGAAGCAGCAGACCCCGATGGCGCGATCCACACCGGCACCCTCGCCGCCCTCGGCCCCGTCTCATACTTTCTCAGCACGGAAAAAACCACCGGCGGTGACATCATTCCCACCCAGCCCGGCAACCCACTCCACTTCTACCCGACCGATACCGCATCCATCGCCACCCTGCTTGCGGGGAAAGAAGCCACCCTACCCCTCGATCCCACTGGCGGCGATGCCCGCGCCATGGAACAGCTCGGCGGCGGCCCGCTCGATCTCATCCGCAAAGGCGGCCTCTGGATCTGGCCCATCATCTGCCTCGCCATCCTCTCTCTCATCTTTGGCATCATAAAGCTCGCCCAGTTCGCAAAACTCCGCGAGCCCACGGAAGCATGGGTAAATGCCATCCTCGCCGCCCTCCGCACCGGAGATCAGGAGAAAGCCACGCAGCTCGCCATCGGTCAGGCACACCCCGCCGGCCCCGTCATGAAAAAGCTCATCAACGCCTCTGAAACTACAGCGGATCTAGTAGAAGAAACCCTCTACGAACAGCTCATGGCCGTTCAGGCAAAGGCCGGCACCTTGCTCCCCGTAATAGCCATCACCGCCGCCACCGCCCCGCTCATCGGCCTCCTCGGCACGGTTTCCGGCATGATCACCACCTTCAACCTCATCACCCTCTTCGGCTCCGGAGATCCCAAACCCCTCGCCGGTGGCATCTCGGAAGCCCTCATCACCACCCTCTTCGGCCTGGTAGTCGCCATCCCCGCCCTGGTTCTCCACGCCTTCCTCTCCCGCCGCGCCCAAGGCATCACCCAAACCACCGAGCGCCTGGGACTCTCCTTTGTAAACGGCCTCCGCGCCAAACTCTAGGAGCCGCTACCAACTCCCTCTTCATTGAAGTTTCCAGTTTAAGATTTAAAATTTCCACCAGTGCTCCAGGCCATCCAACTCACGCTAAGCGAAGGCGGCATCACCATCTACGCCCTCCTCGCCCTGGCCATTGCGATCTACGCCACGCTCTTCAGCGTCTGGCGACACCTCTCATTTACTAGAAAATCAGTAGCGGAAAACAAATGGCAATCCGCCTCCGTCGGCAACTCCCTCCCATGGAACACCACCACCCCCTCCGCCCGCGAGACCCAGCGCTCCTACGCCGCCTACGAGCTGGATGAAATGGCATGGGTCGAGCGCCGCCTCCCCTTTCTAGCCATCCTCATCTCCTCCGCCCCCCTTCTCGGCCTGCTTGGCACCGTCGCCGGCATGCTCATCACCTTCGCCGGCATGGCCTCCGGCAACAACGCTCCCATCGATACCATCTCCACCGGCATCTCCCGCGCCCTCGTCACCACCCAGGCCGGCCTTGTCATCGCCATCCCAGCTGCCTTCCTCCTCGCTCTCCTCAAACGCCAGGCGGAAACCACCCACCTGGCCATGCAGCAAAAGCTCCATGAAACCTTGAGCACCAATTAGAACCAACATTTGGTACCTACTCCCATGCGAAGATTCCGCCACACCACCAGCCAGGAAACCACCGGCAGCATCGACATCTCCCCCCTCATCGATGTCGTCTTCCTCCTTCTCATCTTCTTCATCGTCACCACCGTCTTCGTAAAAGAAACCGGCGTGGAAGTCTCAAAGCCCCGCGCCGCTTCTTCCCAAGACCTCGATCGCCAAGCCATCCTCATCGCCGTCACCTCGGAAGGCCGCGTCTGGCAGGGAGGCCGCGAGATCGGCCAGGACGGAGTCCGCGCCGTAGTCTCCGCCCTCATCGAGGAAACCCCGGACACCCCCGTCATCATCCGTGCCGACCAAACAACACCCACCCAGGCCACCGTCTCCGTAATCGACAACGCAAAACTAGCCGGTGCAACCTCCGTCTCCCTAGCCACCGAGAAGTAACTCTCAACCTTCAACTCTCAATTTTCAAAAAGACTCCAAACAACACCTCACACTCGCAACCCAAACCTCTCCATTGAAGGTTGAAATTTGAAAGTTGAATATTAGATCCACCATCATCGGCATCTCCGCCTCAGCCCTACTCCTCGTAGTGCTCGGCATCTCGCGCCTATTCACCGTCGGGAGCACCATCCCGGATCTCCAAGTCCGCGAAATCGAGACAGTCACCATCGAGCCTCCACCACCACCGCCACCGATGGAAGAGCAGCCACCGGATGCCCCTCCGCCGCCACCAGCTCTCACCGACATCAGCTCACTACCAGATCCCACCCGCGTCCCCATTCCACAGGCACAGGTTCCCATGGACATCACCGCCCCGGTCGAAAATTTCTTCACCGATCTCGCACCCGCGCCTTTGCCTACCCCCCCAAAGCCACTCCCACGAAAAACACCCAGCTCTTCGCAACAGCACTTCAAAAAGGAGAATAACTACCAACCAACCAGCCGCCCAAAAGCTCCACCAGTAGTAAAATCCATCTACAACAGCAGCGAACTGGACGGCAACCCGCGCCTCATCCGCCACGGCTCCGCCACCTTCCCATCATCCCTTTCCCGAAAAGGAATCACCAGCGGCACCATCGTCCTGGAAGTGGAGCTCTCCACCTCCGGCTCCGTCAAAATCCGCCGCGTCGTCTCCGCCACCCACCAGGATCTCGTCTCCGCCGCCCGCCGGGTCGCTTCCGGCGCACGCTTCACCGCGCCTAAAAAAAACGGCAAAGCCGTCAAAGCAATCATGCGCTGGCCCATCGTCATTCAGAAATAAGATTACCGTTCAAAACATCTATCATGATTCATCCATTAGATTTCATTCGCGTTCATTCGCGTTCATTCGCGGTTCTCATATTTACTACCTCCATAGTATTTTCCGCGGAATCCCTCCCCCTATCCACCTCCTACTGGAAAGACCCCGCCTTCCTGAAATCTTTCAACGGCTCCTACCGCATCGAGGCACGCATCGAGCCAAACCTCACCACCGACCAGCGCGGCCTCCTCATCGCAGTCCAGCAGCTCATGGCCTCAGGCAAGCGCGACTCCGCCCTCGCCAAGCTCAAGTCCAGCAGCCTCACAGCAAAATCCCCCGCCCTCACCTTCAACCTCGGCAACCTCTACTTCGAGACAGGCGAAATCGAAAAAGCAGCCGAAGCCTACCAAGCCGCCCTCAAGGAATTCCCCTCCTTCCGCCGCGCCCACAAGAATTTAGCCCTAGCCCACATCCGCCAGAACGAACTGGAGAAAGCACTGGAGCACCTAACAGAAGCCGTCCGCCTCGGTGATTCCGATGGCAGCACCTACGGCATGCTCGGCTTCTGCCGCCTCACCCGCGAGGAATACGCCAGCGCCCTCCAGTCCTACCGCCTCGCCCAAGTCACCGAGCCGGACGTAGCCGAATGGAAAGCCGGCATCGCCCAATGCCTCCAGGCACTCGATGAAAAAACCGAAGCCGCCGCCCTCCTCGACGAAGTCGTCCGCAGCCGTCCCACAGAGCCATCCTACGCCATCCTCCTCGCAAACATCCGCCTGGATCTGAGCCAGCCAGACCTCGCAGCAAAAGCCCTGGAACTCCCCTACCGCCTCGGCAATCTCGCCCCGGATCCCACCCTCCTCCTAGCAGAGCTACACCTCCGCGCAGACCGCAAACCCGCCGCCGAGCCAGTCATCGCCTCCGCTTTTTCCTCCGAAAAGAATCCACCCACAGAAGCATCCATCCTTCGCCTCATCACCACCGCCTCCACCCTCGCAGACTGGCCACTCATCAAGGAGCTCTTGGAAAAAACCACCACTGAAAACCCCTCACGCCCCCTCCGTCTGGCCACTGCCAGCTACCTCATCGCCTCCGATGAAAACCCCGAAGAAGGCGAAAAACAACTCACTGCCCTCACACAGGAAGATCCCACAGACGGCCAAGCCATCCTAGCCCTAGCCCAGCACCTGGCAGACACAGCCCGCCCCGATGCCGCCGCCCTCCTCCTGGAGCGCGCCACCGCTGACCCCACCATCGCCTACGAAGCCCACATAGCCCTAGCCCGTCTCCAAGTCTCCCAAACCCGCTACTCAGAAGCCCTGAAATCCATCGACTCCGCCCTCACCCTCAACCCTACAGAAACCCTCCGCACCTACCGCACTGCCCTCCAAAAAACTTTGGAAGCCTCTCAGTAGACTAGCTGAAGACCCTGTTCGCCGTAGATTCAAAAGTGGAGCCAGGAGGAGGGCCGAATCGATTTACGGTAGGAGTTCCCGGGAGGAGCCCTGTTTCGATAAATGCCCATAGTCCACCGACGAAAGGAATCATAACGATGAAGATCCAGAACCCGGATTTATCTCGGTCATGCCATCTCTGAACATTGATCGATAGATTGATCAACCCAAACGCGAGCGTGACCACAACTCCAAGTATCACGAGCATCCATGCGAACGCACCCAACTCCTGATCTTGCCCTTCCGGAAGGA
>JBPOGC010000176.1:0-5525 GCA_051251795.1 Luteolibacter sp. | reverse complement strand
GTCCGTTACGTGGATTCCTCCGTTGAGCGTGTGGAAGTTAAAGTCAAGGGGATGACTGGCGAGCGTCATGTTGTTTCTGTGAATGGTTATCGCATTCCTCTGCACTCCACAGGTGTTCAGGGCGAGTTCGTCGCAGGCGTGAAATACCGAGCATGGCAGCCACCGAACTGCCTGCACCCGACTATCCCTGTTCATACCCCACTGACATTTGATCTGGTGGATACCTGGAACGAGACCTCAATCGTAGGTTGTAAATACTACGCCTCCCATCCGGGTGGCAGAAGCCATGAGACCTTCCCAGTGAATTCCTTTGAAGCTGAAGCGCGGAGACTTTCCCGCTTCATCCGTCACGGACATACCGGTGGGAAGATCCAAGTAATGGAACCTCCGGGCAGCCCGGACTTCCCGTTCACGCTGGATCTGCGGACGCTGCCTGACAAGGTCTGACATTTTCTTAGTCAGCCAATTCGCGATGACCTATGAACCTACGGTAATTTTCTTTTACCGTAGATTTTCTCCGTTTCTCTCCTACATTAGATATGATGCGAGAATAGCGCCGATCCACATCGTGGAGGGCTCTGCACATTAGATTCTAGACCTTAATTGAAAGAGCGGATCTCTCACTAGAGGATATAATTTTAAGGATGCCCTTGGGCGCACAAAACAATCTGATCCGCATGGGAAATCGAGTTTGTTTTCAGCGAGGCGTTGGAAGCATCCATTCTTCGTTGTCTGTCATTCTCAGGCGAACGTTTTTGATGGAGATCATGGGCTTATCTGTTCCTTCTAGGAAGTAATTGGCGGCGTAGCGGATGGGGCCGGCCTGCATGTAGTCTTTCCAGATGAAGAACTTTCCTTCCTCTTGGTTTTCGCGACGGAATGTCCAAGCGAGGATCTTATTGTCTTCTGTGAGGAAGAGGTCGTAGGCGTCTCCGGGTGTGTAGCCTTCGCCGTCAGGCCAGAGGGCGGTGAGTTTTGTGGTAATCACTTTTTCGCCATCAATTTCTATTTCGATTGCGCCGGTGTCTGAGACGGTTGGGTTTGACCAGACGATGTTGAATGGGAACAGGAACCAGAAGGTGTCATTGATGAATTCTTGGTGAACCTTTTTGTCCTTTTTCGAGGTGATGGATGTGAGGTCGATGGTGGCGGCTTTGCCGTCAACGGTTCTGGTAACCTTCTGACCCTTTGTGTTCCAGCTCCATGAGCGGCTTACGGGTGGCTTGCGGTTTACTACAAATATGAATTCGATCACTTCGACTTCCGACCACTCATCGAGACCGTGTGCTTTCGCCAGAGCCGCCTCGGGTGCGGTTTCGGCCAAGGTGGAGAGGGGGAAGCCGATGATTAAGATGGTCAGGCAGGTGAGGAGTGGCTTCAGGTGGCTCATATAAGGTGTTAGTTTGTTGTTGGATGAAGCTTATGCCTCAGGGTCAGAGAAGCAAACGGTCTTAGTAAAAAGGAAATCGCGGAGACTAGTTGGCCTGTCACTTGGGCTCTTTCTTTTTTGGGAGGAGGGGGTGGAGTAGTTGGCCGTGATAGGTTCGGGGAAAGGGCTCGGCGAGGCCTAGTTCGGTGGGTTCGTGGCCGGGGTGGCGGTAGGTTCCGAAGAGGATGTCCATTAGGGGGGAGAGATTTGCGTAGTTTCCGGCGAAGCGCTCTCGTGCGTGGTGCCAGTGATGCAGCTCCGGAGCGCCGATGAGCATGCGCAGGGGGCCGAGGGGTAGACGGACGTTGGAATGGATGTAAATAGCCCAGATGCCACGGAAGGCGGTGAAGGCGGCGAGGGTGGAGAGATCGAAGCCGAGGAGGAAGGCGGGTAGATTGATGAGGCCGACGGTGTAGATGGTATCGAGCGGGTGCTCGCGGTGGGCGGCGAGCCAGTCGAGGTGCTCGGCGCTGTGATGGACGGCATGGAAGCGCCAGAGGAAGGGGACGCGGTGCTGGATACGATGTCCCCAGTAGATGAAGAAATCACTAAGCAGGATGATACCGATAGCTTGGAGCCACCATGGCTGGGTGTGGATGAGGGAGCGGAAATCGGCGGGAAGGATGCTGGTGATCCATGGGGCGAGCAGGGCGAGTGCGCCGAAGACAAGTCCGCCCCAGATGAGGTATTGGCCGAGGAAAAAGCAGAGATCGGTGAACCAGGCGGGACGGAAGAATTTCTGGGCTTTGGCGGGGAAACATTTTTCCAGAGGGGCGAAGATAGCCAGGAGGATGAGGAAGCTCAGGATGGGAGCTGCGAAGAAGTAGAGGGCATCCATACTCGTTATTCCTCCTGTTGCTCGGTTGGCGCTAGGGGCTTTTCTTCGGCTTTCTCTTCGAGGAGTTTCCTGACGTCCTCGTCGCTCATCACGATACCAATTTTTGAGGAACTCATCATGAATTCCTTGGTTCTTTCGAGGTCGATCATTTGAATGGATTTGGAGGAGGGAAGCATGGCGGTTTTGACTTCTTCTTCCGTTGCGGATGAAGAGTTTTCGATTTCGGTGACTGTTTCCTCCGGAGGAAAATCGGGGGCGAATGGTTTGTCAGGTTGCGAGCAGAACCACACATAAGTGCCTGCTGCGGTGATGGAAAGAAGCAGGACGATAACTCTGAGAAGACGGTTGCTCATTGGTAATTTTTAGGGAAAGGAAGATGAAGTTTCAAGCTTCCAGAAATATTGGAGGAAGGAACGGTTGGCATTCGAGTGATCTGGATTGGAATTGAATCAGTCCCTCCATCTTCGCTGTGCTTCGATTGCGACTCCTTGTTTCTTGCATGGGGTGATTGCTGGGACGATGATCTGCGGCAGATGATTTCGGTTTCGGAAAATGGTGGGGGTGAGGATCTGGTGGCTAGCGTGAGGGAGATGTTTTCGGCGACGGGGCCGCTTTCGGCTTCGAAGGATTTCGAATACAGGGAGGAACAGGAGATTTTGGCAGGTGAGGTGGCGGAGAGTCTGATGCTGGGACGGCCGCTTGTGGCGGAGGCGGGGACGGGGGTTGGTAAGTCGCTGGCGTATTTGGTGCCGGCGGCGAAATTCGCTCTGGAGACTGGGCGGAAGGGGGTGATTTCCACGCATACGATCAATTTGCAGGAGCAGCTGGTGCGGAAGGATATCCCGATTGTGAGGAAGATGTTGGGGGAGGAGCTGCCGGCGGTATTGCTGAAGGGACGGGGAAATTACCTATGTCCGGCGCGGCTGCGGAGAGCCTGGGAGCAATCGGCGGATTTGTTTACTTCCACGGAGAGCAGTGAGCTGGAGCGGATCCGTGTATGGGCGGAGGAGACGCGGGACGGGACTCTCAGTGGGATGCCGTTTCAGCCCTCGATGAAGGTTTGGCTGCAGGTTTGCAGTGAGGCGCACTCGTGCACGCAGCGGTATTGTGGGCAGCGGGGGAATTGCTGGTTCCAAGAGGCTCGGAAGGCGGCGGCGGATGCGAAGCTGGTGGTGGTGAACCATACTTTGTTTTTCGCGCTGCTGAATACGGGGGAGATGGATGAGAAGATGGAGGGGGGGCAGATGCAGGGGTTTCTTTTCCCAAATGATTTCGGAATTTTGGACGAGGCGCATACGATCGAGCAGGTGGCTGCGGTGCAGCTGGGGTTGCGTGTTTCACAGGCGGGGCTGAGATTTGATTTGCAGAGGCTTTACAATCCTAGGTCGCGGAAAGGGTTGCTGAAATCGTATCGGAAGGCTTCGCCGATGCTGGCGGTGGAGGCTACTTTGGTGGCTGCGGAGAAATTTTTCGGGAGTGTTGGGGATGCGTCGAAGTTCGGCGACTGGGGCAAGGAGTTCCGCGTGAGACGGCCGGAGCTGGTGCCGAATGTTCTGGGCGGGCCCTTGCGGGATCTTTGGGAGGAGCTGGATGATCTGGCAGAGGATACAGATCATGAGGCTTCGCGTGCGGAGCTGCAGGATGCGGCGCGGAAGTTGCGAGAGACACACGGAGCTGTTGGGCAATTTCTGGATCAGAAGGACGAGGACTCGGTGTATTGGGTGGAGAAGAGCGGGCGTGAAGAGCAGCAGTTCAATTGCATGGCGGCACCGGTGAATGTGGCGGACAGGTTGCGGCCTCTGCTTTTTTCCGGGAAAAAGAGCATGGTGATGACGAGCGCGACGCTGGGCGTGGGTGATCCGGAGCTGGGGTATTTCCGGAAGCGGGTGGGGGGCGAGGGCGCGCGCTCGGTGAGTATCGGCAGTCCGTTTGATTACGGAAAGCAGATGAAGGTGCGGATTTTCAAATCGATGCCGGATCCGAATACGCCGGGCTATGACGAGAAGCTGGCGAAGGGAATCATGGATGCTGTGGCGGAGAGCGAGGGGCGGGCGTTTGTGCTGTTTACCAGCTACCGGACGATGCGGGATGCGGCGGGGCGGTGTGAGAGATTTTTCAAACAAAAGGGCTGGCGGCTGCTGATGCAGGGCGAGGGGATGCCACGGCACAGGATGCTGGAGGAGTTCCGCGAGGATGTGGACAGTGTGCTCTTTGGCACGGACAGTTTCTGGACCGGGGTGGATGTGCCGGGGGAGGCGCTATCGAATGTGATTGTGACGCGCTTGCCCTTCGCGGTGCCGGATCATCCGCTGACGGCTTCGCGGCTGGAGGCGATCGAGGCGGCGGGCGGGAACCCGTTTATGGAGTATTCGGTTCCGGAAGCGATTCTAAAACTGCGGCAGGGGGTGGGGAGATTGATCCGGACGAAGCGGGATCGGGGCTGGGTGCATATTCTGGACAACCGGATTCTGACGAAGAGGTATGGAAGTGCGTTTATGAAGGCGCTGCCGGAGGCTCCGGTGGAGGTGGTGACTTGAAATTTCAAATCTCAAACTTCAACTTTCAATGGAGACTTTGGTTGTGCTTATTTAGTGGAATGAGATGAGACTTCTTTTTTTGTTTTTGGGACTGGGTGTGTTTTTTCTGGCGGGGTGGATGGTGTTTGGGGCGGGGATTGAGGAGACTTGGGATTTGACTGCGGTGGTTGCGAGGTTTGGGGAGGCGCGAGGGTGGGCCTGGGTAGTGGGGATTCTGTTGCTGGTAGCGGATCTGCTGCTGCCGGTGCCGGGAACTGTGGTGATGTCCGCTCTAGGGGCTGTGTATGGGGTGTTTTTGGGAGGTGTATTTTCGGCAGTGGGTTCTTTTTCAGCAGGGGTTTGCGGGTATTGGATGGGGCGGTTTTTTCAGGAGGAGACGGCTAGAAAGTGGCTGGGGGAGAAGGATTTTGAAAGTGGAAGAAGGCTGTTTGGGAAAGGCGGGGGATGGGTGGTGGCGATGAGCAGGGCTTTGCCGATCTTGCCGGAGGTGGTTTCCTGCATGGCCGGGTTGTTGCGGATGGGTTTCGGGAGGTTTTGTCTGGCGTTGGCCTGTGGTGCTGTGCCTATGGGCTTTCTTTTTGCGTGGATCGGCGCGGTTGGGCGGGATGTACCTGGCTGGGGGATTGGCTTTTCTTTAGGAGTCCCGGTACTGCTTTGGGCAGTGAGTAGGTGGGTGATTGGAGTGGGAAAATAAGCTCGTTTGAGTTGTGAGATTTTTTTT
>JBPOGC010000175.1:0-5713 GCA_051251795.1 Luteolibacter sp. | reverse complement strand
CGGACGAACTCGGTGCGTGTGCCGATGGGTGGTGGTCGTTTTGAAAGCCGGAATGCAGATGCTGCGTGCAATCCGTATCTGGCTGCGACTCTTGCTCTGGCAGCAGGTCTGGAGGGGATTCGGGAGGATCTGGATCCCGGGCCGGCTATGGAGGAAAATCTCTATGAATGGACTCCGGAGCAACTGGCTGAAGCCGGGATCAGTGAGCTTCCAAGGACTCTGGATGAAGCGGTGGCTGCATTTGCTGCTGATCCGTTTGTGACAGAGACGCTAGGACGGGAGCTGCGGGATGAATTCATCACTTACAAGAGTGAGGAGTGGCGGCAGTATCATCAGCGTGTGAGCCAGTGGGAGGTCGATACCTATGCCCGGATGTTCTGATTTGGAGTCAAAAAGATTGTAATTGGACTGTATTCGGGTAATTTTAGCTTATGTCTGACTCCATAGCAAAGCTCCAGATCCGTATTGATCGTGATCTCAAAGAATCCGCCGATGAAGTATTCGGGGAGCTTGGGCTTGATGCGGCGACTGCTGTCAGGATGTTTTTCACGAAGGTGGCAAAAACCCGGAGTATTCCTTTTAAGCTGAAAGTTGAACCTGAGTTTTCCCCGGAAGCTGAGGCTCGGATTCTGGCGGCTTGGGAAGAATCGAAAGATCCGGCAAATCTTGTCGGGCCGTTCTCCAATATGGAGGATTTCGTAGCATCTTTGCGGAAAAGCGATTCTGAAGATTAGATTTCCATGCAGATTTTATCGCACAAAGCTTTTCTGAAGGCATACGATAAGCTCCAGAAAGAGAGGAAAATAGCTGTCGACAAGGCTTTGATTGTCTTTTCGGAGACGCCAAACGACCCGGCTCTCCACGATCATGCGCTCAAAGGGAAGATGAAAGGATTGCGCTCGTTCTCCGCAGGATTTGATCTCCGAGTGATTTATAAGGAGGAGGGCGGTTTTGTTACCAGTCCTTCTACTGGATGTGGGAACGCACAATCAGGTTTACTAAAATTACTATGAATGCAGTAGAAATTGAAAAGCTGGCTTGGCCGGAGATAGCGGAGCTTCGGAATGAAAACGGTGGGCTGCTGATTTTGCCAATGGGTGCGACGGAGCAGCATGGGCCGCATCTGCCGGTGGGGATGGATACCTTGCTGGTGGAGAAGGTTTGTGCGGCGGCTTCTGCTAAGACAGGTGTGCCGATGATGTCGGCTTTGCGTTATACGGTCTCGCAAGGGCATACGCCGAAATGGCCGGGGACGTTTTCGTTGAGACATGGGACTTTCATTTCAGTGGTCAGGGAACTGGCGGCGTGGGCTGTGGCTACGGGTTGGAAAAGGTTGCTGCTGGTGAACTCGCATTTCGGAAATGATGCTGCGGCGCGGATGGTTGTGGATCAGTTGCGGCTGGAGTATATGGGAAAATTGCAGATTGGCCTGGCTCATGTCTTCAAGACTGGCGAGGGGGTGTGGGATGCTTATACGAGTGACGCTGAGGATCTCCATGCGAACCGTGCGGAGACTTCTCTAATGATGCATCTTTATCCGGAACTGGTGGGGATGGATCGGCTGGAAGAAAGCGATGATGATGACAGGACGGGTGGAACGGTGTTTTCGTATCCTGTGGCTCAGACGAGTTTGAACGGTGTGACGGGTAGGCCATCGGAAGCTTCTGCCGAGGAGGGTGAGTTGCTTTTCGGAAAAATGGTGGAGGGATTGCTTGAACTGTTAGAAAAGGCGAAGAATGAAGAACCGCCGCTTGGAGCGAGTGAGTGGGATGATGTGAAAGGGTTGCGGTATGATTGAGGGAGGATGTTTGTGCGGGGCAGTGAGGTATAAGCTTACTGAAGAGGCTCTTCAGACCTGCCTCTGTCATTGTGAGGATTGCCGGAAGGCAAGCGGGGCTCCGGCGGTGGCTTGGACGTTTTTTAAGAAGGGTGCTCTTGAGTGGACGAAGGGTGAGCCGAAGATGATCGTTTTCGCGGAGCGGGAGAGATCCTTCTGTGGCGACTGCGGGACTCCGCTGATGTTCTTTGATCCGGCGATACCGGGGATCTTTGAGGTGAGTACGAATAGCTTGGATGAACCCGGGGAATTTCCTCCTATTGATCAGTGCTGGGTGCAGGATGAAATCAGATGGGCAAAGGATATGGCATCCTTGCCGCGATACGAAGAATACTCGCCGCTGCCAAAGGTGTAGAGGGCGCTTTAATCTTTCGGGGCATCGGTCATTCCGTCTTTTAGGAGATCTTTGTATGCCGCCACACCACTGCCGGTAAGAATTTTTTGGAGCAGGCGTGCCATGGTGGCGGCTTCCTTTTCGGTTAGGTGGCGCGCGAAGGTCTCATGGATCATGGGGCGGTAGATTTCCCAGGAGGTTCCGAGTGCTTTGCGTCCTTTTGCGGTGAGCTTTACAACGAAGACACGGCCATCGGATTTAGATTGGCTGCGGGTGACCAGGCGGGAGGCGACGAGCTGTGTGACGCGGCGAGACATTCCGCTGTTGCTGAGTAGGACGGCTCCGGCGAGCTCGCTGATGCGGAGGCTTTGGTTTGGCGCTTCGTTCAGGGTGAGCAGGACATCGTAGTCATCGAAGGAGAGGGCTCCGGCCACTTGAAGCTCGGCATCGATTTTCCGGCAGGAATGGGCGTGGACTGTGAGGAGCAGGCGCCATGCGATCTGATGGGATTTGTCTGCGGTCTCTGATTCCAGGGTTTGGGCGACGGGCATGGCTGGAGACTAGATGGGCGACGGTTTGGAAAACGAGAAAAAGTTGTACGGATATAGTGAAATATTTAGTTGCGGATGCAAATAAAATGACTGGTGGCATGTTCAGTGCTGATCTGGGGGTTGCGGCAGTTCACGGATTCTTCTCCGTTCATGAAAATGATTTTCCAGAAAGCGATCACTTCTTTCGATGGAGGGGCGAATGCTATCGAGGACGTGGTCGAGAAGACTGGTTCGCGGAGATCGTGGTTTGAATTTCGTAGGAAGATCGGGTTCGGAGGGCGTCTGGGACTGGGTTTGGTTGCGTGGCTTGTCTTTGTGGGGCTTTGGCATTTGGTTGCTATGTCTTCGCTGGCGAACCCTGCATTGTTTCCGAGTCCGGCGCGTGTGTTTGATGCGTGGGTGACTCTTTTTACAGAAAGAGAGTTTGCGGCGGATGTGTTGCAGAGCCTGAAGCGGATTTTTCTGAGCTTTTCGATTGCTCTGGCGATAGCGCTTCCGCTGGGGATTTTCATGGGAGCTTTCACTCCGGTGGAAGGGTTTTTCAATGCATTGGTTTCGCCATTTCGCTACCTTCCTGCGCCTTCGTTTGTGCCTTTGCTGCTGATGTGGCTGGGGACGGGTGATTCTCAGAAGATCGCGCTTCTGGTGATCGGGGTGGTGTTTTTTCTGATCACGCTTTTCATGGATAACACGAAGGCGGTGCCAGTGGAGTTGGTGGAGTGCTCGCGGACGTTGGGGGCAGGGAAGATGACGGTTTTGAGGAAAGTGCTGCTGCCTGCTGCGATGCCGCAATATGTGGATACCGCGCGGCAGATGCTGGCGGTGAGTTGGACCTACCTGGTGATCGCGGAGATCGTGGCGGCTACGGATGGGATCGGTGCGATGATGATGAGGGCGAAGCGCTTTGTGGAGGTGGATACGATTATGGCGGGGATTCTTACGATAGGGCTGTTGGGGCTGATCTCGGATCTGGTGATCCGGCAGATCCACAAGCGGGCTTTCAGATATTTAAACGACTAAACATAAAACGAAACGAGATGATGAAACGAACGATAGCAATGATGACGGGTGCGGCTTTTTTAATGGCCGGATGTAGTGACACAGAAGAAGCGAAGGTGACGGAGGAAGGCACTCCTGTAGAGACAGTGAATCTCTCGCTGTTCTCCTGGCCTGGCTATGCATTCTGGTATGTAGCCAAGGAGAAGAACCTGGTGCCTGAGGTGGATCTGAACATCGTGATCATCGAGGATCCCTACGAGAGTTTTGGACAAATGGCGGCCGGGAAACTTGATGTGACTTCATCGACTGTGGAATACGGGCCAATCGCGGCGGATCAGGATGTGCCGGTGAAGATGGTGGCTTACACGAACCCTTCTTATGGCACGGATAAGATTATCTTCGGTCCCGATGTGGAGACTGCTGCTGATCTGAAGGGTAAGCAGGTCGCTGTTCTGGAAGGTGGTCTGACTCAGATTTACATGGGGATCTGGCTTGAGGAAAATGGTGTGAAATTCGACGAGGTAAAATACACGAATGTGATCATGGATGACGCGGTGGCGGCGATGGTCAGTGGGTCTGTGGTGGCTGGAGAATTCTGGGAGCCATTTGGTGGCAAGGTTCTTTCCACACTCAAAGGCTCGAAAGTGATGGCGACTTCGAAGGATCCTTATTTCAAGAAAACCGCGCTTTTGGGCGATGGGATGTATATGAGCGGCTCGTTCCTGAAAGACAGGCCTGAGGCAGCGAAGCTGGTGATGAAGGCTTACTTCGAGGCGGTGAAATACTGGAAAGAGAATCCGAAGGAGGCGAACGAGATTATGGCGAAGGCGCTTGGTTTCTCTGTGGCGGATGTGGAGCTGGTGATTGGTGCTGATGGTAGCGCTGAAGATGGCGGGATCTATCCGTTCAATCTGGAGGAGAGCGCGAAATTCATGGGGGTGATGGATGGTGAACCTCCATTCGGAGCTAATAATGAGATCACCCGTCACTGGGATCTTACTACAGAGTGGTGGCTGAAGTTCGGGATGGTGAAAAAGTCATTCCCGATGGAAGCAGGTATCGATCTTGCGCCGATTCAGGCTGTGGTATCCGAGATGGAATGATGCTGAGCAAAAGTCAGAACCCTGAGGTTTCTTTTCCGGATGATCTCTTGTCCATGGTAGCCATTCCTATCGGTAGCTTTGCTATGGGTGGAGTGGCCGATGACAAGTTCGTCTCGGAAGTGGAGCTTCCTGTGCGGGAAATTTCTATCAGTGAGCCTTTCATGCTTTCCACTGCTCCGGTGACGAGGGGGCAATGGTGTGAGGTGATGGGGAGCTTACCTGATGGAAATCTGCCGGGGCTGGCTGATGACTGTCCGGTTGTAACTGTTAGTTTCGCTGACTCGCAGAGTTTTTGCAGGGAAATGGGCGAGGGGTATCGGCTGCCTAGTGAGGTGGAGTGGGAGTATTGCTGTCGGGCTGGTTCGTCTTCGGTTTTTCCGAGCGGATCGAATGTTTCCACGGATGATGCCAATTACTTTTATGATGAAATGGGTGCTGTTGTTGGAAAGGGGGAGCTGTTGCCGGTGAGGCGATTTCCTGAAAACGGGTTTGGGCTTTTTGATATGATTGGGAACGTGTGTGAGTGGGTGGAGGATGTGTGGCATCCTGGTTTTCAAGGTGCTCCGGTTTCTACTGCTGCTTGGGTTGTAGATGGAATTTCCGGGAGACGGGTGATTCGTGGAGGGGGATGGGATCACCTGCCAAGGGTGCTGAGGGCGTCTTGGCGGGACTGGGCACCGGAGGGGGTGAGGTGGGATAACCTTGGATTTCGTGTGGTTAAATCTTCAACTTTGACTTCTGGTTTTTGATGGAAATGAAGGGGTTGTTAGCTGGAGTTGGGTGCTGGGGATGGGGGTTTTGGAACCACGAATCTCACGAATCGAACGAATCTTTTTTGCTTGGGTTGAGGGAAGATTTTTTAACCACGGAATACACGGAATACACGGAA
>JBPOGC010000174.1:0-5752 GCA_051251795.1 Luteolibacter sp. | reverse complement strand
TCCAGCTGCGGGATTGATCGTTCTACCTGAGAATAAGAGAGAGGTTTCCCCTGAAGTGATCACATGGATCGAGCGCCTGGATCCGGCGTTGCCGTTGATGGTTTTCGTAACCGGTGAGCCGGGCTTCGATAGAAGTTGGCTTAAGAGCCTGAACCTTCCGGGAAGATATTGCGAACTCATTCTCATGTCCTCCCCGGGACAACCTGCGACCCTGATACGCGATTGCTCAATCCGAACTATTCTCCTTCGTTCCCAGTCGCATCTGCCGGCTATGTCGGCTCTCGCAGCCGCTCTACTGGAAACCGACCTACATACCACCAGACCGATTTCAGCAAAGCCGGATCGCACATGGATCATCGGCATATTTCTGCTTCAGGATCTCAATCTTTTACTACCCCTGATCCGACGTTGTATTTCGGAGCGACATGCCGAGGTGGTCGTCGTGACCCACTGGCAGATTATCGAGGATATGCCCCGTATTTCCCGAGAGCTCGCAGCGCTCGGGTTGAACCTTGTGATCCTAGATCAAAAAGACCTGGAGTGCGGACTGAAAGGCCTATCGGTTCCGGCAGACGCGGTAATCACAGCTTCCGATACGACGGCCGGCCCCCACATCGCCGCTTATCTGTTGGCTCTTTGGGCAAACCAAACTGGTGTTCCAAGCTATACTATGCAGCACGGATTGGAAAACATCGGGCTGACATATCAATCTGATGCGTATGGTTCTGATATCCGCTTCGCCTCCGAGACAGTTTTCATCTGGGGGCCAGTCGAGAACCTTCCCGACTGGGTATCGGAGGAGACGAGAGCGAAAGCGGTAACGAGCGGAAGTCCTAAACCCGTTCCGCTCGCGAACTCCGTCGAAAAACCGCACGCCGGCCTGGATCGTTTACGGCAGAAGTGGAATCGGGTTGTCGGCGTGTTTGAAAACCTCCACTGGGAGCGCTACCCGGATGAATATCGTAATAATTTCATGGGCTGTTTGCCAGCCGTTGCGTGTGCCTTTCCCAAGACTCTCTTTGTCGTCAAGACCCATCCAGCAGGCCGCTGGCTATTGAGTCACGGTCGTAAGGAAGCGCTCCAGGACTTTCCCAATGTGTTCCTGCCAGACCCCACTTCGCCGGAGTGGGCAGATCTGGAGGGAGCACAGGTGGTGAAGGCCGCCGATGCAGTAATCACCACACCTTCGACCGTCGCTCTCGATGCCGCACGCGAGAAAAAACCGGTGGGCGTGATCGCAGGCCACGGTCAGGACACCAGTCCCTACCTACCGCTCACCATGTTGGAAACAGTGGATGACTGGACGGAATTTCTCGGTGCATTGGAAGTTCCGGAGAAGTGCGAAAAAATCATTACCCGTTCCGGTGAATTCCCTGCAAAGGTTGATGTTGGCGGTGATGGGATCGGCATGATTCTGGATCATATTTCCCGAGCATCCCTTTCTCAAAGATCCGTTTGATGCGGTTCGATAGAGTCTTTCTTGGTTTTGCAACAGGAATGAGCTGCTTTGAATCGCCCATAGGAGTCGCGATTTTCACTTAAAGCACACTGCCCGTCAAACCCGCTGATACCTCTTCATCAGGAACTAGGGGGAAGCCCTTAGAGTCTCCTTTAGCTTCTGAAACTTGGGGGCATCCAGAACTCCGAGCAGCTTTCCTAGCTTGAGGCACCTCTTGAGAAATTTTGCCTGTGATTTCGTGAGATTCAGACTCTCGCCCACTGCAGTAATTTCGGGCTTATCAGTATCTGGAACAGTTTCTTCAACCACGGCAGGAGCTTCTTGCTTGATCACGACTGAAGGCGGGCTTTCCAGATCCTGAACCGCCTGCAGCCGCCTAGCGTTACGCTCAAGGACCTCTCGATGCATCTGATAACCTGCTTTGCGGTCAATCTCATGGAGCATCACCGTGCGTTGAAGACCCGGCACGGAAAGATCCACATCCATTTGCAGCTCGGTAGGTAGGGAAGGACGGAAATAACCAAGATCTATCTCCTCCTGAATTCGCTCCATGGTCAGTTTCCCATTGGCGAGCATTTCCTTGACCTCATTGAGCCACACCCAGCCGTTTTTATTAACAGGACTGACCCATGGCTGCACCTCCATATCCGTGTAATGGATAAGATGTGTCTTATCCGGATCATAATGTTCCAAGCTATTCCACTCGAATGGGATTCCGTATTTCACATCGCTCTCTTCAAGGATGCAGAGCTGCATCATCAGCTCCTCGTAAGTGTATTCTTTCCCCAGCCTGGCGATAATTTCCTCGGCCTTCCAGTCAAGTTTTTCGCAATCAAGCAACATCACCGAGCATTGCTTCACCCGCGGCTTCCCTTCTTCGTTCGATTCCGGGCCGTGATCCTTGGGATCCTCCATAACCACCACTTTCGCGCCATCGAAAGGCAGATCGAAAAGCTTTCCAATATCGTCGAAGACCTGCATGTCGGCATCCAGATAGATAGCCTTTCCCTTGTAGCCGCATAGACGCGGAATTGCGAATCGTGAAAAGGAGAAGTTGGTGCGTTTTGCGTGGCGCGGATCCTCCGCGTCCGGGAGATCAAGATCGGCCATGGATGTCACCTCCACCTTGCGGTTGGTATTGCGCTTGATAGAATGCTCCAGCACCGGAACGGCCAGATCCTGGCTGCGATCCGAGCCGACGAAAATCCGAATGGTTTCTTGGTCTTCCATATAGCGCAGAGTTTTTGGAAAAGCACGAAGCCTGTCAAGCCCACTGCCCTCTTCTTCATCAAGAATTGGGCGAGGCTCTGAGAGCCTCTTTTAGTTTCCGATACTTCGGAGTATCCAAAACTCCGAACAGTTTTCCAACCTTGAGACACTTCTTGAGAAATCCGGCTTGGGATTTACTGAGTTCCAAATCCTCTACCTCTGCAGGGATTTTACTCTGCTCCGTATCCGGTGTGGCCGGCGCAACCTCGACACGTCTCGGATGGATCTCTTCACAGTCCGAAAATTTGCGATTGAATCCTCCTTCACCGACCGGAGCAACCGACGAGTTGCCATGAAGCAGCAGCAGTGAAAGGAATGTTTCAAATGAATATTCCAGCGTTTCCGTTTTCGCCCCCCCTTCCCCCGCATCCGAGAGAATGGTGTCAATCCCGCCGGATGAGAGAAGCGGGGAAAGCAGCTTGGCACGCATGAGAAACATACGTCCAACGACAACAGGCTGCTGGACGTCCCCGGTATGCAGAGCACAAACCGTCTTCCACTTTTCGACCATTTCATTTCCTTCCAGGGAAGGCTCTCTGAACTCAGACGAGGTAAGAGCAGCGGAAGCCAACATGCCAACCTCCGGGTCGGCCCTTAGCAACTCAAGGTGGCGCATGAACACCGGCCCGGACTCCAACAATGGATCGACCAGCGAATTCCTCCAGCCATAAGCCCACATATCGAGATCAAGCAACTTGTCACGAGTGAGTCGTATTCCCATTGAATGCATTTTCAGCACATAGTCGTATTCCTCCAGCCCAACTTCCCGGATCACATAAAAGAAAGCACTCATGTCATTGGCAGCCGTGCCCGGATCCAACACTTTCACTCTGTCTCCAAAGATGGCGAGCTGATCCTCCACCAGCGTCACTGACTCGGACATGGTGACAATGAGGTCGAACTCCCCCGGGACGTTCAACAGCTTACTCACGAAATACGGAGCCTCTTCGGCATTGGGCAGATGAAGGTGAACCAACATCTTCTCAGCTCTCGTGGGCGGAGCCAAAGCTGATCTATCCGCGAATCTCTGCTCGATTCTTTCCCGGTAATCCGGGGCCACTATATCCAGATGCTTTCTGAACATTTCAGGTTCGTAGTCGCTATGGGAGCTGACAAAGGAATCAATCCCTTCCAACCGCTCGTTTAGATTTGTATGGGGATTGGTGAAGGCCTTAATTTTTATTAGAGGAAACCGGAAATCACGCAGAATGCTCAAAGGAAACGTGGTCGGGTTGATTTCACTCCTCCCCTTGAAAAACGCCTCGAAGCGGAATCCCTCGTTCGCCAGCATCCGCGTCAATGCGATCTCGTAATTGGTAATGACATCCCAGAAATCCGGATGCGCTCTGATTCCCTCGAAGAAGCTCTTGAACACTGCGGAACGGAAGACCTCTCGCGTGAATACCAAAAAATAGCTCTGCAAATGCAATGTGCTCAGCTCGGGACTCGACGAAAGCCCCCAGAAATCCACATTTCTGAGAGACATCTTTTCGAACACATCCCCGAAGCCAAACACCGGCCCGTAGCAGGAATCGTTACAAAGAATCAACTCATCATACTCATTGATTTTTTCCCAGCCAATCCGGTGTATCAACTCCTTCCAGGAGCCGAAATCATACGTCCCGTGTCTGAAACCATCGGCCGAAACGGTATAAGAACCCAAGCGATCCAGCTCTGTTTGCGCCATTTCACAATCTGCCAGATAATGGACGTCCGCGATTTCTGATAAATTCTCTATGTAATAGACAACGTAGTCATGAACCCTAAAATCTGGGCTGTAACCAGCAAACAGGCATATCTTTTTACTCTGAGCTCTCATAGGTATCGTTTCCTGTCCAAGTCCAAGGATTTGGAATTGCCTCCGCTCCCTTATCGCGAGCTTATATCGCGGCAAGATTACCAGCCAAGGTATTTCAGCCTAACGCTCGCCACCCAGTCGGGTTTGATACCAGGCTGAAGCCTTCCATATTTTAGATACCTCACCTTCCATATTTTAGATACCTCAACCTCTTGCACCGGAAGTGAAATTACGCTTGCTAGCAACGAAGGTTTTTCTTCCAAAGCCCGGCTGGAATTTTCTAAGCTACTGACCACCTCTCGGACAGATGCATTTCTCCCATTTTTCGGGCGGCTTTCGATCCCTTTCCGATATCGATCCATCTCATCTGCGCTTCTCCAATAAACCACAATATGAACACCTCCGTAGCCGACATTGTGAACACCCTAGGAACTCGGATTAAGAAACAAAAGCACCTGATCTCATCTCTCCGCAGGAAAACATTAGGCCTGTCGACAGATCTCAAACGTTTCGGCGAAGAACGACTGAACTCTGTCCCCTTGGAGAACCCATCTCCCCCGGAGGAATCTGACCTCCAAACCATCTTCGACGAAGAGTTCTACAGACGGGAAAACCCTGAACTCCCGGATTCCATATCTCCATTAGAGCATTACCGGACGAACGGATGGAAAAAAGGAAGGAATCCCCACCCGTTTTTTGACGTCAGTTACTACCTCGCGACCAACCCTGACGTTGCCCAGTCAGGTTGCGAACCACTGGAACACTATCTGGGCGGGGGCTGGAGAGAGCATCGCAACCCCCACTTATTTTTTGACGTCCGCTGGTATCTCGAGATGTGCCCCTACCTAGTAGAGGCTGACATGGAGCCCTTGGCGCATTATATCAACGGCGGCTATATGGAAGGTTGCTCGCCCAGCCCACATGGTGACGGGCAATGGTATATTGAATTTCATAAACAAAGGGCTCTCACCGACACTTCATCTCGCTCGGATCCTACAATCTCGGAATTCTCTGAGGATCTGAATAGCCTGGATGTTGCAAAGCCCAACATTCTGGTCGTCACCCATGATAGCTGCAGATCCGGCGCGCCTATCATCGCGCTCAATCTCGTTACTGAGCTCAAGAGCAAATACAATGTGATAGCGGTTTCCCTGAGGGCAGGCGCTCTTGATCCGAACTTCAGCGAAGAAGGTTCCGCTTTCTTCGCGCACAGCGATCCCTCTCCT
>JBPOGC010000173.1:0-5756 GCA_051251795.1 Luteolibacter sp. | reverse complement strand
CTTCTCCGGGTTTGAGAAATCGATTTACATGACGGCTCTCGCCACGCTAAAATTTCTGAACGCCGACATATCATCCGCCTCGTCTGTATTTAGAATTTGATACGGAACTGATGCTTCGGCTCAAACCCAAAAAACCATGAGTCTACACTTTGAAGTTAGCGACGAAGTCCAGCAGCGGCTGGCGAGAGAAAAGAGAGTTTCCACGATCTCTTCACTGATCATAGCTGTGCTGGCCATCATTATGGTGGCCTTGGTCTTGGGGTTTTTTCTCCTGCCAAGCCTGAAGAATGACGAGGTACAGATTGTCACCTATACTTCGAATGTTACGGATGAAAAGGAGTCTGAGACAGAAAAGGTAAAGACAAGCATCCAGCGCAAGCCAGCCGCTCCGTCGAATTCACCTGTGAAGACAATCAGTGCGATGACCGTTTCGCCGACTTCGATCCCAACAGTGGATGACATGGAGCCAATCGAGTCGCTGGAATTTGGAAATGGTGATGATTTCGGGACAGGGTGGGGAGCCGGGAATGGAGATGGCTTTGGTGGGGGAGGAAAGCAAACCGCTTTCGGCCGTACGGGGGGAGGCGGTCTTGAAGGGAAATTCTATGACCTGAAGCAAGACCGTTCCAAAAAGCCGAACAGCAACAACCGCTACTTCGAGTCCAACCCGCGAATCATGGCCAAGCTGAAACACATGATGAAAGCGTACAAGGATCTCGAAGAAAAACGTTTTTCCAAGTCGGCTCTGCGTGACTACTACGCTGCAGAGAACGCACTTTCCTATAGCTTTCTGGTAATGCCATGTTCGACGAAAGCCGATGTGGGGCCGGAGTCTTTCGGAGTCGAAAAAGAGGTGGAGCCTTCCGGTTGGGTGGTCGTTTACGAAGGGCATGTCAATCCGTCGAAACCCGGTGAGTATCAGTTTGTGGGGTTGTTCGATGATGTGCTGTTGGTCTATGTGGATGGCAAGTTGGTGCTTGATGGTAGCTTTTTCTCTTATTCATCGCTGCCGCAGCCTGAGAAAAAAGGAGCGGTGATGAGGAATGACAAACCCCTTATTGAAGGAAAGTGGGTCAAGCTGATCGAGGGGAGCAAGGTGAAGATCGTTGTAGGCGAGTCTCCCGGGGGGCAGATGGGAGGGGGCTTGTTCATTCGCGAAAAAGGAAAAAAATACAAGCAAGCTGAAGGAGGTGATATCTTGCCTCCATTCACCACGGCGGCTCTGACCAGTGAAGATACTCGCAAGCTGAAAAGTATTCAGAAAATGGGATTGAAGGGTGATTTTCCGATTGAACTGAAAGATGTCCCGGTTTTTCACCCGAAATAGATTTCAAGCTAGGTCTGTCAACGGCTTGCTGGCGAAGCCAAGCCTGCGATATCAAGGCTGCTTCTAATGACCGGTTTTTCAGACAATGTTTCCAGAGTGCTTTTCCAAGGTATGATTGAAGCTCCTGAGCTGATCGGGGATTTGCCCGAGGGCGCTGTCTTCGGCAGGGGGGTCATTCGTGATGCCGGCTGATTCGAGCCCATTGAACCTGCAGCAGAAGCTGGGATATATTTATGAAGATGCCTTGGCGGTAATGCTAGATGCTGCTTCCCGTTACGATCTTTTGGAACGGGGTATTCAGTTGCGGAGGGAGGCAGGGCATACTCTGGGGGAGCTGGTAGTAAAGTGACTGCTGCCAGGGAATGAGCTTTTGGGGGCGAGCTGGCCATCCGTCCGGTCAGAGTTTTGTCTTGATTGCGGCGACCGCTTTGCGTGCTTTCCCGCGTGCTTCTTCGATGCTACTGCCACGTGCCAAGGCAACTCCCATACGACGCTGTCCGCTGACTTTCATTTTACCGAAAAGACGGATCTGTGTGTCGGGTTGGCTGAGAGCCTCTGGCAAGTTCCCATAGGTTATGTTTTCTGATTCGCCTTTCACCAGCAATGCTGCGGAAGCTGAAGCACCGTGCTGGTCGATGTTCGGGATCGGGAGGCCGAGGATGGCTCTCGCATGCAGCGCGAACTGGCTCAGATCCTGCGAGATCATCGTAACCATACCGGTATCATGAGGTCGCGGCGATACCTCGCTGAAGTAGACTTCGTCTCCTTTCACGAATAGCTCCACTCCGAAAATCCCGTAACCGCCCAGGTCGTCGGTGACCGCTTTTGCGATCCGTTTTGCTTCTGCCAGTGCTGCCGGGCTCATTGGCTGCGGCTGCCAGCTCTCCCGGTAGTCTCCATCCTCCTGGGTGTGGCCGATCGGTTCCAGAAAACTTGTGCCTTCCACATGGCGTAAGGTGAGGAGAGTGATCTCGTAGTCAAAATCCACAAAACCCTCGATGATCACTTTTCCTTTTCCTGCCCGTCCACCTTCCTGTGCGCATGTCCACGCCGGGGAAATATCGGATTCCATGCGTAACGTGCTCTGTCCTTTTCCAGAGCTGCTCATGATTGGCTTTACCACGCAGGGCATTCCGATCGCGGCGACAGCAGCCAGGTATTCTTCTTCTGTGGCTGCGAAGCGGTAGGGCGAGGTGGCCAGGCCAAGTGCTTCCGCTGCCAATCTGCGTATGCCCTCACGGTTCATCGTCAGCTGCGTCGCACGTGCAGTGGGAATCACTGTCGCCAAACCTTCATCCTCGATTTCCGCCAAAGTATTTGTCGCGATCGCCTCTACCTCCGGCACCACGAAATGTGGCCGATGTTTTTCCACCGCTTCACGCAGCCGTTTCCCATCCAGCATGGAAAACACCTCGGCGTGATCCGCTACCTGCATGGCCGGAGCATTTTCATAGGAATCGCAGGCAATCACCTCGACTCCATATCTCTGAAGTTCAATCACTACTTCCTTTCCCAATTCCCCCGAGCCACAGAGCATCACGCGGGTAGCCGTTTCAGTAAATGAGGTGCCTATGGATGGATTGTCGCTCATGGAGACTAGTAAAGGAGCAAACGCCGGATTGGGTAGTGTTTTTTGGGTTTTACTCGGTTTTTGGCAGTTGGCACAGGAGAGGGCTTCCTTTGCGTAGCTTGGTTTTCTGTGCTGGCTGGACACTGTATCTTCGACCAGTTGGCTTACTTAACTCTTGTATCTACTTATCTAACTGCGAACTTTGCGCAAATTCATGAAAAATCAGTTAAAGCTAATCCCCATCTTTTTCTCAATCGCTCTCGGACAAGCCGTTGCCGACGAGGTGCCGGATGCGAGTCATTTCAAGGTGGAGACACTTGCCGGGGGTTTTGTGGATGCGATGGAAATCACAATCGTGGATACCGGTGATGTTTTCATCGTGGAGCGCACCGGGGCGCTGAAGTGGTATTCGCCAAAGTTGGGCGAAGTGAAGGAAGTCGAGCGCCTTGAAGTTTCCGTGAAGCACAAGAAAAAGTTTTCCAGGGAAACGGGGCTTCTCGGGATCACCGCGGATCCTGATTTCATGAAAAACGGCTGGCTGTATCTCTACTACTCGCCTCTCAAGGAGGAAGTTCACCGCCTTTCACGTTTCAACTTTCGCGCAGGGAGGCTTTCCGACGAGAAGATCCTCTTCAGTATCCCACAGAGCCGCAAGGATGGTGTCTGCCATGAAGGCGGTTCCCTCGCTTTCGATAGCAAAGGAAACCTGTTCCTCTCCACGGGGGATAACACGAATCCATTTGCATCAGACAAGTACGCTCCGCTGGACGAGAGGAAGGGTAAGGAGGAAATCAATTCCCAGCGCTCCGCGGGAAACACGAACGATCTCCGGGGGAAAGTCCTTCGTATCCGGCCTACGGATGATGGCGGATATGAAATCCCGGAAGGCAATCTCTTCCCGGTTGGTATGGAAAAGACGCGCCCGGAGATTTTTGTCATGGGGTGCCGCAACCCTTGGCGTATAGGGGTGGATCAGAGAACTGACATTCTTTACTGGGGTGATGTGGGGCCTGATGCGAGGAAAGACGGCAATCGTGGGCCGAGGGGCTATTGTGAAATCAACCAGGCATCAGAAGCTGGCAACTACGGTTGGCCATATTTCGTCGCGGACAACAAGGCTTACGCCCGCTATGACTTCGAAACGAAAGAGCTGGGTGAAAAATTCGATCCCGAGTCACCGCTCAATGAATCGCGTCTCAACACCGGGCTCGAAAAACTGCCGCCTGCGACAAAACCCCTCTGGTTCGAGCCGCGTTCCTGTTATTGTTCCGGTCCCGTGTATTACGAAGACGACTATCCTGAGTCTGCGGGGAAACTGCCTTCAGCTTTGGATTCCTGCCTCATCACCTATGATTGGAATAACGGCAAGATGCAGCTCACAAAGCTCGACAGTAAGGGGAGCATGGTTTGGAAAAAGGATTTTCTCACGGGAAAAAAATTCATCCATCCCTCCGATGTGGAGATCGGGCCGGATGGTGCGATGTATGTTCTCGAATACGGCTCCGGCTGGTATGACAGCAAGGACGGCAAGCTGAAGAAGGTCGTCTATTCCTCGGAGGCACTCGCGGATACCGGGGAGGATGAAGAGGATCCGAGGTTGGTAGGGCTGGATATGGATCAACCGGGAGCCATCCTTTTGTCCGAGGCCACTTGTCTGTCCTGCCATCAGACAGAAGGCAAATCGGTGGGCCCCCGATACGTGGATGTTGCGGAGCGTTACAAGGACATGGAAGGCGCGGACAAAATACTCGCCAAAAAGATTCTCAACGGAGGTGTGGGTACCTGGGGTGAAATCCCAATGCCGCCCCACCCGCAATACTCTGAGGAGCAGATCAGCCAGATGATCGATGCCATCCTTTCACTGGATGCCGGCGGGCATAAGGAGTGACTTGCAGCCGTGCTTAGAATTCCAGTTGACCGCAGCCGACAATGAACCTATAGAATCCGTCCTCCCGCGATTGGCTTCACCAATTCGAGGGAATTCTCACCATCTTTCATTCAATAAAGGAACTACCGATATGGCTACGACAAATGAACGCAACAAAAACAGAACCCGCCCCACAAAATCAGCTGGAGCGAGGAGGAAGCGTCAGAGCGTGCAGAAAAAGCGTCTCGTAGCATTGGGAATGGATGAAGCTGTCGTGGCTGCGTTGAATCCGAGCGAAGTCCTTTCCAAGCTCAAGCGTCCTGCTCTCGTGGCGAAGGAATGCGCTGCGGCCAAGAATTCCTAAAGCGATTCAGTGAGCCGCCCGTTCTGACTGATCGTGCGGCTATCGTCTTTCCCTGATATGGTTCGGGGATGGATGTAGATTGCTGATGAGGAGCAAGTGCATTCTCGTATCCCAGGCTGGAGAGGTTGCCCTCATCCGTATGGAAGATTCTTTGTCAAGTGGCGGATAGCCAAGGCGCGGAGACGCGAATTTTCCAAGGCGAAAGTAAAATGCGAGATGACGGAGGCCACCGTCATAAGGGGATGGGACATCTCGCATGGACAAATGGGATACTTCAGACTACTCATTTCATGATGATTCAAAAAGCACTCCTTATTGTCCTGGGTTCCACGTCTCTTTTTCTATCTGGCACTAGCTGCAGCAACCGGGTCGAGGCACCAGGGGAAACCAACGTGAACCCGCCAGTGCAGGAACAATACCGAGATCCCGGGAACATCCTGGAAAGGGGAACGATCAGAACTGCGGGTGGGCAGTGAGAGATTCTAGGCGGTAGAGATTTAGGAATTTGAGTCGGTCTCTACTTTCAGTGATTCGATACATCGCCCGCGGATTTGGCTTACCCACTTGTAGAGGTATTTCATTAAAGCCGGAAATAGAGAAGAGGTGAGGAAACGGAATTGAATTAGGT
>JBPOGC010000172.1:0-5778 GCA_051251795.1 Luteolibacter sp. | reverse complement strand
ATTTTCCCACATCGTCTGATTGCAAAAAACTTGTGCGCGTATAAATCTTGCAGATGCCATCCCGCGCGATCATCGGAACAGTCGCCTGCCTTCTGTTCGGCTGCCTACCCCCTTCGTCGCTCGAAAACACCGCACCCCTTGTCTCAGGCGGCATCCGCTACCAGCAAGCCACATCCACCTACGCGGGAAATTCCGGCTCTTGGTGGAAAGGCTTTTCCGACCCCACCCTGAACCGCGAGGTCGACTCCGCCCTCTCCTCGAACCTCGCCCAGAAACAACTCTCCGCCCGCATACGCCAGGCATCCGCGTCCCTGAAAAGCGAAGGAGCAGCCCTTTTCCCCCAGATCGATCTCACCGCACAGGCCGCCGCGGATCTCGATAGTGCAGGTGAAAACGATGAAAGCACCTCCCTGGGCGGCCTCCTCTCATGGGAGTTGGATGTCTTCGGCTCCACTCGCTCAGGCATCCGCGCGCGCAGCCGTGAACTCGACGCCACCGTCCAGGACTGGCTCGGCGGCCGCCTACTCCTCTCCGCCGCCGTCGCCGAGACACGCCTCCTCGTTCTTGAGCAACGCGCCCGGCTCCTCATCCTGCGGAAACAGATCGAGACGAACGAGACCCTCCTCGATCTCGTCCGTCTTCGCGTTGGTCAGGGCATTTCCTCACGCGTCGATACCCTACAGCAAGAGCGCCAGCTCGATGCCACGCGCGCCCTCATCCCCGCCGCCGAGGCGGAGCTTGGCGCCTCGGAATACGCGCTCGACGTCCTCACCGGTCGCTCCCCCGGCTCGCGGAAACGCGACTCCCGCTCCACCCTGCCCTCCCTCCCCGGCTCACCCGGCACGGGCGCCCCTTCGGATCTTTTGAAAAACCGCCCCGATCTCCTTGCCCAGTGGAACCGCATTCTCGCACTCGACAACGAAGTCGGCCAGGCACTCGCAGACCGCCTCCCACGCTTCACCATCACTGCCTCCGCGGATGCCGGCATGATCGACAACGTCCGCTCCATCACATCCTCCCTGGTCGGAGAAATGCTTGCTCCACTCACTGACGGCGGAGCACGCCGCGCCGAGATCGAGCGCCGCCGCGCCGTCCTGGACGACGCCCTCCTCGGCTACTCGAACTCCTACATTCAGGCAGTCAGAGATGTCGAGACAGCCCTCCTCCGCGAGAAAAAACAGGCCGAACGCATCCGTCTTACCGAGCGCCAGCTCGCCACCGCCCGCGACGCATTGAAAGAAACTCGCATTCGCTACAGCCAGGGACTCACCGACTACCTTCCTGTCATTGATTCGCTCACCGCCGTCCAGACCCTGGAGCTATCAGTCCTCTCACTCCACCGCGAGGCTCTCACCCTCCGCGTCGGCCTCCACCGTGCCCTCGGCGGCCCCATGCCCCGCACCCAGCCACCCGGAACATCACCATGAAAAACCATCTCACAGGTATCATTGCCGGTCTCGTTCTCGTAATGGCAGCACTCGTTTCATGGTGGCTCCTACGCACCGCGCCGACACAGGAAAAGGAAGAGGAAACCCGCTCCGCGAAAATCGTCCAGACCATCTCCCCCGTCCCGGAAAACCATAGCATCACAATCTCCGCCTACGGCACCGTCATTCCCGCGCGCAGCCTCACCATCCGCCCGGAAGTCACCGGCACAATCATTGCCCAAAACCCCTCCCTAGTCCCCGGTGGTCGTATTTCCGAAGGCGAGAGCCTACTCACCATAGACCCCACGGAATACACACTGGCTCTCCGCGAAGCGAAAACCGCCCTTGCCGAAGCACAATCCGAAGTCGAAATCGAGGCCGGTCGCCAGACCGTCGCCAGACGCGAACTCGAACAACTCCGAAAAGACATCCCCGCCGCTGACATCAACGAAGCCCTAGTCCTCCGCGAGCCTTTCGCCGCCCGCACCCAGGCCGCCCTCGAGCGCGCGGCAGCCGCAGTCGATCTCGCGGATCTCAACCTGAAACGCACCAACATCGCCGCCCCCTTCAACGCCCTCGTCCTCGATGAAGCCGCCGAGACAGGCCAGCTCGCGGACTCCGGCACCACCCTCGCCACCCTCGTCGGTTCGGACACTTTCTGGATCCAGGCAAACGTCCCGGTGGGCGACCTACGATCCATCCGGCGCCCCTCGGAAAACGCCCCCGGAGCCACCGCCATCATCGCCCTTTCCGGCACGGAAACCACCTGGGAGGGAAAAGTCATCCGCCTCCTCGGCAACCTCGAACAAGCCGGCCGCCTCGCCCGCCTCCTCGTAGAAATCCCAAGCCCCCTCGATTCAAACCCCGCCCAACCACTCCTCCTCGACTCCTATGTCCGTGCCGAAATCGACGCCGGAACCCTCGAAAACGCTCTGAAAATCCCCCTTGCCGCACTCCGCGAGGGCAACCGCGTATGGATTGCCAGCCCGGAGAAAACCCTCCTAATCCGCGACGTGGAAGTTCTCTGGAAAAAAGAAAACGCCGTCTTCATCCCCGCCGTCCTGGAAAAAGGTGAGACCCTCATCGTCTCCTCCCTCAGCGCCCCGCTGCCCGGCATGGCCATTTCCCCGGAACCCCTGAAAGTAGAACCCGAGGATTGATCCCATGACCCCACACGAGGAAAAAGGCCTTCTGCCATGGTTCGCCCGGAACCACCACGCAGCGAACCTGCTCATGTTCGCCGTGCTCGTCATAGGCCTCATCTCCGTTTTCAAAATCAAACAGGAAGTCCTCCCCGTCTTCGCTCTCGATACCGTAGTCGTGGAAGTCCGCTACCGCGGCGCCAGCCCCGAGGAAGTCGAGCAATCCCTTATCGTCCCCATCGAGTCCGAGCTGCGCGGCCTGGAAATCATCCGCCGCCTCGAGGCACAGGCATCAGAGGGAAGAGCCACCGTCGTCGCCGAGCTATTGCCAGGCTCCGACCGCAACCGCGCCCTCCAGGAAGTCACCGCCGCCATCCAGCGCATCTCCGTTTTCCCCGATTCCATCGAGCCGCCCGTCATCCTCCTTGGCGAAGGCCGCCGCCGTGATGTCATGCGCATCGCCGTTTCCGGAAACATCCCAGAGCGTGAACTCGTCGACTTCGCCCGCCAGGTCGAGACCGGCCTCCTCGCCCAGCCGGAGATCTCACTCGTGGAGCTGCGCGGCATCCGCGAGCCGGAAATCAAAATCGAAATCCCCTCGGAAACACTCCGCTCCCTCGGCCTCACTCTCGGCGAGGTTGCGGATCGCGTCGGCCAGGCCGCGCTCGACGTTCCCGGCGGCACCCTCCGCACACCCACAGGCGATCTTCAGCTCCGCACAAAAGAGCGCCGCGACAAAGCCACAGCCTTCCAGGACATCCCGGTTATCACCGGCGCGGATGGTTCCAGCGTCCTCCTCAGCGACATCGCGGAAGTCACCGATGGCTTCGAGGAATCCGAGCGCGAAGCCTACTCCTACGGGAAACGGTCAGTCACCATTTCCGTTTTCAGCTCTGAAAACCAAGCCCCTCTCGAAGTCGCCGCCGCCGTCCGCCGCTACATCGAGCGCGAGCAGAAGCGCCTCCCGGATTCCGTCAGCCTCGGCCTCTCCCGCGACCGCTCGGTCAATTTCCAAGAGCGCGTCAGTCTTCTCATGGAAAACGGCGCCATGGGTCTCCTTCTCGTCCTCCTCGCCCTCGGCCTCTTCCTGGATCTCCGCGTCGCCTTCTGGACAGCCGTCGGCATACCCGTCTCCATCCTCGGCTCCATCGCCCTCCTCCCCGTCGGCGGTGCGACGATTAACATGATCTCCCTCTTCGGCTTCATCATCTCGCTAGGCATCCTAGTCGATGACGCCGTCGTCGTCGGAGAGGACATTTTCCACAAAATCTCAGAAGGGAAATCCCGCACCGAAGCCGCCATCTCCGGCGTCCGAGAGATGAGCACCCCCATACTCTTCGCCGTAGCCACGAACGTCATCGCCTTCATGCCCCTGCTCTTTGTCACCGGCCAGACCGGGCAGTTTTTCAAAGTCCTCCCCTCCGTCGTCATCGCCGTCTTCACCGTCTCGCTCATCGAGTGCCTGTTCATTCTACCCTCCCACCTTTCCGCCCCTCCCGGGAAAATCGAGCGAAACCGTCTCTTCAAGAAATTCAGCGCCGCCCAGACCCGCCTGCGCCTCCACATCGAGAGCGCAATGGATCGCGCCTACAAGCCGGCCCTGGAGTTCGCCATCCGTTTCCGCATCCTCACCATTGCCATCTTCGCCGCCGTCCTCGTCATCACCGCCGCCTATCTATCGAGCGGCAGGTTAGATTTCAAATTCAGTCCCCAGATCGAAGCGGACTTCATCCAGGCGGAAATCGCCATGCCCGCCGGCACCCCCGTCTCCCGCACACGTGAAGTCGTTTTCCTCGTCGAAGAAGCCGGAAAAAAAGCCCTCAAACTCGCCAACGAAGGGGAAATCACAAACAGCGTCGATGTCGAGGTCGGCGGTGGCGGCTCGAACATCGGCGAAGTCGCCATCACCCTCGTCCCCCAGAGCAAACGGAAAATCACAGGCCGTGAATTCGCCGATCTCTGGCGCGACCAACTCCCCGTCATCCCCGACCTGGAATCCATTTTCTTCGACTACCTCGTCGGCCCCGGCGGCGAAGCCGAAATCGACATCCAGCTCGCCCACCCGGATCTCACCGTCCTCCAGCAAGCCGCGGACGCCGTGGCCGATGCCGTGGCCGCTTACCCTGGCACCGCAGATATCCGCAAAGGCTCCGGTAGAAAAACCCCCGAGCTCCAACTCGAAGTCACCCCCGAAGGCCGCGCCCTCGGCCTCACCCCTGAAGAGCTCGGCCAGCGCGTCCAGGACATCTACCTCGGCGCCGAAGCCCTCCGCCAGACCCGTGGCCGCGAGGAAATCCGCGTCATGGTACGGGTTCCACAGGAAGAGCGTAAATCCCTCGAAAGCCTGGAAAACTTCCTCATCCGTACCCCCGGCGGCGGAGAGATCCCCCTCGGCGAAGCCGCCGTCATTCGTGAGACCACAGCCCCACGACGCATCGAGCGCGTCGATGCCGGGCGCGTCGTCAATGTTACTGGAAACGTAGTAGCAGGCGTCACCACCGGGAACAAAGTCCTCTCCGTCCTGGAGAAAAATGAACTCACCTCCATCGTGGAAGAATTCCCCGGCCTCAGCTACACCTTCGAGGGCCAGCAGCGCGAGCAACGCGATGCATTGGAGCGCCTTGGCTACGGCCTGATCGCCTCGCTCTTCGCCGTATTCGCCATCATGGCCGCCATCCTGCGCAGCTACATTCAGTCCTTCATCATCCTCATGGCCATCCCATTCAGTATCGCCGGAGCCATCATCGGCCACATCGTGCTGAGGACGGATCTCTCCATCTTCAGCATCTTCGGCATCATCGCCCTCTGCGGCATGGTCGTGAACGGCGGCTTCGTCCTGGCCGTCACCCGCAACCGATTCATCCAGGAAGGCATCCCCATCGAAAACGTCACCCGCCTCACCGCCGCCCGCCGCTGCCGCCCCATCCTCCTCACCGCCATCACCACCTTCCTCGGCCTCGCCCCCATGATCTTCGAGACCGGCATCCAGGCGCGTTTCCTGGTTCCAATGGCAATCAGCCTCGGAGTCGGCACCCTCGCCTCCGCCTTCGTCATACTTTTGGTCATCCCCGCCGCCTTCACACTCACGGAAACTCTCGAATCCTTCGATGCCGAGGCCACCGTCGATCCCGAAGACCGCTAGGGAAAAGCCCTCACTCATCCCACTCCCAAGCCGCTTTGATCTGATCGATCGCCCGCCTGCCCCTCTT
>JBPOGC010000171.1:0-5945 GCA_051251795.1 Luteolibacter sp. | reverse complement strand
TCCCGAGGAAAAGCCCACCACACCAGAACCGACCGCTTCCACAGAACCGGCCGCAGAAAAAGCCCCGGAAGCACCAGTCCAGACCCAGGAAGAAACACCCACGCCAACCGCCACGGAACCAACTCCACCCGTGGAAGCACCTGTCGAGTCCCCGGAAGAAAAGCCCCTTCCTTAAATTTATCATTTAGAATTTAATATTTATGTCACAGCAGCAGACCCTCGCCGCCACCGCCACCCTCGAAGGGACTTCTCTCCATACCGGGGAAAAAGTCTCCCTGACACTCAGACCCGCACCGGAAAACCACGGTTTCAAATTCCGTCGAGTCGATCTTCCCGATCAGCCATTCATCAATGCCGATGTTGACAAGGTCCAGACAGTCGAGCGCGCCACAACCCTCGCGGAAGGCTCCGTAAAAGTTCACACCGTCGAGCACGTTATCTCCGCCCTAACAGGCATGGGAGTGGACAATGCCATCATCGAGATGGACGCCAACGAGCCTCCCATCGGCGACGGCTCCTCCCGTCCCTTCGTGGAGCTCATCAAACAAGCCGGAATCAAGAAACAAGACGCCGTCTGCAAAATCTGGGAAATCCGCGAGCCAATCCACCAGGAAATGGGAGACGGCACCATCATCACCATCGTCCCCAGCAAAACCTTCCGCGTCTCCGTCACAAACGTCGGCCCGGACGGACGGTTCACCCAGTATTTCTCGTCAGAGGTCACCCCGGAAACCTATGAGAAGGAAATCGCCCCTGCGCGCACCTTCGTCTACTACGAGGATGTAAAACCCCTTCTCGAAAAAGGCCTCATCAAGGGCGGCTCCCTCGAGAGCGCCGTCGTTATCCGTGACAACGAGGTCATGTCCAAGGAGACCATGCGCTACACCAATGAATTCGCCCGCCACAAGGCACTCGATCTCATCGGGGACTTCATGCTCTCCGGGAAAAAAATCCTCGGCCACGTAATCGCGGTAAAGCCAGGCCACGGCCCCAACACCGCCATGGCCTCCACCTTGAAAAAGGAATACAACCGCATGCGCGCCATGGTGCCTACCCCGATCACCATCCCGGATGGTGAAAGCATCCTGACCGTTACCGAGGTCATGAAGATCCTCCCACACCGCTACCCCATGCTCATGGTTGACCGCGTTATCGACTTCGGCGAGAAAACCTGCACAGCCCTCAAAAACGTCTCTATCAACGAGCCATACTTCGAAGGCCATTTCCCGGATCATCCCATCATGCCCGGCGTCCTCCAGCTCGAAGGCATGGCACAGGTTTCTTCCATTCTCATGCTACGTAAGCCCGAGAATCTCGGAAAAATTGGCTACTTCCTCAGCGCGAACAACGTCAAGTGGCGCAAACCCGTCATGCCCGGAGACACCCTCATCACCGAGGCGGAGACCACCAAAGTCCGCGGCAACATCGGCCAGACCCGTTGCCGCTGCCTTGTCAACGGCGAGGTAGTCTCCGAAGCCGAGCTCAAGTTCGCACTCTTCGACCGATAGAACACAAAGAGGGCTGAAAAGCCCTCATCCTCCCACTCACGGGAAACTCAATCCGGGTAGACGAACAGTTTCCCCGGCCTTTTGATCCGGATCGTCTCGTCGAATTCCTGCAAGTCCAGGCTGTCCAGAACGTTACTCGAACGTCGGAAGCGTCCCGAATTCTCACCGCTGTCCACATAGCTTGGCATCTCGGTATGGAAAGGATCCTCACCCAGCAGAACCGGCTTCGTAGGCCGCACCGGCAGCGCGTCCAGTGCCGGCAAACTTTCAATCCCACCGCCGGGAATGAGCCCGCCTGACAAAGCCCCGGAGTGCAGCGAACAAAACGGAAGATTGTCTTTGCCTTCCCGGAAATACTCGGTCACCGAAGTGCTCACGGACTTCACCGTGCCTGTCTGCAAATCTTCTCTCACCTCCTGGCAAAACTCCGTCGCCCGCTCTCCGGAAACCGTGCAGATCTCCACTGGCATCAGCGAATCCGGCTTCTTGATCTCTTTCCCGCCGAAAACCGGTGCCGCCGCATTCATCGTAGCCGTCCATACCGGCATCGCTATGTCCCGGCTGAACGCTCCCGTGTAGATCCGCTCGCTGTTCCCTTGGAGAAACCCCGTCCACACTCCGCACGTGATCCGCGCATTGTAGCCCAGAAACCAAGTGTCAGCGAAGTCATGGGTGGTTCCACCTTTTCCGGCTCCGTAAAACGGCTTCCCTGCCATCTGACCCATCAGCCCACGAGCACTGCCATGCTCCATTCCATCCCTCAGCATCGAATGAACCTGATATGCCACCGCCTCATGCAGAAGTCTCTTCCTACTCGGACGCGATGGCCTAGGTTTGCGAAAAATCATATCTCCTTCCGGATCCTCGATCCTATCGATGTAAGTGTATTCTGTATCCCCCTTTTTCCCCTCCAGAGGAAAAGTCGCATAGGCACCAACCGCCTCTTTCATTGAAACCGGCTCCCACCCCACACTCACCCTTGGCAGTGGCTCCGAATCCTTCATGGAAAAGCCAAAAATCGCACTCGCGTCAATCACCCGCTGTAGCCCGACCTCAGTCACCAGCCTTACCGTCGCTGCGATTTTTGAGTCCACAAACGCGCGCCTCAAAGTTACCTGCCCCTCGTATTTCGGACTCGCCACCTCCGCGCCCCATTCCCCCAGGATACCTTCACGCCCGCCTACCATCACCGCCCGGTTATCCATCGGCTCATCGCCCAGGGTCGATGCTGGAGTGTGCTTGTCCGCCAGCGCGGTTGCATAGATGAACGGGAAAAACGCTGTTCCCAGAGGTCTCTCTCCCATTTCGATAAAGTCAAACTGCGCATCCGAGTAATCACGGCCACCCACATGCGCCAGCACCTCACCCGTCTCATGATCGACAGCAAAAACCGCCCCCTGCAAATAATTCGACATACCGGAATTGCCGCCTTTCTTGTAATCCCTGTATTTCTGCCCTTTGAAGCCGGGATGGTTCTCCGCTTTTTCCAAGGATACCTTCAGCGCATCCTCCGCCGCGAACTGCATGTCAGCGGAAATCGACGTGTGAATCGTGAAGCCACCGGAAGACAGAGCATCACTTCCCAGCACCTTCGTCACCTGGTCTGCGATCCGTTCGTAGAGATGTGACGTTCCCCGCTGGAGAGGCTTTGAATTCACCACCACCGGTTTTGCCCGCACCTTCGCCGCTTCGGATCCTTTGATCATCTTCTCGTCCACCATCCGTGTCAGCACCATGTCACGCACCTTGCGATTCTTCGCCAGATCGTTCAGCGGCGAGTTGTTTGTAGGGTTCTTGATCAGCCCCACGATCGATGCGCACTCGGACAGATTCAGATCCTTCGGCTCCTTTCCGAAGTACCCCAGAGACGCCGATTTCAACCCGTAGAAACCACTGCCGAAGTAAATTCGGTTCAGGTAAAATCCCAGAATCTCCATCTTCGAGTAACTCTTTTCAATCCTCTGTGCCAAAAACGCCTCCACCATTTTCCGCTGAATCCCGCTTTCCCCCTTCGCCAGGGCATCCTGCCTCAGCGGATACGCGTTCCGCGCCAGCTGCTGCGTGATCGTGCTTGCCCCCTGGGTGGTCGATCCCGCCTCGAAGTTCAGCTTAATCGCCCGCACGACCCCGATGTAATCGATGCCGTCATGGCCAAAGAAACGCGAATCCTCACCCGCCAGCAGCGCATTGATAAAAAGCTCCGGCACATCCTCCACATCCATGATACTGCGGTTCTGCACGAAGATCCTGCCGATTTCCTTGCCCTGCCTGTCGAGGATGATGCTCGGCACTTCCACCTTGCTGATCAGGGAAAGATCGTAGGTCTTGGCACGTTCCCGGTATTCCTCCGTATATTGATCCGCGACAATATAGGAAACCACTCCGACCAACGCGATCAGCATCACGCATACTAGCCAGAAGGTTTTGCGCTTGTAGAACCGACGCTTGCCGCTCTTCTTCCGGTTGTTTTTTACGTTCTTAGCCATGCCTGATCCCAATCCACAACCGCCGCCCAGCGACGATTCCGTCCCAAAGGCTAATCCAATTCCCACGCGCACGGCAACCTCTTCCTTACCCTCCATGGAGGAAAAACTGAAGAACCTCATCGCCACCTCCGGCCCCATCCCCTTCCCCGCTTTTTTCCAGACCGCCCTCTACGATGCGGATCACGGCTACTACACCCTTGGAGCGGATCGCTTGGGGAAATCCGGCGACTTCTTCACATCCGTCAGCGTCGGCCCGCTCTTCGGCACCCTTCTAGCCCACCGTTTCCTGAAATACTGGGAAGACATCGGCAGTCCGCGGCAATGGCGCGTCATCGAGATCGGCGCACACGATGGCAAGCTCGCAGCTGATATTCTAACCACCCTCCGTGAGATATCCCCGCCAGCTTGGGAAGCACTGGAATACACCATCCCCGAGCCACTCCTCCCCCTCCGCCAGGCACAGGCATCCCGCCTCACCCCACTCGCCTCCACTCTGAACCTTCCCGCCTCCCTGGAAAAGCTCCCACCCCTCCCCGGCATCGCCTTCGGCAACGAGATCCTCGACGCCCTTCCCTTCCACCTCATCAAGATGATCTCCGGTAAATGGCAGGAACTCCACGTCCACACCACCCCTTCCGGAGATCTCGCATTCATCCCCTTGGAAATCGCGGAGAGCACCCCGCTCCATAGCGCCGTGGAAACCATCGGCACCGACTTCCCGGAAAACTACCTTACGGAAGTCCGCACAAGCTTCCCCGCATTCCTGAACACCCTCACCACTTCACTCACCGAGGAAGGACTTCTTCTATTCCTAGACTACGGCTTCGCAGCCCCGGAATACTACGACACCCATCGTAGTTCCGGCACCCTGCGCACATTTTCCAATCACAAGGCAGCCGAAAACCCGCTCGCCACTCCCGGCCTCATCGACATCACCGCCCATGTCGATTTCACAACACTGGCTCACGCCGCTGCGGAAAAAGGCTACCACCCCACCGAATTCACCACCCAGGGCAGCTACCTCACCCACCTCGCAAAGCCCCTCATTCTCTCCGGTGCACTGAACAACCAAAAAGCCATAAGCCAGTTCCAGACCCTGACCCACCCGGCTCACCTCGGCGCAAAATTCCACGCCATTGAGTTTCGTAAAAACGCCATTCCATCCACCGGAGTGCTTCACCGACTCGCACTCCTCTGAAATCGGGTCACCCTGAAGCCAAAGTGACCCATACTGCAATTTACAAGACATTAAAACCGTGCAATTTACCACCTACCCTAACCCCGGTATGATTCAGCGATACAGCAATCGCAAGCATTCCAGGCTTTTTCGATAAAAGGAACAGCACCTGCGGATAGCATTGTATGAACACAATCATAGAACCGGCAGACAGTGCCAATCAATCAACACCTTCCACCACTGAGAAAGTGAAAGCGAAAGTTCAAAACTCTCTGGAAACAGCCCGCGAAACCACTTCCACCTGCTGCAACACGATCACCAAGCAAACCAACCAACTTTGCGAATGCACCACGAATGCAATCCGCAAGAATCCCGTCTCCTCCGTCATCGGCGCAGCAGTCTTTGGCGCAGCCGTCGCCTACCTCATTCTCGAGGGGCGCAAGGAAATGTCTTTCACAGAAAAATATCTTGGAAACCCGCTCGCAAATGCCGGGGATACTGTTGGCAACTCAGCCCGCTCCGCATACGATAACCTCAAATTCTGGTAACAATATGACAACCGAACTTACAGAACAGTCCAATACACAAGTCGTGCATCAAGAAATCCAAGCCACAGCCCGCGAAATGGAGATGAATTCCACTGATAAACTCGATAAATTCGAAAAAATGATTCGTAAGAATCCAACCAAATCCATTCTTTACGCAACTGCAGCGGGATACGGCGTCCATCTCCTTCCCGTCGGCTCAATTCTGCGCCTTCCACTCCGCCTTGCC
>JBPOGC010000170.1:0-5998 GCA_051251795.1 Luteolibacter sp. | reverse complement strand
ATCTCTCTCGATGAGGACACCATCGCCGCACTCTGCGACCGCCACCGCGGCATCGGAGCAGACGGCCTCCTCGCCGTGGAGCCCGCCGAAAAAGGAGCTGACTACAAGTTCCGCTACTACAACGCGGACGGCGGCGAAGCCGAAATGTGTGGAAACGGCGCACGCTGCTTCGGCTTCTTCACAGCACACCTCGGCGATGACGAAGAGAACATCCCTTCCAGCGTCACCTTCGAAACCATCGCCGGCACCCTCACCGCACACCTTGTCGACGAGGAAGTCCGCATCGCCATGTCAGACCCCGTCGACCTTGAACTCAAGGCTCCCGTCCGTATCGAGAATATCCAAGTAGACATCCACTCCCTCAACACCGGCGTCCCACACACCGTCGCCTTCGTCGACGATCTCGAAAACACCGACATCAAAGCCCTCGGCTCCGCAGTCCGGCACCACGAATATTTCGCCCCGAAAGGCACCAACGCGAACTTCGCCCAAGTCCTCGCCCCGGATCACATCGCCATCCGCACCTACGAGCGCGGCGTGGAGGACGAGACCCTTGCCTGCGGCACCGGCATGGTCGCCTCGGCACTCATCCACCACCTCCTCACCGGCGCGGAATCCCCCATCAAAGTCGATGTGCAAGGCGGCGACACCCTCTCCATCGGCTTCGAAAAAACCGATGAAACATCTTTCACCAACGTCACACTCACCGGCCCTGCCGACTACGTCTACGAAGGCGAAATCGAAATCTAAAGCCGCCGCAGGCTCTGGACTGCTGCGATCATTCGCAGCTTTCCCAGTGAGATCCATTTCTTAAAACCGTCTGAAAAACCTGCCGTGGATTTCCACCCACACCATCAGACTTGCCACCCCCTTCCATCCGGTAGAAAAACCACCCATGCAATTCATCGGAATCGAAATCGGACTCACTGGCACACACGCCGTAGTCCTTAACCTCGACTCCGCGGAAATTCTCGCTGAAGCCCAGGTTCCACACACATGGATCGAAGGCCTCCCCCCCGGCTACCGCGAGCAAAACCCGGCCGACTGGATCACCGCCGCCGACAAAGCTATACGCGAATGCCTCTCCCAGGAAAAAGTCGATAAGTCCCAGATCGCCGCCATCGGCGTGGCCGGCCCCAGCCGTGGACTCGTCGTCCTTGATGACAAAAACCGCATCATCCGCCCCACAAAACTCGCCGGAGACCTCTCCGTAAAAAAACAAACGGAGGAAATTTCCCGCGCATTCGGCGGTTCCATCGGCCTGCTCGAGCTTATCGGCCAGTCCCCCGGTATCGATTCCGCCGCCGCTGAGTGCCTCTGGCTCAAGCAACACGAGCCTTACCACTTCCAGCGCGCTGCCTACCTCCTCAGCATTCAGGATTTCATCGCCTACTGGCTCACCGGAGAGCGCGCAACAGAGCCGGGCAGCGCTTCCACCACCGGCCTCTTCGATATTCGCGAAAGAAAATGGTGCCAGGAAATCATAGATTTCATCGATCCCGAGCTCTCCGGCCTACTCCCCCCCCTCTGCGCATCCGACCAGCCGCGTGGCATCGTCCGTTCCCACCTCGCAAAGGAATGGGGTCTTTCAGAACTTGTCCAGGTAGGCGCAGGCAGTGCCGCCCCTCTCCTCTCCGCACTCGCTGCCGGCTGCGTCACTTCAGGCTCCGTAGCAGTGAATCTCGGTTCCGTTGGCTCCGTCCTAGGAATTGGAAAAGAACCCGTCATAGATCTCCGCGACGAGATCCTCCCCCTCTGCAGCGCCACCGGCTCATGGCTCGGTATGGCCTCCAGCCCCAATACCTCACTCGCCCCGGAAGTTCTCAAGCGCCACTACGGCTGGTCTACCGCCGAGTTTGAAAAAAACGTCTCCAGCGTATCCCCCGGCGCCGATGGACTACTGCTTTTGCCGTACTTCTCCGCGGAAACCATTCCCCGCCTGCTTGATGGCTGCGGAGTCCTCCACGGCATCACCCCTGCCAACTTCACCCCCGCCCACCTCGCCCGTGCCACAGCAGAGGGCGTCGTCCTCAGCCTTAGCTACGCCATGAGCCGCCTCCGGGAAATGGATTTCGATCCCCCGGAGATCCGCCTCCTCGGTGCCGGAGCCGCCAGCCCCGTCATGCGTCAGCTCCTCGCGGACACTTTCGGAGTCACCATCGTCCCCGTCTCTTCCAAACAAGGCGCAGCCGTCGGAGCCGCCATGCAAGCCGCCGTGGCCTTCTTCCAGAACTGCGGAGAAGCACTGGGCTACGAGGAAATCTGCTCCTACCTGGTTTCCGGGAATCCCCAGGACGCCTGCGAGCCAAACGAGGAAAACCACGATCTCTACCTCGACCTCATGGCGCGCCAGCAATACCTGGTCGATACCCTGCACCCCGCCGGTTTCATCTGAAGAACATGTCCAAACCCAAGAAGACAGACATACGCGGCGACACCAAGGAGCGCCTGATGGGTCACTTCATCGCAGTGGCCATGAAGCTCTGGAGCATGACCCTCCGCTACCACGTGAACGGCCAGCCAAAAATCACCGCGCCTGCCTTCCCGGCAGACCCCATCCTCTTCACCCTTTGGCACAACCGCATCTTCACCATGCCCCCCATCTGGAGCAGGACAGGCGGAAAAAACCGGAAGTCCGCAGTCCTCACCAGCGCCAGCAAGGACGGCACAACCCTCGCAACCGCCATGGAATTTTTCGGTCTCGATGCCATCCGAGGCTCCTCCTCCCGCCGCGCAGTCTCCGCCCTCATCGGCATGAAAAAAGCCCTGCAAAACGGCACCGACATCTGCATCACCCCGGACGGCCCCCGCGGCCCGCGCTACCAAGTCCAGCCCGGCGTCATAAAAATCGCCCAGGCCACCGGCGCCAACATCGTTCCCATCCACATCCGCTACCAATGCGCCTGCCGGTTGAAAACATGGGACAAATTCGTCCTCCCCATCCCCTTTTCCAAAGTCACCGTCACCTTCGATCCCGCACGCAAAATTCCAAAAGGCATCTGCGAGGAACAATTCGAAACAGAACGCCTGTCCCTTGAATCATGCCTCCTGAAAGGCACCGACGACTCACATCTATAATCCCTCTCAATTGAGAGTTGAAAATTGAAAGTTATGCCACGCTTCTATCTCCCACCCGCAGACTGGACAGAAACCCCTTTCCTCCAAGGCGACGAAGCCAAACACCTCGCCCAAGTCCTCCGCATCCAACCAGGGAAAACCGTCACCGTCTTCGATGGTCTGGGTAGCTACGCCGAAGCCCGCGTCCTAAACGTTTCAAAACAACGCGTCGACCTCATGCTTGAGCTGGCGGAATCCGACCCCGATCCTCTCCCTCAAATCACTCTCGCCCAGGCAATCCCCAAAGGCAAAAACATGGACTGGATCGTCCAGAAAGCCGTCGAACTCGGAGTCTCGAAAATCCAGCCTCTCGTCACAAACCACACCATCGTAAACCCCGGCGACCAGAAAGCCGAAAAATGGCGCCGCATCGCCCTCGAGGCCTGCAAGCAATGCGGCCAGAACCTTCTTCCCATCATAGAAGACCCCCTCCCTTTCGCTGAATGGGTCAACCAGCCACACAGCCAGTTGAACCTGATCGCCTCCCTTGCCGAAAACCCCAAGAATTTCCGCGAAACCCTGAACCAGCACCCCGACCTGGAATCCGTGACCATAGCCATCGGCCCCGAAGGAGATTTCTCAGAACAAGAAACCAACGCCACTCTGGCCGATGGATTCATCCCCGTCACCCTCGGAAATCTGGTTCTACGCGTGGAAACAGCTACCCTTTTCTGCATTTCCGCCATCCGTGCGCGTTACAACTAACGCATCAATCGGAACAAAACGCAGAAATTACCAAAAAAAAGCTAAAATATACGCGATCACGGAATATGAATCTATCCGATTCATGTCATTGTCCATTCGTCAGCAGGAAAGAGCTTCTCCCCCCAAAGCTCAATCCGAAAGACACATGGATTTCCCAATTCCCCCCTACGGAAATTCCTCCCCCCAAAGATAAGGTCGGCAGACATACCCCCCCGGTTGTCTGCCGATTTTCGTTTTACACATGGCGCATAAGATCGCGCCAACCCCAACCCGTAAAAAAAACGGACCGCGAGCTTCAGTTCGCCCTACCCTAACATCCCAAACCCTTCATTTGAGGTTTAAAGTTTAAAACTTAGAGTTTAAACCTCCGGCGTGAATCTTCTCCTAACCAACGCCCGCATCGCCTCAGAGTCCTCCCCTGACCTCCTCAGCGCCGACGTCCTGATCCAAAACGGCATTATCACAAAGATCGCCCCCGGCCAGACAACCACCGCCGAAACAAAGGTCATTGATTGCCAGAACCAGATCCTCCTCCCCGCCTTCTTCGACGCCCACGTCCACTTCCGCGAGCCCGGCCAGGAACAGAAAGAAACCATCGCCACCGGCAGCGAGGCAGCCATCAATGGCGGCATCACCGGCATCGTCATGATGCCAAACACCTCCCCCGCCATTGATTCCGGCGCATCTGTTTCCTCAGTCCTCCAGTCCGCCGGGAAAAACTCCCGCATCCCCGTCCACACCTCCGGCTGCGTTTCAAAAGGCCGCGAAGGAAAGGAACTCGCCGGCATCGACGGTATGCGGGACGCCGGAGTGAAAATGCTCACCGATGATGGCGATACCACCATCAACTCCTCCCTCCTCTACCGCGCCATGCAATACGCATCCGAGTTCGGCATGTTCTTCGCCTCCCACTGCGAAGTCCCGGAACTCGCCGGCCCCCGCGCCCTCAACGACGGCCCCACCGCCTACAAGCTCGGCATCCACGGCTCCCCAGCCTGCGCCGAGGAAATCATCATCGACCGCGACATCCGCCTCGCCCACGCAACCGGCGCGCACATCCACATCCAGCACGTCTCCTCGAAAATGGGCATGGAAACCATCCGCTGGTGGAAATCCCGCGGCGACGTAAAAGTCACCGCCGAGGTCTCCCCCCACCACCTCCTCTTCACAGACGAGCACATCGGAGACTTCGATACCCATTACAAAATGAACCCCCCTCTCCGCACCAAGGCCGACAACGAAGGCCTCCTGGAAGGACTCCTGGACGGCACCTTCGACTTCATCGCCACAGACCACGCCCCACACACACCCTTCGAGAAATCCCAGGATTTCGTAAGCGCCCCCAACGGCATCACCGGCCTCGATACCGCCGTAGTCTCCCTCTACCATCACTTCATCAAGGAAGGCAAATTCGGCTGGAACACCTTGGTAAAGAAATACTCCGCCGAGCCCCGCCGCCTCATGTCCCTAGACGTCCCAACCATCGCCGAAGGCCAGAAAGCAGACCTCACCCTCTTCAACACACAGGCCACCTCCACCTTCACCAAAGACTTCATGAAGTCCAAAGCCCAGAACACCCCCTTCCTGGACAAGACTCTCCAAGGTCGAGTCGATCTCGTAGTCCTAGGCGATGAGATTCTCCTTGAGCGTTAGACAGCCTCCAAGGAGCGGCGGATGACATCCGCCGGGCAACCCGAGGATCACAGCCCCAACACGGAAAAAGGAATTTACCGCGTCGTCCAAGCCAACCTTGGGAACACAGCCCCACGTAACCCATGTCTCGCAAAAAGCCCCGTAGAAAGCCCAAGAAGTATCCCAACCCGCTCAAGCAAAAAAAACATGGAAGCGGTGCTGCCCCACTGTTCATCGGCGGAGCAGTCTGTTCTTTGTTCGGTCTAGCTCAGAGCATCAAGCCGATTGCGTTTCAGTCACAAGGAGGCTTGGGGCAATATGGAGAGCATAAGGTTCTAACGGTTTACGATCAGGGCTCATCACGAGGCTTCGGAGTATTTTTCGTCCTAATCGGCCTATTCCTACTCTACTGGGGCTACTACACGCTAAAGAGTTCCAAGTCGGAATAACCCCCTTTAGCACTCTCGAAGTCTCACTACCTAAGTCTTCGTTGAAACTTGAGAATAGAAGATCGAAGATTAGAAATGGAAACCGCACCCGTCAC
>JBPOGC010000017.1:0-27648 GCA_051251795.1 Luteolibacter sp. | reverse complement strand
TCATCTGAATCATCAGACGGGCTCCCGCTCGACCCTCCACCTGATCCTGTTGATGAAAAAACGGGTGAGCCGGAATTAGTAGCGGTGCCTGCTTGGCTCGCGTTGCCTGCGTTGATCTCGGTTATGCTTGTCCAGGTGCCGTCTGATTTTTGACTCTCTGTGACTACTGCGTGCTCCCAGAGATCCGCGATTCCGTCGAGAGCTGATTCGCTATCTTGAGTGAAATCTATTGAGAAGATTGCCTTGAGTTGGCCAATATTGGCGGGTTTGTAGTTTTCTGAGACAGGAGTATCAGGATTCCAAGGGTAATAGCCACCTTCTGTATACGAGGTTCCAGCTCCGACCTGCCAATAATGAGTATCAAGCACTGCACTGCTGTCATGGTTCTGCTGGATCTGGCTGAGAACCCATTCCGGAGAGATTTCGTTCAGCTTGTCATAAAACGGTTTTGCGAGTGATTTGAGCTGGCCAAGATTCAGCGGGGTTTTCTGAGCCTCAGACCACACTTCATCCGGTGAGCCAGGCTTTTCCGGGAAAAGATCCGTTAGGACAAAGCCCAAGTCCTGGGGAACGACTGAATCCATTTCTTCGTATGCCTGGGCCACCATCCACTTTGCTTGGCCGAGGTTGACAGCAGCTTGGTTGTTCTCGACAGCAGTTTCATCGATGACTCCTCTGCTTTCCCACCAAAGTGGCGGGACGGCCAGGGCTGCGATGACCAGCATGAGCAGTATGCCGGGGACGAGTTTTTTCTGTGGTAGGGGCATGACCGGGATTTTTCAGTTCTGAATTTTACACCTTAAAAAAAGAGAAACAGCGGATGAGGCACGCCACAGTGCACACTTATCACTGATAGATGCCCATGGAGATCTCGCCTTGAGGCTGTGAAAGAGTGATTTTCGCGTTAAGGACGGCGTGACCATCCAGGACAAGGGAATTAGCATCGCTATCCGTGGTGAAAGAAAGGTTGGCGAAGGCTGAGGATAAGTCGGCATCGATAGCCGTCTTCCAAAAAATGAACGGAAAGAAGGTATTCTAATTACTTTGGTCATGACACTCATCCAGCCAACGATTGGAAACCAATTCAGATTTCACCTGATATAACACCCACGGAGTCCACAGCAAATCAAGATTTCTTTTAGAATAAAAATCAAAAGCAACTCTAACATACTCATGTTGAACAACATAAGATTGCAGCTGCATTCTCTCTATAGCCTGTCTCCCCATAAATATATTGCTCTTGTCAGACTTGGTTTAGGCAGGCAATTCATCCCACATATCAAGAGTAGGGTTTGGCTAGTTGTAGCCGGTTGTAAACTTAGGCGACGGAACACCGCTTGGCACTCTGCCCCCGGGCATCTGACTTCTTTTTCCCGAAAACACCGGCTTGCAGCCATACCGCTGTTCAAGAACACTCTGCCACCTTGCAAACCAAACAACCAAACTCCGGAACGCCTTGGCTCATCGTCGGCCAAGGTCTTGCTGGCACTTGTCTCGCCTGGGAGTTTTTAGAACGAGGCATCTCCTTCCACATCTCCGACAAAGGCACGGGAGGCAGCACCCGTGTCGCCGCCGGCCTTATCAATCCCATCACCGGGAAGAATTTTCAGCCAAGCTGGCGCATCGGGGAGTTTCACCCGGAAGCCATCGCATTTTTCAAGAGCATCGAGCAAAAGCTCTCCGTAAGAATCTGGCATCCCCTACCCATCCTCCGACTCGCGTCTTCGGAAAAGGAATGGAAAAAGATCCAAGGAAAACTCAATAACCCGGAAACGAAGCCTTGGCTCAAATCTATCTCTCTTTCAGTCCCGGAAAACTTCACCGGAGCCGTCGAACTCACAGGCGGTGGCCGCATTGACACAGCCCTCTTCATCGAAGCCTCCGCCATCTATTTCCAGAAATACGGCATCCATAGTATTTCCGAACAAGACACCTCACTCCCCCACCCGCGCCGCATCCTCTGCGAAGGTGCCGCTGGCCTTCTGCATGATCAGCTAGGCACACACCGCTGCGCAAAAGGGGAAATAATCACAGTCAGCGCCCCCTGGCCGGAAACACACATCCGCATCGGCGCTGGCGGTTGGCTCGTCCCCATCGGAGACAACACCTTCCGCATCGGCTCCACCTACGAGTGGAACCAGCTCGACGAATCCCCCACCCAGCCCGGTCTTGAACGCATTACAGAAATCGCAAACAAACTCGGCGGCCCGGAATTCGAAATCACCGATCACGTGGCCGGCATCCGCCCCATACTCCGCCGCAGCCAGCCCCTCATCGGAAAAAACAAAACCGGCGACTGGATCTTCAACGCCCTCGGATCAAAAGGAACTCTCTACGCGCCTCGCATCGCCACAATGTTGGCCGACTGGATCGAAAACGACACCCCACCCGAAGACGACTTCATCCTAAGTCTTGATTGAAAGTTGAAAATTGAAGGTTGAGAGTCAGGAATGTTCCCACCCGGCCCCACCCACATCCTGCATCTTCTCCTCAAGGAGGAAATCGCCCCCGGAGCACTCGTCATAGACGCCACAGCCGGCAACGGCTACGACACGGTTTTTCTCTCAGAAGCTGTCGGGGAAACCGGACAAGTCATCGCAATCGATCTCGAACAGGACGCCTTGGAAAACACCCGCGACCGCCTCCGCCAGGAAAACTGTCCCGACAACGTCACCCTCCACCTCCACTGCCACAGCAAGCTCCACGAACTGGCCACCCCTGGCAGCGTCTCGGCGGTTTTCTTCAATCTCGGCTACCTCCCCGGGAAAAAACACGGCACCAGCACCCACCCGGAAACAACCCTCGCCGCCCTCTCTTCAGCCGAAAAACTTCTCAGGACCGGCGGCCACCTGGCAGTCGTCTGCTACACCGGCCACTCCGGCGGCATCGATGAATCAGCAGTAGTGGAAGAATTCTTTTCATCCTTTGAGGACAACCACACCGCCCGCTACAGCATAGTCGCATCGAAAAAACCCGCACCCTTCCTCCTTCTCATGGAAAAGCGGGCTGCCACCTAAGCCGGTCCATCTTCCCCCTTGCCCCGGATCGGAACTACCGCTAAAATTTCTAGAGAAAGCTTTGAACATGAAAAAAATCTTCCTCTTTATATTTCTCCTCGCCTGTCAGATCCATGCCCAGGTGACTGAAGTCTCTCCTGTGGACAAGGTCGATGATCTCCTTCCAAGCCAGAAGGAATTCCTCAACCTACCTGAAGAAGACCGCAAGGACTTCGCGAAAAACTTCGGCGAGGCCGTCCGCTTTTTTCAACAAAAGCGGATTTTCGAGTGCCTCGATGCTATCGACGAGGCAGAGCAGATATTCCCAAACAGCGCCGAACTGATGAATCTCGAAGGCTCCTGTTACGTGGAGATGAGGAACTTTGACAAGGCCATGGAAGCCCTGAAAATGGCGAATGAGATCAATCCAAAAAGCACCAGCATCCTGTTCAATATCGGCGAAGTCTACTTTGTGACTAAGGAATGGCAGAAGTCGCATGACATCTTTGAAAAAGTGTTCGCCGCTATTCCGGAAGACGGCTCCGGACTCTCCCGCCTCGTCGAATTCAAGATCCTCCTCTGCAAACTGAAGCTCGATCAAAAAGACGAGGCCATCATCCTCGCGGAGAAATACGACTTCCAGGACGACTCTCCATACTACTACTACGCCAAGGCCACCATCGCCTACGATGAAGGTGACAATATCAAAGCAGAGGAATGGCTCGCCCGCGCCAATCGCATTTTCCGCAACCCGAACATCGTCGCACCGTGGCAGGACACCCTCGTGGAATACGGCTACATCAAGAGCTTTTACGGCGAGGAAGACATTCCTGTGGAGTAAATCGTCCAGTCTCCCCCAGGGCATGCCCCAGCATTTCCCTTGCAAACGGTAGGGCAGTCCCCTACCCAATGCCCCACACCATTATGGCAAGCGTCAACGTAATCAACCTCCGCAAGGGACATGCAGTCCGCCACAACAACGAGGTCTGCCTCGTCACCGATCACGAGCTAAAGACACCTCCGCGCATGGCATCCTACGTCCAGATGTCCATCCGTTCCGTCGCTTCGAAAAAGATGTCAAATCTGCGTATGACCTCCAATGACTCGATGGAAGGGGTTCATTTGGAAAAAATCGGCCACGAGTATTCCTACAAGGACACCGAGGGCTATCACTTTCTTCACCCTGAGACTTATGACGACATTGTTGTCTACGAAGACCTGATCGAAGACGTGAAAGACTACCTCATCGATGGGCAGCTCTACACCCTCCTCATCGCGGACGGCATCGTTGTAAACATCGAGCTCCCGTTGACAATGGTCATGACCGTCAAGGAATCCTCCGAGGGAGTGAAAGGCGACTCTGCCAACAACGTTTTCAAGCCTGCCACCATGGAAACCGGTCTGAACGTGAACGTACCTCTATTCATCAACCAAGGTGAGCGCATCTCTGTCAAAACAGACGACGCTAGCTACCAAGGCCGCGTCAAAGACTGATCGACTACGAAAAATAACATCTCAACGAAGCCCGGTTTCTGAAAAGATCCGGGCTTCTTTATTGGAAATGAAACTACTTCTCGTCATCCCTCTGCTCATTTCCAGCCTATCCGCTCAGGCTCAGTTCAAGCTCCAACCTGATCCACCGAAACTCGTCTCGGAATCCATCATGGAAGCAAGCGGCCTTGCAATCTCCCCGACTGACAAATCCCTTCTTTGGATCATTAATGACAGTGGCGCAAAACCAGAGATCCACCTCTCCAATCTATCGGGTGAGGCTCTTGGTTTCGTCTCTCTGGAAAATGCAAGAAACCGCGACTGGGAAGATCTCGCTTCTTTCACTTTCAAAGGAAAACCTTACCTCCTGGTCGCGGATACCGGGGACAACGCCGCCCGCCGGAAATCCGGTTTTATCCACATCCTTCCCGAGCCAGCCATCCCTGCGACTGGAAAAATCCACGACTACCGCACCATCGAATTCCAATACCCCGATGGCGCGCGTGACTGCGAAGCTGTTTCAGTCGATCCGGACACCGGGAAAATCATCCTGATTTCCAAACGCACCAAACCACCGGAAATCTACGAGCTAACTCTCTTCCCCAAAGACAAAGGCATCCAGACCGCCAGGCTCATCGGGTCCACCGATGTAAAACCGCCCGATTTCAATCTCATCCCCTTCGCGAGCCAACCCACCGCCTTTGACATCTCCGCAAACGGCAAGACCGCAGCCATACTCACTTACTACGGTGTATTTATCTTCCACCGGGAAAAAGACCAAACCTGGGAAGACGCATTTACACTACCTGCAAGCCCCCTGCCACCCCATCAACTACTACAAGCCGAAGGCATCGCGCTCTCCGCCGATGGCAAAACAATCTTCGCAATTTCCGAGGGCAAAAACACATCTATTGCCATATACAAGCTCGAAGAATAAGCGCCGCTATTCCGGCATCTCCACCTTTTCGCCCAGATGCTTTGGCCGCGTGTTGAGGAAATTCACATCCAGCCACATCTTCACACGCGCGCCGACTTCGCGCAGTCGCGTCTTGGAGCCCGCATTGATCTCCACATCCTCCGCGTTGAAACCATATGCTTCCATGTCATGGGCACGTGCCAGATAGATCGCACGCTCGTTCTGGAACCTCTGGCTGATCACCAGAACCGTCTCCACTCCGAAAATTTCTTTCGCCCGCACCACCGAATCAAGCGTCCTCAGCCCCGCGTAATCACAGACAATTCGATCCTTCGGCACCCCTTCCTCGATCAATGCCGCCTTCATTTTTTCCGGCTCATTGTAGTATTTGCTCCGATTGTCTCCCGAAACCAAAAGCGTCTCCACCTTCCCAGCCTCCCAGACCGCCACCGCAGCATCGATCCTGTAACGGAAATAACGGTTCTCCCTCCCCTTGTAGCTATCGGAGGTCCCGAAGACCAAGCCCACCTTCGCCTCCGGCAACTCGGAGGCCTCATCATACAAGCGCCCCCGTGAAGCCCAGACAGCAATAACATTCGCATAGATCACGATTCCCACTCCCACCAGAATCACGAGAAGACCTGCCAGAACCAATCGTTTGATCCATTTGAAAAATCCAGCCTTGCCTTGTTTCTCTTCTGTCACCGCGTCTTTGTTGCTTCCAGCTCCAACGGCTTGTTTACCGGCCACTGCATCAGCGATCGCACAGCGTCCGTGAACGGCGTCGCACATGGCTGCTCAGGTGCGAGAACCCTCAGCCGCGTACTGTTTTCCTTGAACGATATTTCTGAAAAACGGCCCAGAAGCTCCCCGTCGATTTCCACCGGAACTTCACGATCTGATTTCACTGTGATGCCCTCGGAGTGGAAATAACTCGTGGATGCCGCCAGGTCGATCCCTCCCAGTGCAATCCCGTGCAACGCGTCGAGCACCAGCCGGTATCCCGCTTCTTTGAAAACGATCACATCCAGCATTGAGTCCAGATTGTCAGCCTTGTGGAAAAGCTTGAACTGCCCTCCGTAGAGCGAGCCATTTCCGCAAAGAACCGCGACACCTTTCTCCTTCCGCCCCTCCGCCGTCGTTATCTCCAGAACCGGTGGCTTCGCCCCGAGAACTTTTACTGCGGAAAGCAAATACGCCAGAGGTCCCAGCATCTTCTTCGTCTCCCACTTCGTCTCCTCGATCACCTGCGCGTCAAACCCCACCCCCGCCATCTGCATGAAAGGCGCTCCGTTTGCCGAAAACAAATCAACTTCCCGGATCAAGCCTTTCTCGATCACCTCCAGTGCTTTCGGCAAACTGTTCGCTGGAATCCCCATCTCCCTCGCAAACACATTCATCGTCCCCGCCGGCATCACCCCCAGCGCAGTCCGGCTCCCTGCAAGCCCGGAGACCACCGCATTCAATGTCCCGTCGCCACCCGCCGCGATCACTACCGGCTCCCCCTCGTCAGCGAACTTCCTCGCAAGCTCTACCGCCTCCTCACCAGTGTTCGTCGCATACAGTACAAACCGATTCGCATGCTCCATCAGAAACTGACGTGTGCGCCCGCCCTTCTGGCTACGTGCACGCGGATTGAAGATCAGAGGATAACGCCGATGTAAGGCCATGCATGATTGTTCACCTATGATGCCCTAATCGGCAACCCGTTTCGTCTCAGGGAAATCACAGCTCTACCCAGTGAAGGTTTTGTCCCCGTTATCTATCGGTAAACCCGTCCAATTCTTCTCGATTTTACTTTCTAAATCGAGATTCCGATTCTCCGCGCCAAGCTAAAACACATAAATAAAGAATTAAAATCTCATAATTCATCATTTAATCTTGATTTTGATGCAATATAACTCAAATTGCACATATGAGAATCACAGTCGACCTTGAAGAAGAAGTCCTGAGCGATTTAATGGAAATCACCGGAGACAAGAGCAAGAGCCCAGCAATCGCCAGGGCAGTCACGGAATTCGTACGCCGGAAAAAAGCCCGCGAGTTCGGTCGCATGATCCGCGAGGGTGTTTTTGATTATCCCGCTCCTGCCGCAGATGCCAGCGGCGCTGATCTCGCCAATCCTGTTCCACCCCTTTACCCGGACTCAGTCTGATGGTTCTCGTGGATTCATCGGCTTGGATCGAAAGCCTTCGGCGCGACGGTGACATGAAAGTGAAACTGGCCGTCGAGGGCTTGCTCGAAGCCTACGAGGCGCAATGGTGCTCTCCAGTGCGGCTTGAGGTTCTGGGTGGCGCCCGGAAAAATGAGCGTGCCCGTTTGGGCCAGCAATTCTCTGTAGTCCCTTACCGCCCCAGCAAGGAGGAAGACTGGGATCGCGCCGTGGCTCTGGCCTGGAAACTACGAGGAAACGGCCTGAACATACCTTGGCTGGACGTCCTCATCGCCTCCATTGCCATCCACGACGGCATCCGTCTTTACGCCGTCGACAAACATTTCCAAGAGGTCGCTCGTATCGCGCCACTCACCCTATACCGCCCGGGATACGGCGGTAGTTTCAACGACCACGACGAAGGCTAATTACTTATCAGGAAATTTCGCCAATGTCTGTGCCCTGTCCGGGCCGACTCCTACGAAAGCTATCGGCGCGTCACAAAGCTCGGAAAGCCTCGTCAGATACGCCTTCGCATTTTCCGGAAGTGAATCATAGGACTCACAGGCAGTCGTATCCGTTTTCCAACCGGGAAGACTTTCATAAACCGGCACCGCACGATCCCAGAACGAGCGATCCGCAGGCGGAAGCTCATGACGCTCGCCATCTACGTCATAGGCGACGCAGATTTTCAGCTCATCATACTCGTCCAGACCATCCACATTCGTCACAGCCAGGCCAGTAACCCCGTTCACCATACAGGCGAAGCGGAGCAAAACCGTATCCAGCCAGCCACAACCCCTTGCCCGGCCTGTCGTAGCACCAAATTCCCTTCCAAGATCGTGAAGATACTGGGAAAGCCCCTCGTCACCTGTCGGGAAAGGCCCGGAACCAACCCGTGTCGTGTAGGCCTTGCAAACCCCGATCACAGCCTCAATCGCAGTCGGCGGAAGCCCCGTCCCAGTAGTCGAGCCACCCGCAGTGGTATTCGATGAAGTGACAAAAGGATACGTTCCGAAATCAATATCCAGCAAAGTCCCCTGCGCGCCTTCAAAGAGCAAATTCTTCTTCGCTTTCCAAGCCTTGTGAAGAACCGCAATCGTATTCGTCACGTGCGGACGGAGCCGCTCAAACGCCGTGTAAGTCTCCTCGATTACCGCCTCTGCTGTGAAAGTCGGCAGATCATATTTACTCAAAATCTCGTTTACCTCGGCAACACGCTTTGCGATCTGAGCCTCTGCGAACGGGCGATCCAGAAGATCCGCCATCCGCAGACCACAACGGTTCACCTTGTCCGCATACGCCGGGCCGATGCCACGCTTCGTTGTCCCGATCTTCTGGTCTCCCAGGGAAATTTCCCGCGCGGCATCCAGCTCTTTATGAAACGGAAGCACCACATGCGCACGATCGGAAATCAGAAGCTTTTCTGCCCCGATCTCGACCCCTTGCCCTTCGACGCGCTTGATCTCCACGCACAGACCAATCGGATCAACCACCACGCCGTTCCCAATCACATTGATCTTATCATCCCAGAGAATCCCGGAAGGTAGAAGGTGGAGAACGTATTTTGTGCCTTTGGCAATGACCGTATGCCCCGCATTATTACCGCCCTGTCCACGAATCACCACATCGGCCGTCTCCGTCAGATAATCTACGATCTTCCCTTTTCCTTCATCGCCCCATTGGAGCCCGGTTATAACTGTGTTCATAAATTTTAATTTTTACCGCGAATAGACGCTAATGAAGATTAGGTTCTTGTGGACGCCGGGTAAGGACGATGCGCTCCCACTCAAGGCGTGGTTTTTTGAAGTTTAGGATAAGTCCAACTGGCAAATTGGTAATCCGGAGATAGTTCAATATCTGTCCACGCTCAATACTCGTGATTTGATCGATAGTCTTTGTCTCTATAACGACCTGCTCATGGGCTATTAGATCAGGAATGAATTCTCCCACTTTCACATCGCGCCACTTCACTGGAAAACGGACTTGCTGGGAAAAAGGAATACCTCTGTAAGAGAACTCAACAGCGAGAGCGTTCTCATAGTTTTTTTCCAATAAGCCAGAACCAAGACCATTGGATATTTCCATAGCGCAGGAAACGATCGCAAAGACCTCATCCTTCAGAAGCAATTCGCGTTCGTTCGCGTTCATTCGCGGTTTTTCTTACTCTCTCCAATCAGAGCCGCAAATTCCTCGAAAAAGTAAGCCGCGTCATTCGGGCCGGGAGCGGCTTCCGGGTGGTATTGCACCGAGAAAACAGGATACTTCGTATGTCTCATCCCCTCCACCGTCTTGTCATTCAGGTTGATATGGGTGACCTCCACATCTTCAGGCAGAGACTCAGGATCGACTGCGAAACCGTGGTTCTGCGATGTGATGGAAATCTTACCGGTTCGCAGATCCTTCACCGGCTGGTTCCCTCCGCGATGACCGAACTTCAGTTTGAACGTTTTTCCACCGTAGGCATGAGCAAGTAGCTGGTTGCCCAGACAAATTCCGAAAGTAGGTAGCTTTGTGATGAGCTCTTTGATCTCCTTGTGAATGTAAGTCAGCGACGCCGGATCTCCGGGGCCGTTTGTAAGGAAAAGCCCGTCCGGATTTTTCCCGAGAATCTCCGCAGCAGTCGTGGTAGAAGGGACAACCTCCACCTCAAACCCCGCCTGCCGCAGCATCCGCAACTGATTGTATTTCAGCCCCAGATCGATCGCGACCACCTTGTACTTCGGCTCGGGAAGCTCTGTGTAAGCCTCGCTCTCGCCCAGGGAAACATTCGGCATCGTCCATTTCCTGGACTCTCCAGTCCAAGTGTAAGCCTCTTTCGTGGAAACCTCTTTTACAAAATCGGCACCTTCCATGGATGGCGCAGCCTTCGCGGCAGCCACAGCTTCTTCTTCGGAAAGCTCGGTCGTCACACATGCCCGCATCGCACCAAGAGAGCGCAGATGTTTCGTCAGTGCCCGCGTATCAACCCCCTCAATCCCCAGAATACCGTGCTTCTCCAGATAGCTCGAAAGACTTTCCTCAGAACGCCAGTTCGATGGGATTTCGCAAAGCTCCTCAATCACAAACGCACGGATATGCGGCCCGGCGGACTCGTTGTCCGCTTGGTTCACACCGTAGTTCCCGATCATCGGATAAGTCATCGCTACGATCTGTCCACGGTATGACGGATCGGTGATCACTTCCTGATACCCTGTCATCGAGGTATTGAAGCAAATTTCTCCAGTAATAGTACCGCTTGCTCCATAGGATGTTCCATGGAAGCAGCGTCCGTCTTCGAGGGCGAGAATGGCAGTGGTTGGCACGGGGCGGAACCGTAGAGAGCTACTTTTCCCGTTGAAACCCTAAACTTCGGAATTTGATTCTTCTTCCGGTTCCGAATCCTCCCTCAGAGCCGGATTTACCTCTGTTTTCGAAACCGGTTTCCCCTTTCTGCGCAACATCTCGTAAGGGAAAGCCGTCATCCGCCTCATCCCCATGCTTAGTCCGGAGGTGCTCAGGAAACTGCTTTTCACCGATGCGAAAATCTCCTCCCGCACCGCGGCCTCGCTCACCGTCCCCTCCTCATCGATCAGCGAGAGCCTGTGCCAGGCATACAGCCCCATGATCGCAGCCGCGAAAAACACGAAATCAATCCCTCGGAAGCTTAGCGCCGGGATTGAGACCGCGTTCTCCACATCCGCAGCATCCACCCGGTAGAAAATGTTCACATTGATCTCCTTGATTGCAAAATAGCTACCGATCAGTCCCCCCACGATCGGAGCCACCGCCGCCGATAATCCCGAGCAAAACGCATTCGTCCCAAGATACGCAGTAGCATTACCATGCGGAGCCAGCCTCAGCGCAATGTTCGCTGCACACAGGTTAAAACCCGCAGTCGAGATACCTCCGATGATGTGTATCAGCACCAGCAGCGGCACCGTCATGCTATACCTCTCCGGCATCGTCGTGAATGGATACAGCAGCAACAGCACGATGAACATCGGCACAGACACCGCCAGCACGCTCTTGTTGCTATAACGATCCGCGATCCGCCCCCACAGGCGGAAGAAATGGATATTCGTCACCTGACTCAGCACCGCCAGCAGGATCACCCAGCTCATCGGAATCCCGATACGGTTCAACATATACACCGTAAAAAACGCTCCCGACATGATCACCGTAAAACTCCACGCGCTGGAAAAAATCAACAACCTGCGGAAATTCGTATCCTTTACCGGCAAGATCAAAGTCTTGATCCACCCCGCCCCCTTGCTCTTCGGCGGCATCCTCACCTCCGGAAAACGCATCGTCATCCATACCCCGAAAAGCCCGCAAACAGCGGAAACCAAAAAGATCACCCCATATGCGTCGGAAGCCTCTCCCATCCATTCCGTCAATCCCTCGATACTGAACCCCGCCACAAGACTCAGTACCGCCCCCAACGCAGTGGCAGCAGCCAACCTGGATGCCAAAATCGCTCCCCTGCTTTTCTCCGGTACCAGATCCTTGATCAGCGAAGCTCTCGAGCATCCCGAAAAAGAACTTCCGAGAAAAAACAATATCATCAGCACAGAGAAGGAGATCACCTGGTAGTCCTCCGGCACAAAAAACGGAACCACCGCCGCCCCCACCAGTGACAACCGCGAAGCCAGTTGGAAAAGAACCGTGATCAACTTCCTCAAGCCCACCTTCTCAATTAGAAGAATCGCCGGGATCTGAGCCATCTGTGCAATTGGCGCAAAACTCGCCAGCACCCCGATTGTGAAATTTCCCGCGCCCAGCGCCAGAGCCATCCCCGGCAAAAATGCCCCCGTAACCAGCAAGGTCATCGCATGAGCGCTTAGGCTCTCCCAGTAAAGAACCTTGAGTCCCTTCTCCCGATCCTCATCCGTTATTTCCGCCGTAGGCGTATACCAAGCCATTTCACCCGCAAATGCAGATCGGATGCCACATCACCCTCAACCCAAGCCTTCCAGAAACTCCCGCGCCGAGCCCTCCAGCTTCGCCTGCTTCTCTTTGGAAAACCTCTCCCACGTCCTGGCCATCATGGAAGATCGCGGATTCTTTAGGAATAGTTCCCGGTGATCCGCCACGAACGTCCAGAAAAGCCCGTCCCAAATCTGTGTCCACTCCCCCTTTTTCTCATCGGACATTTTCAGAACATAGTTCGATCCTGAAATGTATGGCTTCGTCGTAAACGTCCCACCATCGGCGAATTGCGACATCCCATAAACATTCGGCACCATCACCCAATCATACGCATCGACGAACAGCTCCATGAACCACCGGCAGACCTCATCCGGATCGAACCGACACAGCAGCATGAAATTCCCCAGAATCATCAACCTCTCGATGTGATGGCAGTACGCATCCTCCATGAGCTGCTTGATGATCCTGTCAATCGGTGCAATCCCCGTCGTCCCATCATAAAACGACTTCGGAATCTTCCTCGTGTGCTCAAAAAAATTCCGCGTCCGGATCTCCACCCCACGGTGCTTGTAAATTCCGTGCATAAACTCGCGCCAGCCGATCACCTGCCGCACGAATCCCTCCATCGAATTCAGCGGAATCTTCCTTTTTGTCGAAAGAACCGCATCAATGATCTCCTGGGGAGTTAGAAGCCCCACGTTCAGCATAGGCGTCAACAGCGAGTGGTTGATGAACCTGTGCTTCGTGGAAATCGCATCCTCATACGGCCCAAACTCCTCGAAGCGCTTCGCGACAAACTCCTTGAGCCAAGCCTTTGCATCAGCTCGCGTCACCGGATACCGGAAATCATCCACCATCCCCGGATTTCCGGAAAAATTTCTCTCCACCCACACCACGGCTTTTTCCACATACTCATTCCACTCGGCTTTCGGAGCACTCGGTGGCTCATGATTCTTTGGCAGTTTCTTCCTGTTCTCCTCATCGTAAGACCACTGCCCACCCTCAGGATTCCCATCCTCATCCACCAGGATATCCATCCGCTTGCGTTGCGCTTGGTAAAAGCTAGCCATGAACGGCTTCTTTCGCCCGGCGATATGCTTCTCCAGAAAATCTTTCGGAGAAAGAAACGCCGGAGTCCCGTGAACATGTAGCATCACCCCCCGCTTTTTCGCAAAAGCCCTCAGCCTCATTTCCAAAATAAAATCCGTCGGATCCGCCACATGCAGATCAGTCAATCCATCTGGCAAGGCCTCCTCGTAGGAATTTGTGTACGCCACAGCGTTGACCACATGCCCAGCCTCCCGCAGCTCATCAGTATAGGCCTGCATCGAGGCACGGTGCAGCACCAGCTTCTGTTTATGAAACGCCACCGGGTATCTCTCGTCATTCCCGAAAATCAACGGATCCTCCACCAGATAAATCGATCTCCCATCAGCCACTCCGGGATGATTCTCGAAAAGCTGGTTCGGAAAAATAAGCGTAGCCTCAGTCATCTTCGTTAGTTGCCAGCCTTCGCATAAGGCAGCCGTGCGATTTGTTTCACCTCAAAATACGTATCCAGTGCTGTCGATGCCAGAGAACCCAGACCTTCGAGATCCACGGAGCCATCTCCCGCCAAAAACTTATCCTCTGCCTGAATCAAAACCACCCGGCCTACTATAAGCACCGTACCATTTGCAGGTATCGGCACCGTATCCACAAGCTCCATACCAAACCGGAATTTCGCCTCTGCGACGAATGGAGCCATCACCCCATCCTCAAACAACGGACTCAACCCGGGCTCCAAAAACTCGGATCCCTCATAGCGCGCGGAGCACTGATGTGCCTGTTCCAAAATTCCGGCGCTCACATGATTGATCGTATAGGAACCGGTCTCCAGAATATTGGACAAGGTATCCCTCCCCACCACATCAGACCTCGATACCAGTCCGATCAGCGCCGGACTGGATCCCAGATGTGTCACAGAGGAAAACGGCGCAATGTTTGTCACCCCTTTCCCACTGACAGTCCCTACCAGGGAAATCGGTTTCGGCCCAGGCAGCGAGTTCGCAAGCCGCACCCGCGCCAGCTTTTCCATTTCCTCCAGATCGGAGAGCTTAAATGTTTTCATCTTAAAATGTGCGGACTGATGACAACCCACCATCAGGACGGTGGATCTGTCCCGTGATAAATGCCGAGGACTCCGAAAGCAGAAACGAGACAAGCTTCGCCACATCACCCGCGTTCCCCACTTCATTGAGAGGATGTCGCTTTGCAGATGCCGCACGCTTCTCATCCGTCCCCAGAAGCTGAGCCGCCAGCGGGGTATCCGTCAGTGAGGGCGCGATCGCGTTCACCCGGATCTTAGGAGCCAGCTCCGCTGCCAGCGATTTTGTCAGCCCCTCCACAGCCGCCTTCGCCGCCGCGATGGACGCGTGAAACACCATCCCCTGCGCCACCGCCACAGTCGAAAACAAAACAACCGAAGCCGATGGTGCCTTCTTCAACGCCGGCAAAGCCTGCTGGATCGCATTCGCCGCGCCGAGGCAGTTGATCTCAAAATCATTCCTGAAATCATCCATGCTCAGCCGGTGAAACGGCTTCAGATTGATCGTCCCTGGAAAATAGACCAAACCGTCCAAAGTCTCCGGAAGCTCGAGCGCACCCGGATTCTTCGCATCAAATGGCTGCACCGGGATGCCCAGTCCCTCCAGTTGATCCCCGCTGCGCGAAGCCGCGATTAGATTGATCCCGTAAGATTTCAGAAGCTTGGCCGTCGCCAAGCCGATCCCGGAGTTGCCACCGATCATAAGTATAGTCCTTTCCATCTCCTAACCTCCGGACAAATCAGTCCCTTGCAACCCGGGATCCGGGAAATTCTTCGCAGTTGAGACTTTTCCACCAAAAGTACACATTCCCGCCATGTCCACCTACCGAGACCCGGACGAGCCGAAGATCTACTTCCTCCCGAACCTCATGACCGCCTGCAATCTCGCATGCGGTTTCTTCGCCGTACTCATGGTTCTCAAGGGCCAGATCGAGATCCAGACCATCTCCACCGAGCTCATTGGGCGCGAATACTACAAGGAATACTACGAGATCAGCCGCCAGTATTACCAATACGCCATCCTCCTCATCTTCGGCTCCTGCCTATTCGATCTGCTCGATGGCCGCCTCGCCCGCCTCGGTGGACAGGACTCACCCTTCGGCCAGGAGTTCGATTCCCTCGCGGACATCATCTCCTTCGGTATGGCTCCCGCCATGCTCCTCTCCCGCGCCGTCCTCTTTCCCTTGGAAAACGTCGGCTGGGCCATCGCCCTCATCTACCTCGTCTGCGGAGCCATGCGCCTCGCCCGCTTCAACTGCCTCGCAAATCTTCCCAAGAAACCCGGCGCCAGCAACGATTTCCGCGGCATCCCCATCCCCATGGCAGCAGGCTTCATCGCCTCCCTCACCTTCCTCATCATTGATCTCTATGAAAACGACCACGAAGTCGGCTTTTGGAAATACGTCCTCGCCGGAGCCATGCTCTTCCTCTCCTGGCTCATGATCAGTGATGTCCGCTACCCGTCATTCAAAACGATCGACTGGAAAACACGCGGCACCTTCACCGCCATTATTGCCACCCTTATAGTCGCCGTCCTTACAATACAGTTCAAGTTCATCATGCCTGTCGTCCTCTTCAGCGCATACCTGGTCTATGGATTTATCAGGCCCCTCATCTCCCAACGCTGGAGGAAAGGAATCGAGGAGTTCGAGGAGGAAAATGACAACGAAGAGAAATTGACCAAAGAAAAACCAGACGGACTTTGACCGCACACCATGCCCGCGAAAAAGAAATTCCCCATCGTCCCGATTCTTCTGATCATCCTCCCCCTCTGGCTCATCGCCTCGGGTGCCTTCGCATTGGTGAAATATTTCAAAGACGAAAAAGCCACCGAACTCGCCTCCCAGAAGCGCTTCGCCCAGTCCGTTTCCATTTCCGACATCGAGGACAACCTCAAGAAAATCATCACCTTCATCGGCGAGCGCAACACCTCGGAACCGGAAAGACTCTCAGCCACATCCTCCATGATCCAAGGCCTCCTCGGCCAGTCAAACATCGGCTTCGAAGTCTTCACCACCAAAGGCCCCGCGGACTTCCCACTCATCCAGGTCACCATCCCATCTGCCAACGAGGATGCAGCCCCCGTCTGGCTCATCACATCCTACGATTCCCCACTGGGATCCACCGGAGCCGAAAAAAACGCCACCGGGATCGTCGCCACCATAGCCACCGCCCAGGCTCTCGCCGCTGACCAGCCAGCCCATCCCATCCGCTTCCTTTTCATCCCCCATGCCAACGAAGCGGAATCACCCCTCGTCGAGACCGCCACCATCGTAAAAGATCTCATCAACTCACGCCCCACCGCGAAAGCTATTCTTTGCGTCGAAGCCATGTCCGCAGCAGAGCCGCTCATTCTCTCCTCACGTGATACCGAAGTCTATCCCACTACCGAGTTCAACGGCCTCGGCGAGATCCTTGGTGCGGAAATCACCTGCCTTGGAGACGACTTCGACCTCGCCTCCACCCTCTTCGAGATGAACCTCCCCGCCCTCCGCGTCGCCACCCGCCCCACACTTCTCCCGGAGGAAAAAGACGAAAAACTTCCCTTCGCACCCACCCTCGCCGCCTCCACCGGACGCCTCATCGAGCTGGTTCAGCGGCTTTCAAAATAATCCCGCTCCACCCCTGCGGAAAATCACATCTTGACCCAGCAGCGTTCCTACACGACCGATCTCCCTTCAACAACTCTGCGAATGACCTCCTCAAGCGACCTCGATACCACCTTTCAATCCCACGCCCCCGGCTACTGGCCGGACTCCGCCATGGAGAAATGGGATGACCATAAATGGCAACTCCGCAACCGCATCGACTCCCTTGCCGATCTCGAAGCGCACATGACCCTCACCGATGAGGAACGCGCCGGAGTCCTCCTCGCAGGCAGCAAACTCGCGATGTCCATCACACCGCATTTCTTCAACCTCATCGACAAAGACGATCCTGACTGCCCCATCCGCCGCCAGGTCATCCCCCGCATCGAGGAAGCCTGGACAGCCCCCGAGGAACTGGCAGACCCCTGCGGCGAAGACTCGCACATGCCCGTCCCCGGCCTCGTCCACCGCTACCCGGATCGCGTCCTTTTCCTCGTCACAGACCGCTGTGCCTCCTACTGCCGCTACTGCACACGCTCCCGCGTAGTCTCAGGAGTCGGCGAGCAACAGCTCGAGACCCAGTGGGAAATGGCCTTCAAATACCTCGAGGAACACACCGAAGTCCGCGACGTCCTCCTCTCCGGCGGCGATCCCCTCCTCTTCTCCGACAACAAACTCGACAAAATCCTCACCCGCCTCCGCGCCATCCCCCACATCCAGTTCCTGCGCATCGGCTCCCGCATCCCCGTCTTCCTCCCCCAGCGCATCACCCCGGAGCTCTGCGCCATGCTGAAGAAGCACCACCCCCTCTTCATCTCCATCCACACAAACCACCCCAAGGAACTCACCACTGAAGTCCGCGACGGCCTCGTCCGCCTCGCGGAAGCAGGCATCCCCCTCGGCAATCAGTCCGTCCTCCTGCGCGGAGTAAACGACACACCCGAGATCCAGAAAGCCCTCGTTCACAAACTCCTCATGTGCCGCGCCCGTCCGTACTACCTCTACCAGTGCGATCTCATCACCGGCTCCTCCCACCTCCGCACATCAGTAGCCGAAGGCGTAAACATCATCGAGAACCTACGCGGCCACACCACCGGCTACGCCATTCCACAGTACGTCATCGACGGCCCAGGCGGCGGCGGAAAAATCCCCGTCAACCCCAACTACGTGGTCGATAGCGCCGATGGAAAAGTCACCCTCCGCAACTACGAAGGCGGCATCTTCGACTACCCGGATCCCTCCACAATCTCCGAGGAACAGCTCCAGACCCTTCATGAAAAAGCCCTCTGCAGTTAAACGAAAATGGAAAGTTTTCTAAACACGATCGGAAAACTCATTCGGGAAAAAAACCTTCCCGCCCTTATGATTGGTGGCCATGCCGTCACCGTCCTAGGCCACCCAAGAGCGACCTTCGATCTCGACCTCCTTATCCCAAAATCCGCAGCAGCCACTTGGGAAGCGGAACTCGAAAAACTCAGCTACACCCCCTACGCACAGACCAAGGTCTTCCACCAATACGAAGCCTACCCCGGTTTCTCATTCCCGCCCATCGACCTGATGCTAGTCGATGACCAGGTCTTCGAGACACTAAGTCTCGGAAAAACCGAGCCAAAGCCCATTGCCACACCCAGTGCCACATCCATCATCGCACTGAAACTCCATGCCATCAACCAACCGGCCCGCGAAGACACGGCTCAGGACTGGTCAGACATCATCGCTCTTACAAAGGCTCACAACCTCTCCCTAGACGACCCCGAATTTTTCGCTATTATCCAGAAGTATGGAGGAGAAACAGCCATCCAAAAAATCAAAGACTCTCTCCTTAACGGAAATTGATCTCCCGAGTAGTGCGCCCCCAACCCCGCACAAACCACGTTTCCTGGATCCGAGCAAGGTGGCCGCCCACTTCGCACCACTCCTTAAAAATCCACCCACCGCAGCCGAGCGCTGGGCAAAAAAAGCCAACTCGCAACCGTTCCAAATAGACTGAATATTAATTCCACAATTTCCGTGTATTCAGTGTATTCCGTGGTTCAAAACAGCGGAACCCCAGCAAAAGATTCGTTCAATTCGTGAGATTCGTGGTTCAAAGCCCCCCTCAACCAAGCCCTTCATATTTCGCAGTTGGAGTTTAGGATTTAAAATTTAAAGTCTCTCCACGGATGGCCGAAAACTTCTACCAGCAAACAACCGAAGCACCAGCGACACCCTTCGACGTATCGCTGCGCCCACCCGCCTTCTCCGAGTTCATCGGTCAGGAAAAAGTAAAAGAGCGCGTCCTCCTCATGCTGGAAGCAGCAAAACGCCGTGGCGATGTCCTCGATCACGTCCTTCTCTCCGGCCCTCCCGGCCTTGGCAAGACCACTCTAGCCAATCTAATAGCCGATGCCGCCGGCACCCAGATGCACACAACCTCCGGCCCACAGATTGAAAAAGCCGGAGACCTCGCCGGCATCCTCACGAACATCCAGAAAGGCGACATCCTCTTCATCGATGAGATCCACCGCCTCCACCCCGCCATCGAGGAATACCTCTACCCGGCCATGGAAGACTACCGCCTCGACATCATCATCGATTCCGGCCCCTCCGCCCGCTCCATCCAGATCAATCTCCCCCGTTTCACCCTCGTCGGTGCCACCACGCGCTCCGGCATGCTCACAGCCCCCCTCCGCTCCCGCTTCGGCCTCATCAACCGCCTGGACTACTACAATCAGGAGGAACTCGCGGACATCATCGAGCGCTCCGCCGGACTCCTGGAAATCGAAATCCACCGCCCCGGTGCCCTCGAAGTCGCCGCACGCTCCCGCGGCACACCCCGCGTCGCAAACGCCCTCCTCCGCTGGGTGCGCGACTACGCACAAGTCCGCGGAAAAGGCATCATCGACCAGGAAAACGCCGCCTCAGCCCTCGCCATGATCGAGATCGATTCCGACGGCCTCGATGAAATGGACAAGCGACTCCTCGAAGCCATGATCTACAAATTCGGCGGCGGCCCCGTCGGCCTCAACTCCCTCGCCGTCGCCGTCGGTGAAGATGCCGCCACCCTCGAGGAAGTTCACGAGCCCTTCCTCATCATGCAAGGCTTCGTCCAGCGCACCCCGCGCGGCCGCGTCGCCATGCCCGCCGCCTACGCGAAAATCGGCGCCCCACCTCCACCCTTGAATCCAGGCGATCCCCAGCAGACACTTCTCTAAAATTATGCCGAAAATCCAACTGCAACAAGCCGTCGCCCGCTGCCGCGATCTAGGCCTGCGCCGCACAAAAGCCCTCGAAGAGCTTCTCGCCACCCTCATCGAGACAGACCGCCCCATGACCCTCGCCGAGCTCGCCGCCTCGGAGCGCCTTGCCGACCAATGCGACAAAGCCACCGTCTACCGCCTCCTCCAGCGCCTCACGGAAAACGGCATCATCCGCCGCCTCGGCCTCCACGAGCGCGCCGCCTACTTCACACTCCTCCAACCCGGAAAGCACAGCGACTATCTCATCTGCACCGGCTGCGGAAAAATCGAATCCGTAAAAGCCCCCTGCCCCGTCCACGATCTGGAAGACGAGATCCGCGAGAAGACAGGCTACCAGAATCTCTACCATGAGCTGGAGTTCTTCGGCACCTGCCCCACCTGCGTTTGAGAAAAATCAGATGAACTCGTTCACCAGATTCTCCAGCATTTCCTGCCTTCCCGAGTCCAGAGTCGGCTCGCCATTGCTAAGCGCATAGGCACTGACTTCTTCCAGCGAAACTGATTTTCCGGAAATTTTCTCCCCGATCCCATTCGTCCAGCTGCTGTAACGGTTGTCCACGAACTCTTGCAAACGCCCGTCTTCCCGGATCGCCGCCGCAATTTTCAACCCGCGTGCAAACGCATCCATCCCGCCAATGTGGGCATGGAAAAGATCCACCGGCTCATGCGACTCACGCCTGCGCTTCGCATCGAAGTTCAGTCCTCCAGTCTTCAGACCACCCATCTCCAGGATCTTCAGCATGATCTCCGTGGTCAGATAAATATCCGTCGGGAACTGATCCGTATCCCAGCCGATCAGCTCATCGCCTTGGTTCGCATCCACTGATCCAAGAGCATCCGCATCGATCGCCACAGTCATCTCATGCAGCATCGTATGCCCCGCCAGAGTCGCGTGATTCGTCTCCAGGTTCAGCTTGAAATGATCCATCAGCCCATACTGGCGCAGGAAATTCAAACAAGCCGCCGAGTCGGAATCATACTGGTGCGTGGAAGGCTCGCGCGGCTTCGGCTCAATGTAAAACTGTCCTGTGAAACCGATCTTCTTCGCATAGTCCACCGCGAGGTGCAGCAGGTTCGCCAGATTGTCCAGCTCCCGCTTCATGTCCGTGTTCAGCAGCGTAGAGTAACCCTCGCGTCCTCCCCAGAAAGTATAGCCCTCACCGCCCAGCTTCAGCGTCCCGTCCATCGCCGCCTTCACCTGTGCCGCACCGTAAGCGAACACATCCGCGTTCGGTGAAGTCCCCGCCCCCTGCGAATAACGCGGATGGGAAAACAAACACGCCGTCCCCCAGAGCAGTTTCTTCCCATGCTCCTTCTGAAGCCCCAGCAAATGATCCGTCACCTTCTCCAGCGCCGCGTTCGACTTCGCCAGATCCCCCAGCTCAGGAGCGATGTCCCGGTCATGCCAGCAGTAGTAATCGATCCCCGTCTTGTTCAGAAACTCGAAGAACACATCCGCCCGCTTCAGCGCATTGTCCACCGAGTCCGAACCATCATCCCAGGGCATCAGCGCCGTCGGCCCGCCAAAAGGATCTGACAGCCCATTGCGCATCACATGCCAGTAAGCAGCCGCAAACCGGCAATGATCTTTCATCGTTTTCCCAGCTACAATCTCCTCGGGATTGTATTGCTTGAACGCGAACGGATTCTTCGACTTGGGACCTTCGTATTGGATCTTTGGGATATCTGGAAAAAACGACATGGGCAGGTTTTAAAAGCTCTGGTCTCCGCCCACAAGAAAGCAATCTTACCGTTTTAAACCGGGAATGTTGCAGCATCCGTCAGAACACACTAAAACCACCTCGTGACCCGCCCAGTAGACTCAGTAATCGACTTCCTAAAAGCCGAGCAGGCCCGTGGCAAAAACCACGTTTTCCTGGACGAGGAAGCACGCCAAAGCCTCCGAGAGCTCTACAAACGTGCAAGAACCCCTGTCGAAAAACCTGCGTCAAAAACGGAAACCCCGACACAGGCTCCAGCCCGGGAAGCAACCCCCGCCACAGTCACCGAAGCCACCATCTCCGGCGGCACCAAAGCCGAAAAACTCGCCAACCTCCGCGCCCAGGCAGAGCAATGGGCACCCGCCCGCTCCCTCGGCACCCTCCGCGAAAGAATGGTCTTCGCCACTGGCAACCCCGACGCGGAAATCCTCCTCGTAGGTGAAGCCCCGGGCTACAATGAGGAACGCCAGGGAAAACCCTTCGTCGGCCCCGCCGGCCAGAAACTCGATGGCATCCTCAAAGCCATGGGCGTCAAACGCGAGGAGGTCTACATCTCCAATCTCGTGAAATTCCGCCCCGCCCTACCGAAGCAAACCACCAACAACCGCAAACCCACCCCCGAGGAAATGGCCTCCTGCCTGCCCCTCGTCCTCGCGGAAATCTCCGTCATCCGCCCAAAGATCATCATCGCCCTCGGAGGCACCGCCGCGGAAGGCCTCATCGGCCTCAACGGCACCGTCACCTCCATGCGCGGCCAGTGGCACGAAGTCTCCGGCATCCCCGCACGCGTCACCTACCACCCCAGCTACCTCCTCCAAAGCGGTGGCTCCAACGACGTGAAACGCAAGCTCTGGGAAGACATGCTCGCCGCCATGGAAAAACTCCGGATGCCCATCTCCGAGAAACAAAAGTCCTACTTCCTCCCAAAATAGCATCCAAAAACCGCCGGAGGCTCTGGGACTGCTGCGGTCATCCGCAGCTTTTCCCACAGTGCGTCTTTCTGATCGACCCGAACCTTCCCGATAGACTTTGGCATTCCCCCCTGAAAGCTGGGAATAGGAATCCCAGCAGTCCAAAAGCCTGCGGCGCTACCGCATTGCGCCTCAACCCTCCCCCAATATCGGAATCGCCTTCGGCACCATCTTCCTCCTCAGCCCGAACTGACGCACCGCATGACGCTGCAGATGTGCCTTCGCCTCCTCCACACTGTCCGTGAAGAAAATCAGCTCCGGATCATCAGGACTGATCGTCCCCTCCTCCGCCATTTTATAAACGAAGTCCATCAGCGGCTGCCAGAAATCCTTGCCCATCAGGATGATCGGAAAGTTCTTCAGCTTCCCCGTCTGGATCAACGTCATCGTCTCAAACATCTCGTCAAGTGTCCCTGCCCCGCCCGGCATCACGATGAAAGCATACGAATACTTCACCAGCATCGTCTTTCTCGTAAAGAAGTAGCGCATATCCACAGAACGGTGGACGTAGGGATTCACATCCTGTTCGAAGGGCAGAACGATGTTTACCCCGATCGAGTGCCCCCCGCGCTCATACGCCCCCTGGTTCCCCGCCTGCATGATCCCCGGCCCACCCCCGGTCAGAGTCGTGAATCCCAGTTCCGCGCAGGCAGCACCCATTTCCCTCGCCAACTCATACCACCGCGTTCCCGGCTTCGTCCGTGCCGATCCGAAGATCGTCACACAGGGCCCTACGAAATGTAGAATCCGGTATGCCCGCACCAGATCCAGCCCTACCCGGAAAAGCGCACCAAGGTCATGCAGCCGCGAGCGCGGCCCGGACAGCCAGGATCTCTCCTCCACCTCCAGCTCGTAGATCTCCTGCTGCCGGATCTCCTCCTCCGTTATGCTATGTTCCGCGGTAATTTCCGGGCAATCCGGACAAGGCTTTTCTGAGTTCATTGAGCCCATCTAACACCAAACCAAAGCCTAATAAAACAAACTTTCCCCCGACCTAATTCCACACAAAAAAATCGGCCCACCGTAAGGCCATTCGCGAGCAGTTTCCCGTTCATGAGCCGCCCTACGATGGACCTAGTGTGTGAGAAAATTCTTATCCTATTTCTGGATCCGTGCAAGCGCTTTTGCACCTTGGTGGCTCTTTGTCGCAAGGGAGGCCTTTGCCGCTTCCTCGCCGACACGCTTCAGAAGAGCGATGAGTGATGCGTTGATAAAGTATTCCTTGAGAAGGGCTTCGCGGCTTTCACCGTCTTTGGTTTTACGAACGATTTTCATAGGTGTTTTGATTTTGGTTGTAAGGACTGTATCGCAAACTCCGCGCCAAGTTTTTCGAGAAGTGAGAAGCAATTTGATTGCTTCAACTCAATGAGCGCATCCAGCCCCCGGTTTCGTCCAAAAATCGTCACCCATCCGTACAAACCCTATTTCTCGGTGTAGGACGTACTAACGGTCGTAGGCTCCCCACCTCTCTCGATCACCATGAAAACCAAGGACTTCCCTCCTCCTGAAAACTCCAGCTCCATCGTTCCCGTCCCACCCACCTGGGTCGAACTCGATGAACTGTTATTCATTCCCAGATTCTCTGCCTCCTCGGTAAAAAACTCCTTCAGCTCCTCTGCGGACTGACCCGTCTTTCCTGAAAATTGCCCTGTAGTCATGCTATTTGCAACCTGGTGATACATACTCACCCCGTCAGCCAGATCAGGTGCGCGCGGTACCCACGCCGGCACTGCGGAAAGATCTCCGGATCCGTAGGGAACCATATTCCCTTCCGAATCCGCCATCGTAATTTTCCCCTCTGAAATATCCTGATACGAGAGTGTCATCTCCTCTCCATCTTTCGTCCGGATCGTCATCTCCCCCTTTTCATCATCCTGGGAAACTTTGTCCAGATTCGGATCAAACTTCACGATCATTTCCGCAGCAGCCTTCTCAGGATTTTCCGTGAACTCCTGCATCTTACCCATAAACATTCTCACCCCAATCACCGCCACGATAATCCCCAGGATTAGCAATCCCCCGCACCCGATCCCCACCCATGCTATTGCAGGAATCCCTTTTTTCTTAGACTCAGGAGAAAGTGTCGGCGGTATCGCTGGTGGCTGTTGCATACCATCAGAAAACCAAAAACCCGAATTTTCCGCCAGCCCAAACCCTTCCGTCCCATCATCTTTGAAATTTACAGTTTCAAGTTTGAGGTTTCCCCCTAGCCTCCCATCCATGTCGCAACGGACGGGTATGCTAATGGTGGTTTCAGGCCCCTCGGGTTCAGGAAAAACGACACTTTGCCGCCGCCTCGCGGACGAAGGAGAAGCACACTACTCCATCTCCTGCAGCACCCGACCGCCCAGAAACGGTGAAGTCCACGCACGCGACTACTATTTCCTCAGCCGCGAGGAATTCCTCCAGAAACGCGATGCCGGGGAATTTCTCGAAAGCGCGGAAGTCCACGAAAACCTCTACGGCACCCTGAAGTCGGAAGTCACCGGGCACCTCGGCCTCGGAATCGATGTAGTCATGGATCTCGACGTCCAGGGCGCCATCCAGGTACGCGCCTGTCCGGACGAAGTCATCCGCACCGCCGCCGTCGATCTCTTCGTCATGCCGGAGAGCAATTCCGAACTCCTCGCCCGCCTCTCCGCACGCGGCACCGACACCCGCGAGGTCATCGATCTCCGCATGAAAAACGCCCTTGAGGAAATCAGCCACTGGCCCAACTACTCCTACCGCCTCCTCTCCCGGACACAGGAAGAGGACTACACCCGCTTCAAAGCACTCGTCATCGCAGAGCGCATGCGCGTCAGCCGGCTGAAGGCGGAATAACATAAAACGTTTGGAAATATCGGAAACTTGGGTTCGCACAGGTAATGCCGTTCAACCTTCCGTCACAAGAACCTCAGGCCATGCCAGACGAACATCCTGTCCAACTCCCGGACTGACCGAAATCTCCCATCCCTTCCGTTTTCCCAAGGCTCTCCAACGACGCGCACCGCCGACCGTGTCAAGCATAGGAAGAATTAACGACACCCGCCCTTCGATTCCTTCCGGAATGATTGGCTTTCCGACGGGATGCACCAGAATGAGAAACGCATCGGGATTTTTCACCAAAGTCGAAAAACCGGCAGGAAACTGACTCCCGCAAGCGACGATCGCATCGGGCTGGGATTTTGGAATCCCCCCGTCATCCACAGCCCCTCCAAACGGAGTTTCGATCACGTATTCCTGGTATTGATCCGTCGCTGCAAGCCGACGAATCTCCTTCCCCCAACTGTCCCCAAGCACGGATGCTTCAGGAATAAAAAGCATTCTTCTTTTTCCTTCTTCAGCATTGATCACAACAAGATTGTCATTGGAGTCAAAGGAAACCTGAAGATCACTTTTGATCGTCTTCCCCGTAACAAAAAGCGCCAATACGGCCACGACGGAAAACGCCATCGCAATTGCCAGAACACTCCAGAATTTCCTGAAAAATTTGCGCCTGAGACTGAAACCGCCGATTGCCAGAATGATCAGCGCGTCCAATGCGGGAACCCACCACAAACCCCCGAAAACCCAAAGCGTGCTAAACACATTCGCCATTAGAAAAACCGCCAACGAACATCCAGCACCAGCCATGGCATATCTCATCAAAACCGTAGCTGAAACACCTTGAGGCAACGAAACTGCCGAGACATCACTTTTTTGTGAATTGCTGAAAAACGAAAACATCACAAGCCCTACGGCAAGCGTCATCACAACTGCCAGCATGGGCAAACCATACTCCACCCCCACATGCAGATAGCTGTTCACCATCCCGGCATATTGTTCATTGGCCTCTAATGGCTGAAACCAGTGCATAAACCCCTTCCCTGACTGATCCACCCCCCATCCGCCCCAAGGAGCCTCCGCAATCATTTGCAACCCTCCCTTCCACAAAGTGAGCCGGTTTCCAGCGGACGCGTCTTGTGATACGAATCCAGGCTCGATACGGGAGAAAAAACCAGTGGCAAACAGCAATGCCCCCACAGATGTCACACGAACACCTCGCATCAAAGCAATTCTCCATCGGCGATTGTGAAGCAAATCACTCTTGATTGAATCGTTGCGGCGAATTACCGGTAAAAAACCACTACTCCAAAAGTTCCAGAGAAAAAAAAGCCCCCCACTTCCCACCACCGCAACCAGTGCCCCGCGGCTATAGGTCTTGCAAAGCAAAAACCAAACCACCAATTCTGAGATCAGTATCACAGTGGCCGCGAAGTCGCACCGTAACGAATTCTTAAAAAGATTTACACCTCCGGCTCTTCTAAAAACCACTCGACCACCAATCGCCCAAAACCATGGAATCAACATCGCGACAAAGGCTCCACCCTGATTCGGATTGCTCCACCCAAGGTTCCACCGGAGATTTTCTCCAAAAAAATAAATGCCTTCCATGGCCGATATAATAGGACAAACGCCAAAGACTATTCCGACAATCGATTTCCCTCCAGCAACACTTGTTGGCCGTTGCTTAATGACCAAGGTTCCAGACTTGCCACATCAATTTTGTTATCCGAAAGGTCAAGATTCGTGAGGAATTGCAACCTGCGGATCGG
>JBPOGC010000169.1:0-6005 GCA_051251795.1 Luteolibacter sp. | reverse complement strand
CCGTCGCCGAGTTTTCCCTGGCTTTCCAGGATGTTGAAACCGGGGGTGTCATCGGCGGGCGGGCCTTCCAGGACGATGGCGATATCCGGTTTTACAAAATTGGCGAGGGTGCGCGCTCCGCGTAGGCCTACTTCTTCCTGGACGCTGCCGGCGAAGACGATTTCGTTCGGGTGGGGGATGTCCTGGAGGTGGAGTGCGGCCTGGATGGTGGCGGCCATGCCGACGCGGTTGTCGAAGGCTTTTGCCATGTAGTGCCCTTCTTTTCTGAGCGGGGTGAAGGGGGAGGAGGGGGCGATGGGATCGCCCAGGGCGATTTTGAAATCCATCTCAAGCTCGCGGCGGGATGTTGCTCCGACATCGATGAACATCTGCTCTACGGGGACGGTGTTGCCGCGCTGTGCAGGGGGAAGGAAGTGGACGGGTTTCGTGCCGATGACGCCGATGATTTTTTCCCCGCCGCGTGTCATGATTTCGACTCGCTGGCCGAGCATGGTCTGGTTCCACCAGCCGCCGATGGTGACGAACTGGATGAATCCGTCCTGGGTGAGATTTTGCACCATGAAGCCGACTTCGTCCATGTGGCCGGCGATGAGGACGCGGGGGCCTTCCTTTCCATGGGCGCAGATGACGGAGCCGTTCTTGTCGGTGGCGAGTGGGCCTACGTCCGAGAGCTCGTCTACGAAGATGGCGCGGACTTCGTCTTCGTGACCGGAGATGGAATGGGCTTCTGTGAGTTCCTGGAGGAGGGAAATGGCCTTGGTTCGCATAGGCTGTTTCTATCCGCGAAGGATTCCTGTGGAAATCTCATTTTTCCCGGAGCATAATACTGGACATGAAATTTTTCACTTTTTTGGTTTTCCTGATGTGTTCAATGGCTGCGCAGGGTTTCGAGCTTCCCACTGCTTCTTCGCAATGTGTTGTGGGGGTGGCGGAGGATTGGAACAGCTCGCATGTGACTTTGCGCTATTTTGAAAAAAGCGGAGGTAGCTGGAAGCAGAGGGGTGGAGAGTGGAAGGGGCGGCTGGGCAGCAAGGGTCTGGTGTGGGGGCGGGGGATTCATCCGAACTTTTCCGGTGTGAAAATGAAGGCGGAAGGGGACGGGCGTTCTCCGGCCGGGGTGTTTGATATAGGCGGGGTGTGGGGTGCTCACAAGAGCGTGAAGAAGCATCCGAAGATGTTTTACCATCAGGTGACACCGAGGGATCTGTGGGTGGAGGATGGTAGCTCTGAGTATTACAATCGCTTTCTAAGCCTGGATCATGAGCCGAGGACTGAGTGGGAGAAGAAGGGGCAGATGAAGCAGAATGATTATCCTCAATCGCTGAAAATGTTCATCGCGCACAATGCGCATCCGAATGTGGTGCCGAATGGCGGTTCCTCGATTTTTTTCCATATCTGGAGGCGTGAGGGCGCTGCGGCCACGGCGGGTTGCACAACGATGGTGGAGAGTAAATTGCGTGAAATCATAGCTGCTGTTGACCCGGGGCGCCGTCCGCTTTACGTGCTATTGCCGAAAGCGGAATACGAGAAACTCAAACCGATTTGGAAACTACCATGAACACGGAAACTTTACCCGATACGAAAGGGCACTTTGGACAGTTCGGAGGAATGTTCGTGCCGGAAACGCTGATGACTCCGTTGCAGGATCTGGCGAAGGCTTACGAGGAGGCGAAAGCTGATCCGTCTTTCAAGGAAGAGCTGGACGGGCTTTTGAAAAATTACGTGGGGCGGCCGACTCCATTGTATTTCGCGGAGCGGTGGACGGAAAAGCTGGGCGGGGCGAAGATTTACCTGAAGAGGGAGGATCTGCTGCATACCGGTGCCCACAAGATCAACAATGCGATTGGTCAGATCCTGCTGGCGAAACGGCTTGGTAAGACGCGTATCATCGCGGAGACGGGAGCCGGGCAGCACGGTGTGGCTACGGCGACGGTTTGCGCGAGGTTTGGCATGGAGTGCGTGATCTATATGGGGCAGGTGGACATGGAGCGGCAGGCGCTGAATGTGGCGCGGATGCGTCTGATGGGCGCGGAGGTGCGTGCGGTGACTGCCGGGCAAGCGACTTTGAAAGAGGCTGTGAGCGAGGCGATGCGGGACTGGGTGGCGAGCGTGGAGAACACGCATTACATCATTGGCTCGGCGCTGGGATCGCATCCGTTTCCGATGATTGTGCGTGATTTCCACCGTGTGATCGGTATCGAGGCGCGGGAGCAGATCCTGGAGCGTGAAGGCCGTCTTCCGGACATGCTGGTGGCGTGTGTGGGTGGGGGATCGAATGCGATAGGCTTGTTCCACCCGTTTCTGGAAGATGAAAATGTCCGTATGGTGGGTGTGGAGGCCGGTGGTGACGGGATTGTCCCTGAGAGGCATGCTGCGCGTTTCCAAGGAGGCAAGCTGGGTGTTTTGCAAGGGACGAAGACCTGGTTGCTGGCGAATGATGACGGGCAGATCGAGCTGACGCATTCTGTTTCCGCAGGTCTGGATTATGCGGCCATCGGGCCCGAGCATGCTTTCCTGCAGGAGGCCGGGCGGGTGGAATACACTTATGCGACGGATGACGAGGCTTTGGAAGGGTTCAAGGATCTTGCGACTACCGAGGGGATCATCCCTGCGTTGGAGACGGCGCATGCGATGGCTTACGTTTTGAAAGTGGCAGGATCGCTTCCGAAGTCCGATATCATCATCGTGAACGTCTCCGGGCGTGGCGACAAGGATATGGAGCAGGCGATGAAGTATCTGTTCAAGGATGGGAATCCGTTGGAATAAGTGGGCAACCGAGTTTATCCAATGAGTATGAAACGATATTTCTCTCTCATTGGATTGCTTACCTTTCTTCTGGCGGCGACTGCCTGTTCACAGCAAAAGACGGATCGGACGATACAGATCGATATGCAAAAGAAAGACCCGGTGGAGGTGCCGTTGGAGGCCGGAAAGGCGCGGGCATACTTTGCCAGTGGTTGCTTCTGGTGTGTGGAAGCAGTTTTCGAGAGTGTGAAAGGGGTTGATGAATCAATCTCTGGATACTCTGGCGGGCATACGGAGAATCCTACGTATGAATCCAGTAATACGGGTAAAACCGGTCACGCCGAGGCGGTGGAGATCATCTATGACCCGAAGGTGGTAGATTTCGCTACTCTGGTGGATGTTTACTTTGGTTCGCAGAACGTGACTCAGGTGAACGGACAGGAGCCGGATCATGGGTCGCAGTATCGCTCGATCATTTTCTACCAGAACGAGGAGCAGAAGAAGGCCATCGATGAGAAAATCGCTGAACTGAACAAGAAATTGGCACCTGATGAAGTGGCGGCTGAAGTGTATCCGTTTGAGAAATTCTGGGTGGGGGAAGATTATCACCAGAATTTTGAGAAGCTGAATCCGAACCATGGCTACATACGGGCGGTTTCTATCCCCCGGTTGGAGAGGTTTCAGGAGAAATTTCCCAAGCTGATTAAGTAGACAGGATAAGAAGCCGGCCGAAGACCGGCTCTCCATATTGGCTCTCCATATTGAGATTGGACGCGGGGGGCTGGCGGGTGCATCTTACCGCGCCTATGCCAGATCCAGTTTACGTTCGTGATGCCTTTGCCCGGATTGCCGACCGGTATGTAATGACGAATCACGTTCTCTCCGGTGGAATGGATTTCTGGTGGCGCCATGTGGTGACGAAGCGGATCAAGGCTCTGAAGCCGGAGAGGCTGATGGATGTCGCAAGTGGTACGGGGGATCTGGCGCTGAAGATTCAGGATGAGATTCCGGAATGTGAGGTGGTGGCGACTGATTTCTGCGCGGAGATGCTGGAGCATGCTTCATCGAGAGGTGTGCGGAAGACCTTGGTGGCGGATGCATTGGATCTGCCTTTCGGGGATGAGGAGTTCGATGTTGTTACAGTCGCTTTCGGGCTGCGTAATATGGGTGATTACGAGCTGGGACTGAAGGAGATGAGGCGGGTTCTGAAGCCGGGTGGGCATTTGTTTATCTTGGACTTCTCGCTGCCGGAGGGAGTGTTGCGGAGTCCGTATCGATTTTATCTGCACAATGTGCTTCCAAAAATGGCCGGTTTCCTGACGAAGGAAAAGGATGCCTATGAGTATCTGGGGGGCTCGATTGAGCAGTTCCCGGCAGGGGAGAGGATGATCTCGCTACTGAATGGAGCCGGGTATCGTGCGGCGAGTGCCGATCCAATGACCTTTGGTGTGGTTACGGTTTATGAAGCGGCAAGGGAGGGCTAAGCTGTCCTTGATGGCTTGAAAGCCACACTCCACTGCATAAAAAAAGCGACCCGAACAATCATCCGACAGGAAAACCCAATAAACCTGGCAGCGTCTTGTTCGGATCGCTGCCTCATAATAAGCGGCTCGCGTGCCAGTTCTTTCAGATATTCGTGCTTTTTATTGAAGTTTTCCCTAACGCGTTGGCTTTCAAAGCCCTAGTGATGCGTAAATCTGACGGGTAGCGTGGGATTTATTGAGGGTATAGAAGTGGATTCCCTTCACATCGTTGTCGAGGAGCTCGGCGCATTGTTGTGCTGCGTAGTGGATTCCGGCTCGCTCGACGGCTTTGGGGTCGTTTTTCACTGATGCGCGGTTGAGGGCTTTGATGAGCTTGGCAGGGTAGCGTGCACCTGCGGCAAGTTCTGCCATGCGTTTCATGCCGGCGCGTGAGGAAACGGGCATGATTCCGGCGATGATGGGGACATTGATTCCGGCGAGGGAGCAGCGGTCGCGGTAGTCGAAAAAGTCGTGGTTGTCGAAAAAGAGCTGGGTGCAGATGTAGTCGGCACCGGCATCTACTTTTGCTTTCATATGATCGAGTTCCTCGACGCGGTTGGGGGTGGTGGGGTGACCTTCCGGGAAGCCTGCGACACCGATTCCAAAACCACGTGAATCCGGGTGTCTCCCCGATTCGTTGAACTTTTTGATATGGGTGACGAGATCGGCGGCGAAGCGGAAGTCGCCTTGGGACCAGTCATAGTCCGGCTGGTTCTTCGGCGGATCTCCGCGGAGTGCGAGAATGTTGGAAACCCCGGCTTCCGCGTAGCGGGTGAGGACGTTATCGATTTCCTCGCGGGTGTGGCCTACGCAGGTAAGGTGGGGGACGGGAGGGATACTGGTGGTCTGCTTGATGCGGACGACGAGATCGTGGGTAAGCTCGCGTGTGCCGCCTCCCGCGCCATAGGTGACAGAGACAAAGGAAGGGGCGAGGGTGTCGAGATCCCGGATGGTGTCGTAGAGTTCCTCCCACGCGGCGGTTGCCTTGGGTGGATAGAACTCAAAGGAAAGGGAGGGCTTCGGGTTGCTAAGAATTTCGCTGATGTGCATGTTGTGTGCTCGTGAAAGGCTTCAAAAAATGGGAAATTTTAAGTCGGAACTTTCTTCCGGGTGGGGTGTTGTTAATGAAGTTGCCGTTGTTCGGCAGAAAATAGAAGACTGATTTGATATGAAAACAATCCTCGTTTGTTTACTCGGTGTTGGGGCGGCTGTTACATTCTTGCAGGCGCAGGATGATGCGGAGCGCGGTGCCGGGTCTTTCCATAGGGCTGACAAGCCGAAGCCGCACCAGCCCGGGGAGATGTTCAGACGGCTGGACAAGGACAAGGACGGAGTGATTTCCCTGGAAGAGTTCGCGGCATCGCCACGTATTTCGACTCTTGAGAAAGAGAAACAAGAGATTCTATTCACACGTCTTGACGAGAATGGTAACGGGAAATTGTCACCGAAAGAGATACACCTTAACAAAAAAAGCGATGAAGCCAGGCGTAAGGAGTTCCGCGAGCTGGACACGGACGATAGCAGGGGACTTAGCTTCGAGGAGATGAGCAAAGGTGAGTTTTTCTCGCGGTTGCCGGAAGAAAAGCGCCGGGAGATTTTTGCGCGGATGGATACGAATGGCGACGGTGAGGTGAACCGGAAGGATAAACCGGAGAGACCTGGTCTCAGGGGTGGGAAACGTGAGCCGCGTGAGGAGGAGTGAAGGTTTGTGCTGGAGCCACTTGAAAGTGGCTACCT
>JBPOGC010000168.1:0-6028 GCA_051251795.1 Luteolibacter sp. | reverse complement strand
TTCCATGGCGGCCTGCTGATAGTCGAAAGACTAGGGTTTTCCAAGTTACTCAAGAGCCTGCCGGGGCTCTCGAATTGCTTTACGCTACTCGCGGTACTGGTCGGCTGGGTGCTTTTCAGATCCGACTCGTTAGACCAGGCTTTCCATTTTCTTCGCGTTATGAGAGGCAGCACGTCGGCTCATGGGTTTGTCACCTCCGCTTCCTATCTCAATATTGAGACAGTCGCGTGCCTCGTAATCGGAGTATTAGCCAGCATCCCTATCGGAAAAGTGGTGCTCAATCGTTTTTCCCTAATCATGAGCGAAAGACAACCCGGTAATCCCGGGCTCGTAGCGTGTGTGCAAGGCGCTTTTTCCATCATCCAGTATGCCATCTTCGTGTCGCTACTCCTCCTCTGTATGACACGTCTTGCAGCAGGAACCTTCAATCCGTTCATCTACTTCCGATTCTAAGGAAATGAAACACCCATCCACTCAAAACCGGCGTCCCCACATCTTACTGGACTGGATTCTAATCATCTCCTTTATGGCGATCATTTGGGCTCCTCTTGTCGAAATGTGGCTCCAGATCGACAAATTTCCGTCCCAAGATGAGAACCGGGAGTTTGCTGCACTTCCTGAGTGGAACTGGACCGCAAAGTCGGTGCAAGAATTCCCCTCGGGTTTTGAGAAATATTATAACGACCATGTGGGATTCAGGGATCGGCTAGTTGGAACGAATGCATTTTTGGACGTGTTCATCCTCGGAAACTCTCCCTCAGAAATGGTGGTGATAGGAAAAGATGGATGGCTCTTTTACACCGGCAACAGCGTTCTTCTGGACTATCAGGGGCGGAGCATCGTTCCTGATAGCCGCTGGGCGGGCGTCGTCACGACGCTAGAAGAGCAGCGCGATTGGCTGGCAGAACGCGGTTGTAGAATGATCGTCGTAATTCCACCAAACAAGGTAGCGATATATCCTGAGTTTCTTCCTATCACGGTGCAAAAGGGTGACTCTCCGAAACGCATCGATCAGTTTCTGTCCTACTTGAACTCAACTGGCAGCACGCTCGATGTTCTGTATTTGCGCGATGATCTACTTGACGCAAAGAAAGAGGGAATTGCCTACTATCCGCCGGATACCCATTGGTCTTCACTCGGCGCTTGGTTTGGCTACAAGAGAATCGTCAGTCATCTCGGACTGAAACCACAACCTCTTTCCTCTTTCAGGTGGTATACGGGCACGGACGACTTTCATGATTTAGTGAACATGCTTGGTCTGAAGGGCATATGGGAATTAGAACCGGCGACACTTCTCGACAAAAGCTTTCCTAGGAAGGCAACAATTGAGCAAGTTGGCGGAAGTCAGGATCCTTCAAAAGTTGATATACATGCATCAATCGAAGATCCGGATCTGCCGGTCGCAATGGTTTTTGGGGATTCATTTTTCGGAGCCCTAATTCCGTTCCTGACCGAACATTTCCAACGGACGACAATGATCAGGGGCAGATTTCTCGACCGAGAATTGATTGAAAGGGAGAAACCCGATTTTGTAATCGTAGAGATTGTCGAAAGAAACGCCAGCAGTCTACCCATCGTTTGGGAGCCTTAATTTCCTACAACCCAAAAATTTTCTTAAAAAATCTAACATTAAGTAAATAATGAACCTTGGAATTTTGAGTTGTATTCTCACCTCTCAAGTAATCACTTCCGGTTGATTTCAGGTTTAACTGATCGAATAATTTTCAATGAGACCGAAACTCTTCATCCATATCGGCCACAACAAAGTAGCTTCCTCAACGCTCCAACTTGCCCTGCGAGCGAATGCCGACGCAATACGATCAAATGGAATTCTAATAGCTGATGAGGCATTCGGTTTTCCAACTGACGGTGCGATTCAAGGACACCCTCTTTATAAGATCGAAGAGATTATCACTGCCACGGATGAGAAGAAGGCTCAACATGAAATGGATGAGCTGGAGACCCGAATATTGGCAGCTCTTCAGGACGAAAGATTCAGAGGGGCTGTCATCTCTAGCGAAAACCTTACAAGTGCAAGGGCATCTTGTTTATTTGGGAGCCTCTCGCGGCGTTTTGACCTAAAGGTGCTTTATCTCATACGCCGTCAGGATGAGTATCTTGTGTCAGCATGGAAACAATGGGGAGTCAGAAAAGGACAATCCTTGAACGCCTATGTAGAGGAGAGGCTCCAGAACCATAGTCCAAAATTCCTTAACATCGCACTCGACTGGAAAAAGCAAGGAGCCGCCGTCCGTGTGATACCTTTGCACGCAGTCAAAGATATCCCCGCTCTGACATACGAGTGGCTTGGAATTGAAGACTCCACTCCAGTTCAGGTTCCTAGAACGAACGAGACATACGACTATTCGATCCTCGATGTCTTGTCACACAACCCATTCGTTTTTTCAGGCACTTCCGATAATTCAATTTTTGTAGCGCTCAATTCACTTCTTCCCAAGAACCTCCCAAAGGCTTCCGCTCAACTTCTTGCCGAGGAAACTCGTCTTGGCATCCTGGAACACTTTAAGGAAGAGAACGCACAACTTCATGAACAGTTCACCGGATCCTATTTGCCACTGGATCAATATCCCGACAAAGAGAAATCCGAACCGCCTATAGATCTCAGTCCAGAGAATAAGATATACCGCTACCTTGGGATGAATTTATTGATGATAAAGTCCCTGCACGAACGGACTGCAAAACTTTCCGTTTTATCAGACCCGAGCCTTAGCATAGATAAAATACCTGATATCGTTCATAAACTGACCGCAGAAAACAAGGAGCTACAATCTTCCATTACTACTCTGACCCATCGGATAAACAAACTTGAGAATCAGCCCCTTTTCCCTCCCCGCTTTCTGAGGTGGGCGCTACTTCTGCTTGGGCTGCTAACGGTAATCTTCGGGATAGCTATGCTAAGCCACTACTTCTGAAGAGCCTGATCTATCACTCTGGCTTCCAATTTTCCAAAGCTTCGGCCAGAGCGGCTTCAACAGACCGGATTTCAACTCCGGCATCCAGAAGTTTCGAGGAGTTCATTATACAGTTGGATCGTGCTGCGACCGCACCAGTCTCGTAAAAGTCAGCATCGCTTTCCCAGAACTCAAACTCCCGGTCTGGCTTCAGGATTGCTTTGATCATCTCCAGGACATCGGCTGTTGAAACATATCCGGGATTTGTCACGTTGTAGGTTCCAAAAGGGGCTTTTTTGAACCACGTATCGAGACATGCCTCCACGTAGTCTTCCCTGTGCGAGAGGGAATTGAAATTGTTATAAACCTTCGCATACCGCTGGATCTTTGAAAGATAGTTGCGGTTGTTGTCAAACTCGTCGAAGGGAATTCGCAGACGCCAGACGTAGTGGTTTCCGATGCCTTCGATGGCTTCCTCCCCGAGAGCCTTTGTGCCGCTGTAGAAGCTGCACGGACCGTCGCGGAATGAGAAATTCGGTATCATGGACTCGTCAAAGCCCCGGATTTTCTCAGGTGAGTTTTGTGCCACTTCAACAAAGGCCGGGTTCGTCATGTTTTTCTCCACCTCCCAGCCATTTCCATAGTCCACATGAGCACCGGCAAAAATGCACCCGGAAGAAACATGGCCGAAAGGAATGTCCAGAATTGCGCAAGCATGTGCCAGAGACTGGGGGAAAAGAGTGTTTCCCTGAAGGGTGTCCGCTTTTGCCGTCTCACAGGCATCAACGTTTGGCTTTCCGGTGTAACCGGCGGCATTGACAATAAACGACGGACGCTTTGACTCCAGATATTCGTATAGCGGGACGAATTTTGTGTAATCAACCTGTGTACGGCTCAGAGAGACGAAGGGTTCCCCCCTCTTTTCCAATGCGGCTTCAAACGCCTGTCCGATATATCCCGTAGCTCCTAGAAGTAAAATCATGTTTGAGTTATCGCTATTGAAAGTTAGATAGTGCGTTTTTGTTCGGAGATCACGTTGGAAAGATAAGCTTTGTATTCACAGTTCGGCATCCCGGAAGCAATCTCCTCCAGTTTATCGACTGAAATGATGCCGGCGCGGCACGCGGCCTCTTCCGGGCATCCGATTTTCGTCCCCGTCCGTTTTTCGATGGTCTGCACATAGGCGCTCGCTTCATGAAGTGAAGTGCTTGTTCCTGCATCAAGCCACGCAAAGCCCCGATCCAGTTTTTCTACAGAAAGAGTGCCACGGTTCAAATATTCCACGTTTACGGCAGTGATCTCCAGCTCTCCGCGGGCTGAAGGTTTCAAGTTCTTAGTGATGGAAATAACATCATTATCGTAAATATAAAGTCCGGGAACTGCATAATTACTTACCGGTTTCTCGGGCTTTTCTACGATGGAAATCGCTTTCCCGGATGCATCGAATTCGACAACTCCGTAACGCTCAGGATCGTGCACATGATAACCAAAAACCATCGCTCCTTTTCCAAATTTCTCGAACGCCTTGGAAAATCCGGATGCCCCATGGAAAATGTTATCACCGAGGATCAAAGTAACTGAATCTTCTCCAATAAAGGATTCAGCGATCAAGAACGCCTGTGCAATTCCTTCGGGTTTCGCCTGCTCTCTGTATTCGATGGAAATCCCCATTCTCGAGCCATCGCCAAGAAGTTGTTTGAAGCGGGGCAGATCATGAGGAGTTGAAATCAGACAAATCTCATGAATTCCTCCTTCGATCAACGTAGTAAGAGGATGATAGATCATCGGTTTGTCATAAACCGGTTGCAGTTGCTTGCTAGCTACGAGGGTGAGTGGATAGAGCCTGGAGCCTGCTCCGCCTGCTAAGATGATGCCTTTCATTGTTTTAGAAATTCGATTGTGTGTTCCTTAATTCAGGAGGCACAAGGGCGGGTTCTCTCAACCCTGTCCGAGCCTCTCAAGTTTATAACTGCCGTCGAGAATACTTTTCCACCAGTCCTCATTCTCCAAATACCATTCGATTGTCTTGCGGAAACCGGTTGAGAAAGTTTCGGATGGCTCCCAATTTAGTTCCGTGCGGATCTTGGTCGGATCAATCGCATAGCGAAGATCATGTCCCGGGCGATCCGTGACGAATGTGATGAGGGACTCGTAAGGTGCCGTGCCAGGTCTGAGCTCGTCCAGAATGCTACAAATGTGCTTCACCAGATCGAGGTTTGTCTGCTCGTTATTGCCCCCGATATTGTAAGTCTCACCAGGAACGCCCTTTTCCAGAACAGTCCTGAGAGCCGAACAATGATCGCCGACATAGAGCCAGTCCCGGATGTTCTCGCCTTTACCGTAAACTGGAATCTCTTCCCCTTTGAGACACTTCAGGATGACGACTGGAATTAGCTTTTCAGGAAATTGGAAAGGTCCGTAGTTATTGGAACAATTCGTTACTAGAACAGGCAAGCCATAGGTGTCTTTCCAAGCGCGTGCAAGATGGTCTGAGGACGCCTTGCTCGCTGAGTATGGCGAATGCGGCGAATACGGAGTCTTTTCCGAAAAGCCAGCGTCTTCCGGCCCCAAGGAACCATAGACCTCGTCAGTGGAAACATGTAGAAAACGAAAGGCGTCACGCTCAACGGCAGGCAGCCCACGGTAATGTTCCAATGCCGCCTGCAGCAGATAATACGTCCCTAAAATATTCGTCTCAACAAACGCGCCCGGTCCGTCAATCGATCTATCCACATGGCTCTCAGCCGCAAGGTGCATCACAGCATCGGGCTTATGTTTTGAGAAAATCTCCGCCAAAAGCTGATTGTTACACAAATCGCCTTCGATGAACGTGTGCCTCGGATCGGCCGAGTATTCCCCGAGTGACGAAACATTCCCCGCATACGTCAGCTTGTCCAGATTGACGACTTCATGCGAGGTTTGCTCAAGAATTTGTCTTACAAGATTGGAGCCAATGAAACCTGCGCCGCCAGTAATCAAAATTTTCATGAGTAAGATGTAGTGGGAAAGAGCTTTGGTGGAAAAAAGTTTCTCTTGGTAATCTGAAAAAGCTCCAGAGGAGTGAAGACTCTGAATACCCCATTGTAAGCCTGTCAAGGTTCCTCTTTGGCTGCCTC
>JBPOGC010000167.1:0-6114 GCA_051251795.1 Luteolibacter sp. | reverse complement strand
CCCAGAATACATAGCAAAGCCACCTGTAGGCAGATCTCCAAAGACTACCAAATCTGGTTTATTTGCTGAGCTGACTTTCAGGATTTCCGAAAATCCGACAGTTGATTCGCTCAGCTGTTTGGAAAACGAAACCACTATCACCCACAACAAGGTCGGCAGCGGAACCATTGCCGAAACGACCAAGCCATTCTCCAGAATTACCCCTATCCGAAAATGGATGTTACAGCTGTCCCCTTGTCAGCCAGCTTGAACGGACGCTTCGTGGGTGACATAAGGGTAAGGTCATAAGGCAGTCCAAGAGCGTAACCGATGGTCGCGTTGAAATCCTGGACCGTGACCTTGTTCTCTTCGATCTTGTTACCACTCTTGTCAGTTTTGCCATAGCGCTGCCCTCCGACAACCCCACCTCCTGCCAAAACACAACTGAACGCGCTCGGATGGTGATCCCGACCCATTGAGTGATTGGCCTTGATCGTCGGAGTTCTTCCGAACTCGGTGGCAACCACCACAAGCGTATCCTGTAGCTTGCCACGTTTCTCAAGATCCGTCAGCAACGCCGCATATGCCTGGTCGAACTCCTTGCAACGGCCTTCAACTCCAGTGAAATTATCGTAATGAGTATCCCAACCGCCAAGCTGCACCTCTACAAAGCGTACGTCATGCTCTACAAGACGGCGGGCTAGCAGACAACCTTGGGCGAAGTTCCCATCACCATACAGCTTTCGCGTGGCCGCGCTCTCCTCGCTCAAGTCGAACGCCTTGAGATCCTTCGAGTTCATCAATGCAATCGCATCTTTGTAGAGTTCCTCATAGGCTTTGACATCCGCGTTCTGATACCGGCTGTGAAACTGGGAGTTCAGACGGTCTGCCAATGTCAAACGGCGCTCAAAATCACCATCATCCACGTAAGAAGGCTTCGTGGAATCCTGAAGGCCGGCATCCGGCCTACCTATCGGAGCGGCAGAATATTTCGCACCAAAGAACCCACCGCCGGACTGATCCCCAGGAGTGTCGATCGCCACAAAGCCGGGCAACTCCGGATGCAATCTCCCACCAAGTTTGACAACCCATGACCCGAGCGCCGGATGCTTGATCGTCCCACGCTTGGTATAGCTCGTGTGCATGATGTAGCTTCCTTGCTCGTGAGCACCTTGCGTGGAGTTCAGCGAGCTGATGACGCAAGCCTTGTCCATTACTTCCGCCGTTTTTGGAAGAAACTTGCTGATTTCCATGTCAGCACTGCCCATCATGGTTTCGGTCGGCCCCATGACATCCTTGTTCTTCGGCTTCGGATCGAAGGTATCCAGATGGCTCATACCTCCCGCCATATACAGATAGATCACATGCTTCGCCTTCGCGCCTTTGGCAGTGCCATCTGGAGCAGCGCTCGCTACAGTCGAGCCCATCATTGGGAAAAGATGCACACCCAGATAGGCGCGCGCTGCGTTCAACATGAATTGTCTGCGGGTCGGCTCGTCTGTTTTGTTGAGAAATTCTTTCATGATTTTTTTGGATTATTGGAGGAATAAAAATTCAGACGACATCACCAGCGCGGCAACGATGTTACTGAAACCGTTCTCACCCTGAGACTCGATTTCCTCTTTCATCCAGACCATCTCTTCCGTAGTTGGAGGGCGACTCAGAATCGCCACATAGATACGCCGGATTTTTTCCTCATTCGAGGAAGCCCCTTTGAGACTTTGGTAAACATGGGCTCTATTCTTTCCGACAAGCTCTCTCTGGACGAAACCGTTCATCATTGAAAGCACCTGCCCTACATTCGGCTCAAGACTGGCCGCCTCAACGACTTCACGATCGGATGCGCCAAACAGATACAGGAAATGATCCCTGGGTGCCGGCGAAGGTAATTCAGAGGCTCTGACTGGAGAGTCTTGTGAATAGGTAGTCGGCTTTGATGTCATACCCATCATGGAGTCGCTATCATCCCCTCCTGCGCCCCCACTCTTCTTGAGCTTTTTCTTAAAGTCTTTGAAGTATGCCCTGAGTTCGGCTGCTGATTCGATTTCTAGAACCTCGTCGGAAAGCTCTACCATATTCATTCCCCCAAGATCCGATCCTCTGGAAACACTTACTCTCGTATCAAGGGTTCTCAACGGCTTCTTGTCCGGATCACCTGCGGAGAGAGTGATCAGGGAATCCCAGATTTGCTCCGCTGTCAGGCGCTCGATTTTCCTTCCGTGGAAATCGTCTCCCTCCGTTAGGACTGAAGGATTTGGATTTGTCGCGAACTGGAAAGTTTTTGTCAGCATCAGGACATGCTGAAAAGCGTTCAGATCATAATCCATCTGATCCATCAGATTCGCAAGATACGATGTCAATTCGGGATGAACTGTTTCCTTTGGGTCACGGTAATCATCGACCGGCTCATAGATACCCTTGCCCATGATCTTCTGCCACATGCGGTTTGCTATCACTCCGGAAAACTGGTCATCCGTTCCGCTAACTACCCATTCCGCAAATTCCGCGCGTCCACCGCCTTCTGCTTTCCGATCCGACATCCTCACAGAATCTCCGAAGGGCGTTCTGGCGCCTATCAGCTCCCCAGGATCACCGTCTCTGTATTGATAATCTTCCGGAAGCTCGATTCTTCCTTCTCCATCCCCACCCAGAGACATTTGGTAAATTTTGTCCCTGAAAAATTTGGCGACCTGAAATGATTCCTTGTCCTCATAGCGGTTCTTCGATTCCTCACTGTATAATTCTTGGATCACATCTTCATTTATCTGGCTCTGGTTTTCCGTGAAGGCCGCGAGATGGTAGAAGTCTCTGCGCTCGGTCTCACCGAAAAAGTCGTCGTGGCATTGCGCACACTCCATCTGAGAACCCAAAAAGATCCGCATGGTATTCGCCAGATTGTCCAATGGCATCCCCCGGTCTATCGTATAGTATCCGACTGCCGCCCTCTCAGGATCCCAGCCATTGCCAGAGCTTGCCAGAAGCTCAGTGGTGAAATTATCCCACCGCATGTTGTCGGTCATCGCCCTGCGCACCCAATCCCTGTATGGAAGGTTTGTTGCGGACGTGCCAGGTCTGCCATCGCGGATTCGTAACAAATCAAAAGCCCAGTTTGTCATATGGCTGGAATACCCTTTCGAGCCCATCAAGTATGCCACCAGATCCCTGCGCTTTCCCTCCTCCTCGATTTCAAGAAAAGCCAAAGCCTCCTCCGCTGTTGGAATCCGGCCGATTCCGACCAAAAATGCTCGGCGCATGAAAGTAGCATCGTCTGTCACATTAGGCACAGGCAGCTTCTTTTTCCGGTAGAATGAGGCGATATACTTGTCGATTTCCAAAGCCGCCTTCCGTAGCTCCTCACCCTCTTTCTTGGATGCCTCCACAGCAAATGACTGCCCGGAGCCGAGCAAAATGGAAAATAAGGTAAGGAGTTTAAGAAGCTTCATGGGTTTATTTATAATAACTTAGTAGTTCGGTAATTTGAGTCAATGTCTCAGTCCGTCACGCTTTTGCGTTATACGGGAAATACAACCGATATTTTCCACCTAGTCCCCAACGCACAAAAAACAGCACCTCCCCAACCAGGAAGGTGCTGCAATTCTGAAAAGGTTCGTTCGCGAGCCTTCTTATGACATCGCTTTCTCCATCAGGCTATTCATACGCTTGATGGTCTCCCGCGCATCGTCCAGCAAGCCAGCCGCAATCAACGCATTATCGAGAAGTTGCGCCGCCACCAGCTTCGCGACCTCCGGATTGCTCTCCTTCACCTCCGCCAGTTTCCTGACAAGTGCGTGCCTCGGATTGACCTCCAGCTCCACTTTCACCTCGTCTTTGAAATTCTCGTCCATCGCCTTCATCATCTGGCGCACTTGCGGACTCATCCCATCTTCAGGCACAAGCGCGATCACCGGGCTGTCAACCAAACGCTTCCCTCCGGAAACCTTCGTCACCCCGTCACCCAGCTCGTTCTGGAGAAACTCGCAAAGCCCTGTGACTTCCTCTTCGGACAAGGAGTCCCCCTCATTCTCAGCTTCATCCAGCTCCACACCCGCATTGCGGATCGAAATGAGTTTTTTCCCATCGAACTCTGCAAGCGACTCAACAACGTACTCATCCACCGCGTCCATGAAGTAAATCACTTCCAGGCCACGCTGTTTGAAAGCCTCCACATAAGGCCCGCTCTCGATCTGATCCCTGTTCTGCCCGATGAAGTAATAGATCTTCTCCTGCTCGTCCTTCATCCGCCCCACGTAATCCGTGAAGCTGCAAACCTCACCTGTCTCTGTCATCGAGCTTTCAAAACGGAGTAACTTGGCCAAGGCATCCTTGTTCGCGAAATCAGTGGTGATCCCTTCTTTGAAGTAACGCTCGAACTTCTTGTAGAACTCCCTGTATTTCTCCGGATCCGCAGCGGACTCCTTCTCAAACATCTTGATGATTCGCTTGCTGATCACACTGTTAAGTTTCTGCACCAGCGCGCTGTCCTGCATGGTCTCACGGGAAATGTTCAATGGCAGGTCGGCACTATCCACCACACCCTTCACAAAACGCAACCAGTCCGGCAGCAGTCCCTTCGGCTCGGAATCAATAAGAACCTTTTTACAATACAGGGAAACTCCACCATCTACCTTACCAAGTCCCATCTTTTCTGGATTTTCACTAGGGGCGAAAATCAGCGCGTTGATCGTAATCGGCGCGTCAGCAGAAAAGTGAAGCCTGTAGCTCGGGTCATCAAAAGCCTTCCCGGCAAACTGATAGAACGCCTTGTATTCCTCTTCAGAAACCTCCGACTTGTTTTTGAGCCAAAGCGCTTCCACCTCGTTCACCCGGTTTCCTTCCAACAGAATCGGAAAACCTACGAAATTGCTATACTGGGTGATCAGAGTCTTGATCTTGTATTCTTCCAGGAAATCTTCGCTCTTCTCATTGAGGTGCAAAACGATCTTCACACCGCGAGGAAGCTCCTCGGTCTCCTCAATTTCATAGCCCGTCTTCCCGTCGCTCTCCCAGCGCAGATTCTCCGCACCGCTTTTCCAGGACCGGCTGAAAACCTCCACCTTATCCGCCACCATAAATGCCGAGTAAAACCCGACTCCGAACTGACCGATCAGCCCGGCAGGACTTCCACCGGTTTCCTTCAGTTGCTCCAAAAACGCTTTCGTTCCCGAATGCGCAATCGTTCCAAGGTTTTCCACAAGCTCCTCACGCGTCATTCCCACACCGCGATCCGTCAAAGTAATCGTCTTCCCTTCCTTGTCGATCTCCAGTGTGATCTGAAGTTCGTCACCCGCGTCCTTGAAGTCCTTCTCCGTGCCTTCCAAGTGACGCACCTTCTCCATCGAGTCCGATGCGTTGGAAATCAGCTCCCGCAGGAAAATGTCCTTGTCCGTGTAAAGCGAGTGAACCACCAGGTCCAGAAGCTGTTGGATTTCGGCTTGGAACGTATGTTTTTCTAAAGTCGTTTCGCTCATAATATTTCGTGAAAAGTAATTGAACCGCGAAGTAGCCCAGAGACCACCTCTTTGTCAAAAAAAACTGAGCCTGGCACCCTCTAATTCAAAGCGATTCTTTCGCCAACAGCTCGGCAAGGATCGGCAAATCCGGCTCCGCCCATTCCAACCTCTCCAGTTCACCCAACTCACACCAACGGATCTCTTCATGCTCCAAAGCCACAAGCTCACCACCAACGATCACACACTCATACCCCGAGAGCCGGAGCTCCACCCCCGCATCCTCCCATTCCGCTACAGCCAGAAATTTCTCCTCCACCTCGATCACAATTCCCAACTCCTCCAAAAGCTCTCTCTCCAAAGCATCTTCACTATTCTCTTCATCCTCCACCTTCCCCCCGGGAAACTCCCAAAGCCCCCCGGCCGGCCGGCAAAAACTCCTTCGGCAAGCCAGCACACGCCCGTCTTCATTCCGAACTACTCCACAAACCACATTGATCATTTCGGAATTCCCGCGCTATTCAGTCGAATTTTCAAACAAATTAGTCCGGTTTGTGAGTTTAAATCTCCAAGTATCCAAACCTTCGCCTACCAGCGATTTCCACAAGTTTCCATCAAAATTTTGACACGAAAGAGCCCCGCCTCAGTGTTACCTGAGACGGGGCATATACCTGGCGACGACCTACTC
>JBPOGC010000166.1:0-6127 GCA_051251795.1 Luteolibacter sp. | reverse complement strand
CTGCCAAAAGTCACAGGGCCGTGGATGGTGGATGTGAAAAAAGCGGGCCGGTATCGCATTACCCTGCGCCAATGGCCGAAAGAGGCTGGGAAGCCTGTCGTCGCGGTGAAGGCGAAGCTTGAGATCGCGGGAAAAGTGGTCGAAGCACCGGTCGAAGCGGGCACGAAAGGTGTCGTCTTCGAGCTGGATCTCCCTGCTGGCGAGACGGAGCTCGTCACCTATCTTTACGACGACAAGGGCAAAGCCGGTGGTGCTTATTTCACGGAAGTGGAAGCGCTTCGTTGAACAATACGTTTCTGCATTCCTGAAAGGAAAAAACTGATTTGCAGTAAGCTCTTTTCACGAAAGATTTTTAGAACCCAATTTTATACTCCCGTTACTTTTTACATCAGCCGTTCATGCCGAGATTGTCTGGACGACTGATAACCAGGAAGAATGGGAACAGGGGATGGCTGAGCCAATTGGTAAAAAGGGTTCTTTTCAAAGTAAGATGAGGTTGTTCGATGAGAAGAAATCCGCTTTATCGATCCAGATCGACCAGTCGCCTGTTTGGCTGAATTTCCAGGGCGGTGCGCTGGGTAGGGTTGTTTCGCATTCTGGTGCCGGGGGAGAGTGGTCTTTGTCGGTGGTTTTTTGCTGGGGAGGAAGACGGCTCACTGGAAAAGCTGCGGATGAGAACCGCAGCAGTCCAGAGCCTGCGGCGCTTTGCTCAGGTGAGACCCCAGCGGCGGCGGGAATACCAGTCCAGGGCGAAGAGGAGGCAGAGGAGGGCGTAGATCCAGGGGTTGTCCCAGAGGGAGGTGCGGCGGATGAGGGGTTCCTGGTCGGTGGTTTCGCGGAGGAGTTCCTCGATGACGGTGGGGATCTCGGTGGGCTCGATCATGCGGCCTCCGGAGGCTGTGGCGAGCTGGCGTAGGTAGCCGGTATCGATGGCTGTCTCGGTGGTCTCCAGGCTTTCGCGGAAGACGATGAAGTTGTTCTGGATGAGTTTTCCATCGGCTGTTTTTATCTCCGCCTGGAAGCGGCCGGTGGCGCGGGGGGTGAAGTCTGTCAGGGCTAGGTTGGAATCGTTTTCCGAGGCTGTGGGGGTGAGGGTGGTGACGGGTATGGTATCGCGGTAGATGGTGATGGAGGGCAGGGGGGATGGCATGGGCATGCCGTGTGCGGAGAGGCGGAAGTGGATGGTCTCGCCGAGGGGGAGGTTGGTGGTGTCGCCACGTAGGCTGAGGCCTTCTATGGGGGAGACGCCGCCGTTGGAGAGGAGCCAGAGGGCTAGCTGATCCCAGAAGCGGTCGTAGGCGTTGTTGTCGTATTCCGCTTTGGGATTGAAAACCCAGCGCCAGAGGTTGCCGACGCCGAGGGAGAGTGTCTGGCCGTCTCCGTAGCGGCGGTAGACGATGGCGGGGGACTGGGAGCTATCTACGGAGAACGTAGTAGCGAGGGTTTTGGGTGCTCCGGCGGCATTGAAGGTGATGACTTCCGGGAAGTTGTCGGTGGCGGCGGTTTCTCGGAGGAGATTGAAGGCGGAGACGGAGGAGGCCTGGGGAGTGACTTCCAGGCGGGTGCCTTTGGCAGTGCCTATGTCCCACTCGATGGGCTCCAGGTTGGTGGCGGCTTCATCCGAGGTGAACCACGGTCTGCCGCGTGAGAAGATGAGGATGCCGTTTTCGTTTTTCACCCATTTTTCCAAGGCGCGGATGCCATCGAGGCCGATGACGCGATCCGCTTCACGGCCCAGGACGACGATGTTGTAGGGCTTGAAGTCATCGACGGTGGCGGGGGCTTTGAGGTCTTTCGCGGAGCGCTCGGGATTTGAGCGGATGGGGCGGACGCGGTCTCCGGTGAAGGCGACTAGGGAGTCTATGTCGAACTTGTCATTCCGGGCGAAGGAGCGGCGGAGGAAGGTGGAGTCCCAGAAGGGTGTGCCTTCGATTTCCAGGATGCGGATGCGCTCGGAGATGACGTTGAGGTAGGTGGTGGCGGTGTTGTTGGAGAGTTCCTGCTCGTTGGCGACGGGTGCGAGGCGGAAGGTGTATTCGTACTGGCCGGCTTCTTCGTGGGAGACATCGAAGGCGACGTTGTGGAAGGAATCGTTTCCTGAATCGAAGGTCTTGGAGTCGACTTTCTGGCCATCGCGCATGAGGTCGACGGTGATGTTCTCGTGGGGTGTGCCGAAGGTGCGGATGAATGCCTCCAGGCGGGTGGACTGGCGGATGAAGGTGTGGGGGTGGTAGTTCGCGATGGAGACGGTGACGTCGCGGGCGGACTTGGAGGTGCCGTAGGGGATGGTGAAGATGGGGATGTCGCGGGCACGGGCAGTGGCGGCGGTGCGGGAGGGGGGGATGAGATCGAAATCGTGGCCATCCGAGAGGACGATGATACCTGCGGGTGGTGGCTGGACGGAGGCGCGGAGGAGGGCGTTGATGGAAGTGTCGAAGCGGGTGGTCTGGCCGTTTGGCGGGAGGAGGCGGATGGAGTCCGGGGTCTGGGGGGCGATTTTTTCCGAGAAGGTGTAGAACTGGTGGGTGTCGTCGTTTTCGGTGAACACTCCGGCGGTCTCGAGATCGGCGCGGACGGCATCGAGGCGGGAGGAACCGGTGCTGTGTGGCTCTGCCATGCTGGCGGAGTTGTCTATGGCGAAGAGGATGGATTTTTTCCGGGAAGGGACTGGGATTTTTTCCTCACGAACTGGCTGGAGAAGAAGGAGGACGGTGATGGCCAGAGCGAGGAGCCGGGTGACGAGGAGGAAGGTGTTCTTAAAAAAGCCGAGATGTCTGGCGGAGCGGAATTGGAACCATGCGCCGGAGCCGAGCATGATGGCGGCGATGAGGACGATCCATGGTATGGGTATGACGGGATCGAAGGTCATGTGGTGGTTTTCCGGGAGGATTTGAAGAGCGTGCCTTCGAGGAGGAGGAAGGCTAGGGCGGCTAGGATGAACCAGTGGAAGATTGGTTTTCCACGGAGGAGGGACTGGTAGTCGCTGGTGGTGCCGAGGAAGGAGGCCTGCTGGTGGGAGGTGCCTGCGCGATCCGGGAGGATGGAGGGATCCATGGTCCGGAGATCGGATTGATCCGGGTCTGTGTTGACGGCGAAGGCAAGGAGATCGCGGTTCTGGGCATCGGGGAGGGTGTGGAAGCCGGGTGAGGTGGCGGTGAAGCTGAGGCGGACGCGCTCGCCGAGGGTATCGGTGCGGGTGCGGGTGGGTTTCCCGGAGGGGGAGAGGAGATCGCGGCCGAGGGCTTCGGTTGCCCAGGTCTCACCGGAAATGCTGTCGCCTATGCGGAACGGCTCCTGGGCGGCTGTGGCGGTGGTTGTGAGCTGGAGGAGCATTTCATGGATCCAGGCGGGGAAGAGGCGCTGGCGGGCGAGGTTGCTGGAGGTTTCCGCGGCGGAAAAATTGCAGATGAGGAGGGTGCCGAGGCCGATGTTGTTTTCGGTGAGGGCGGGGGTGCCGTCTGTGTAGGAGAGGAGGGTTTTCCCGTTGCCGGTGGAGGAGGCGTGGTAGAGATCGTAGAACTCGAGGTGGGCGAGATTCTGGCGGCGGACGCCCTCGAAGAGGCGTAGGAAGCGTGAACGGAAGTCGCCGCTGGAGACGCGCATGGTGCCGCCGGGGAGGTGCCGGGAGTCGAGTTTTTCGGTGGGGGTGAGCGGGAGGGGTTCACCGGCGAGCTTGCCTATTTTTGCGAGGTTGGCGGGATCGGCTTCTCCATCGAGGAAGAGGATCATGCCGCCGCCGTTCCGGAGGAAGGTGACGATGGTGGCTGCCTGTTGGTCGGTGAGGGCGGGGAGGCGGGAGGCTACGATGCGGGAGGAGGCGGCGAGAGAGGCGGGTGTGAGGGCGGCGGGGGAAAGGTGCTTTGGCGTGTAGACTCCTTTTTCCTCTCCGTAGGGATCTACGGCGGTGGCGAGGAAGAGAAGTGGGGCGGGGGTGTCGGTTTCGGCTTCATCGCCGGTGAGGAGGACGACTTCCTCGCGCTCCTGGACCTGGACGGCGAGGTGGCGGGAGTCGTCTGTGGGGAGGCTGTCCTTAGGGAGGGAGGCGGTGAGTTTCAGGAGGCCGCCGGAGGGAACCGGGACGGGGAAAGTGATGTCTGTCTCCGACCATGGGGGGAGTGTGATTTGCTTTTCCCGGAGGTGTGCGGGGGTGAAGCCGGCTTCGATTTTTCCCGACCAGGGCTTGGCGGAATGGTTCGCGACGCGGGCTTTGAGGTGGGCTTCGCCGCCTGCGATGACGGCTCCGGTTTCCAGATCGAGTGAGGAGATGGAGCGGTTTGCGCGCTCGGGATTTTCGGTGGCGGAGACGAAGTAGAGGCCGGCGTTTTCCGGGAGGGCATCGAAGGAGACGTCGGCCCAGTTGCGGCGCTGGAAGTCTGAGAAGTAGTAGATGTCGAGGGGTGTTTTTTCGTGCTTGGTGAGCTCTGTGGCGAGGAGGTTCGCGGAGCGGAAATCGGCGTGGGTTAGGGGTGGTGGGGATTGGTCTAGGAATTTGAGGGCGGCGGCTTTGTTGGTGGAGAAGGCGGTGAATGCGGTTTTCGGGGATTGGCCGACGCGGATGAGCTGGAAGGAGTCGTTTGCCTCGAGGGAGTCGAGGAGGCGTTTTACCTCGGCGCGTGCGCGGGAGCGGGCGGAGGTTCCGTTTTCCGAATGGGACATGGAGAGGGAGTGGTCCACCATGAGGATGATGCGGCGCTTCTGGTTTTCCTCCGTGGCGCGTGAGGCGATGATGGGCTTGAGGAAGGCGAGGAGGAGGGCGATGAGTGCGAGGGCGCGGAGCAGCATCATGAGGAGATGGCGCCAGCGGAAGATGCGGGAGCGTCCGGCGAGGGTCTTGCGGATGTCGTGGATGGAGGAGAAGAGGAATTTCTTCGGGAAGCGGCTGCTGAGCCAATGGATGATGAGGGGGATGGTGACGAGGGGAACCAGCCAGGCGAGGAGTGGGTTGAGGAAGTGCATGGCGGGCTATTTCTTGCGGAAGCCGAGGTAGGCCTCGATGGCTTCGCGGTAGGGGGAGGCGGTGTTGAGCGAGATGAAATCGATGCGGTGGCGGGCGGCGTTCCGGGAGAGCTCGCGGGTTTTCGCGCGGATGTGTTGCTCGTATTCGTGGCGGATCTCGGAGGGTTCCACCTGGACGGTTTCGCCGGTCTCCATGTCGACGAAGCGGGCGAGAGGGGCGTCCGGGAGGGTGATTTCATCGGGATCGGTGACTTGCATGATGAGGATCTCGAAGCCGCGGTGGACAAAGGGGGAGAGGGCTTCGAAGATTTCATTGGGGGTGTGGCCGAGTAGGTCTGAGATGAGGATAAGGCGGCCGCGGCGTTTGATGAGGCGCTCGCACTCGGCGATGGAGGCGAGGAGGTCTGTTTTTCCGGTGGCTTCGTGGGCTGGTTTTACGAGGGAGCGTAGGAGGGTGAGAAGGTGGCGGCGGGTGCCGCCGGAGGGGTGGTGATCGAGGATGCGATCTGCGAAGAGGGTGAGGGAGGTTTTGTCGCCCTGATTGTGCATGAGGTAGCTGAGTGCTGCGGCGATGCGGGAGGCGCTGAGGCCTTTTTCCTCACGATCCCCGCCACGGTAGGCCATGGAGCCGGAGGCATCGACGAGGAGGTGGATGTCCATGTCGGTCTCCTGGCGGTAGCGGCGGATGACGAGCTTGCGTGAGCGGGCGAAGACGTGCCAATCGATGTCCTGGACGGGGCGGCCTGGCTCGTAGGCGAGGTATTCGGAGAACTCTCCGCCGCCGCCGAGGTCGGGGGATTTGTGGCGGCCTTGGAAGCGGCTGTCGACGAGGGTTTTGGCGAAGATGATGAGGCTTTTGAAGCGGGAGAGCTCGGACTGGTCGAGGAGGGCTTCGGCGCGGGCGTTGGTGAGTTTTTCGCGGGCTGCGGTGGCGGACTCGGCGAGGGTGGGGATGGTTTTTGTGGGGAGTGGGGGAGGTGTTTGGGAGGGGCCAAAGTAGTTTTTCGGAATGGGTGGGGGGAGGGTGGAGCCTTGGGACGCGCTTTCCTTTGCGGTGGCTAGGGCGCGGCGCATGGGGGAACCGGGGAGTTCTTGTGTCATGGGCTGGGGTTGTGTTTTTTTGGAACCACGAATCTCACGAATCCTACGAATCTTTTTGCTTGGGTTGTGG
>JBPOGC010000165.1:0-6145 GCA_051251795.1 Luteolibacter sp. | reverse complement strand
AAGCCATCGGCGCCGTAGCCCTCTGCGGCTTCGCCAATCTCTCGTCCATCGGCATCCTCCTAGGCGGCCTCGGAGTCATGGCACCCAACCGCCGCTCCGAAATCGCAAAACTAGGCTTCAAAGCCGTAGCCGCCGGCACCTTCTCAAACCTGACGAGCGCCGCGATTGTGGGGTTGTTCGTGGGATAGCCTTCAGAAATCAGCTTGATCCCGCCCAGTATCACTTTAGTATCACTCCGATGAAAACTGAATTGGTGACCACTCTGAAACGCCGCGCAACGGAGCTTATTTCTGCCGTCACCGCCGAACGTGAACCAGTTCTCATCACCCAGCATGGACTGCCCGCAGCCTATCTGGTTGATGTCGCATCCTACGAGGCCATGGAAAATCGGATCCAACTACTCGAAGGCATCGCCAAAGGAGAAAAAGCGATTGCCAAGGATAGAGTTGTCAGTCACTCGGACGCGAAAACCAGAATGGCAAGATGGCTCGACTGATTTGGACTGATCCAGCGCTCCAGGATCTTGAACAAATCGCCGATTATATCGCCCTCGATAATCCGGATGCAGCAAAGCGTCTGATCAAAGAAGTCTTCCAGAAGGTCGAGCTGCTGGAGCAATTCCCTGAGATGTACCCCGTTGCCCACGATCTTCCCGGATCGAACTACCGCCACCTTTCCATTCCTCCTCTCAGAATATTCCATCGGATCGAAGGAGATCTGGTTTACATCATCTATGTGATGCGAGCGGAGAGGCTGCTTCACATTTTTGATCTAGAAGAGCGAGATACTTAATCACATCACTCCCGAGCCTGCCCGGGAAGCCGGAGATTGAACTGGATCGCCGCGAAGCGAATCCCTCCGGTGATGACAGTTGTAATGGGAATGCTGTAGCGTGGCTGAAGACCGAAGTGATCGCAGATCAGATAAGCTATGCCTCCCACCAGCGCGGCGGTCGCGTAAATTTCCTTTCTGAAAATGAGCGGAACCTCAGCCCGCAATAGATCGCGCAGAACCCCGCCAAATGTGGCAGTGACCAATCCCATAAGCAGGCAGGCCCACCAGGTCTGGCCGTGGTTCTGCGCGACTTGTATGCCAATACAAACGAAAAGCCCCAGACCGACGGCATCAAACAACGAGACCGCTCTTTTCCATTTTTCCCAGAGAGGTTCAGCGAACAACGAGACAATCGTCGCGCCCATGGCGAGGGACAAGTAGGCAGGATCGGTCAGAACCGGTGGTGGGGTCGCGCCGATCAGGAGACTGCGCAAAGTGCCGCCGCCGATGCAGGTCACCAGGCCGAGCATGAACATCCCGAAAATATCCATCCCGTTCTTCCGCCCGGCGATCGCTCCGGAAACGGCGAAGAAAAACACTCCGGTAAGGTCGAATATGTAGAGGAAATTTATCATGCGGGATGCAGCGGAGGTCTTCTAGCTGGCGTGACTCTAGTCGAGCTTTTTCGGAACGGCGGGGTCGAGGTAATTCGACCATGCCTTGTTGTAACCGTGAACCGTTTTGGTACGGCCGTTTTCGTTTTCCAAAGGCAGCTTGTCATTCGCCCATGCGAAGACCCCGCCACGGAGGTTCCGGACATTTTGGAAACCTGCCGCTTGCATCCTCTCGCCGATCTTCTCACTCCGGTAGCCGATGGAGCAATAAACGATGATTCCAGAGCCATTTTCCAAGTTCCCAAGGCGCTTGATATCAAAGGTCTTGTAACCCACCCAGACCGCGCCCGGGATGTGGCTGACCTTGTATTCCTCCCACTCACGCGTATCCAGCAAGACCGGAGCTTTTCCATTTTTCACCTCAATTGCCAGTGTCTCGATGGAAACCAGAGGGACACTGCCGGAGATCATATCATCCGTTTTTTCCAAAAGAGGATTCGCGAATGCCAGGGATGCGGAAAAGAAGAGAAGCAGGTATTTCATTTCGGAATCGGAAAATATAGAGTGCGACGCGCCAACCACGCATCCCAAGTTCGTCGCTCAAAAGTATGCCAGACTATCAAAGTATTCTCGAACAAATCCACTCAAAGGTCATCTCAGATCCTCCACAGGGGCAGGTCGCCTCTTATATCCCGGGTCTCGCGAAGATTTCCCCGGGGAAATTCGGCATGCACTTGCACACCGCGGAAGGCGAAGGGTTTTCCGTGGGAGACAGTGACGAGGCCTTTTCCATCCAGAGTATCACCAAGGTGCTGCTGATCAGCTTCGTTCTATCCACCGAGGGTGGAAAAATCTGGAGGCGGGTGGGCGTCGAGCCGTCCGGCGATCCTTTCAACTCGTTGATCCAGCTGGAACACGAGCGAGGCATTCCCCGGAACCCGTTCATCAACTCCGGCGCGCTTGTCGTCTGTGATTTTCTGATGAGCCTCTACGATGATCCTCTGCCGGAGTTCCTAGATTTCGTCCGCCGCATCTCAGGCGTACATGATATCAATTTCGACCAGTACGTCATGAAATCCGAGCGCGAGGTCGCTTACCGGAATCTGGCGATGCTGAATTTCATGAAGGACTTCGGCAACATCCATAACGACATCATTGCCGTCATCGATTTCTACTGCGCCGTTTGCTCCATCCGCATGAGCTGCGGTGAATTGGCGCGGACTTTCGCAGTGTTCATGAACCATGGTCGGCTGGAAAATGGGGAGCAGGTGCTTTCCATCCGCCGCACGAAACGCATCAATGCTCTCATGCTCACCTGCGGCTTCTACGACGAGTCCGGCGAGTTCGCTTTCCGCGTCGGCCTACCCGGAAAGAGTGGAGTAGGCGGCGGGATCGCAGCGGTTTATCCAGGGAAATACTCCGTCGCCGTCTGGAGCCCGCCGCTCAATCCAAAAGGCAACTCCGCCGCAGGCTGCCTCGCACTGGAGATGCTCACCAACATGACCGGAACATCCATTTTTTAAGATAGCACAGGGGAATCTTGCTGGTTGCCGAAATCAATTCCGCAGTTATCGATAGAACTAACGATTATGAGTACGATCACCGCAAAAAGCCTTGGCGAGAAACTATCCCGTGGGGAGGTTTCCCCATCCCAAATCATCGATGTCCGCACTCCTGCGGAGTTCCGCGAAATTTCTGTCGAAGGCAGTGAACTAATCCCTCTGGATGAGATCAATGACGCGAAAGTCCGCGAGAAGGTGGCTTCCGGACCTGTCTTCCTCTTGTGTAAATCGGGCGCACGGTCAACGAAGGCACAGGCGAAACTTTCCGGGAGCGAAACGGTCGTCGTCGTCGAGGGCGGGATCGAGTCCTGCTGCTCCGGGGATTTTCACCTCAACCGCGGAAAGGCAGCGATCTCCCTGGAGAGACAGGTCAGGATTGCGGCTGGACTCATGGTTTTCATAGGCACATTGCTTGGCGCCTTCATGAATCCTTGGTTTCTGATCCTCCCTGGCTTTGTCGGAGCCGGTCTTGCCTTCGCGGGAATTACGGACACATGTGGGATGGGTATGCTATTGGCTAAAATGCCATGGAATCGCATTTCCTAGAATTAAGACCCCTTAAGTAGTTGTGCGGAAAACAAGGTATTTGGATGGACTTGAACCTTTTCCACCTGCGGAAAACCCTTGCATCCCCGCCCTTTCCCCGCTTTATTGCGCGCCCCTAGGACGGGTCGGCGATGAACGCGGATCCCATCCCTTACCAACATGAGCGTAAAACAAGAACAGAAAGTAATCGACCTTAAGGACTACAAGCAGAACGAAAAAGACACAGGCAGCGCCACTTACCAAGTAGCGCTCCTCACAAAGCGCATTTTCGAACTCACCGATCACCTCCTTATCCATAAGAAAGACTTCGCATCCCGCCGCGGGCTCCTGAAAATGGTTTCCCAACGCCGCAAGCTCCTTGATTACATCAAGGGCAAAAGCGATGAGAACTACCAGAAGCTCATCACCGACCTTGGCCTACGCCGCTAAGTCCGACCAATTTCGCAACAACAGCCACGGGAGTTTCTCCTGTGGCTGTTCTGCAAAAAGGGTGTCCGTTTTAAGAAACTACGACATCCTCGGGAAATTTTCCCGGAATCCAATGATAGCCCGGGCGGCACACGGCTGCCTGGCTTTGACGTAAGAAAGAAAATACACACATATGAATATCCAATCCACTACGATCGACGTGGGAAGCAACCCAATCACGATTGAAACCGGCAAACTTGCCAAACTCGCCGACGGCGCAGTAACCGTCACTTGCGGGGAGACCATCATCCTCGTCACCGCAGTATCCCAAACCAAAGTGCGCCCGGGTCAGACCTGGTTCCCACTTTCCGTGGAATATAAGGAGAAAGCCACCGCAGCCGGTGTCTTCCCAGGAGGCTACTTCAAGCGTGAAGGCCGCCCTACCGAGAAGGAAATCCTCACCTGCCGCATGACGGACCGCCCACTGCGTCCGCTTTTCCCGAAAGGCTACCTCTACGAAACACAAATCGTCGCCATCCTTCTCAGTGCGGACGGAGTCAACGATTCCGACATTCTCGCAATGAACGGCGCATCCGCCGCTCTCTGCATCTCCGACATCCCCTTCGCCGGCCCTATCGGGGCTGTGCGTGTTGGCCGCGTAAACGGTGAGTTCCTCATCAACCCTACGCACGACGAGCGCGAAGACAGCGATCTCGACCTCATCTACGTCGGCAACAAGCAGGACGTCATCATGATCGAAGGGCAAGCCAACGAGCTTCCTGAAGAAGAATTCATCAAATCCCTGCATTTCGCCCAAGCGGCAGTAACCAAACTTGTAGAAGCTCAGGAGGAACTCGCTGCCAAATGCGGCAAAGAGAAGCGTGAGTACGAACTCACCCTCGCCAAAGAGAACCTCCTCGAAATCGCCTACGAAATCGCCGGCGACCGCATCGAGGCAGCTATCTACGCACCATCGAAAACCGAGCGTGCCAAGAAAGTCGGCGCACTCCGCAACGAAGTGGAAGCAGCCATCAAGGAGCGCGCTCCTGAAGCAACTGACTTCGATGTCGAGCAAGCCTTCGAATACCTTCAGAAAAAGGCGTTCCGTATTTCCATCATGGAAAAAGGACTCCGCGCAGACGGCCGCCAGATCGGCGATCTCCGTGCACTCTACGGTGAAGTCGGCACACTTCCACGCGTTCATGGCTCCGCCATTTTCTCCCGTGGTGAGACACAGGCACTCGGCATAGCCACACTCGCACCAGCTGATGAAAAGCAACACTTCGACAACTACGCAGGTGGTGTTGATGAGAAACGCTTCATCCTCCATTACAACTTCCCTCCATTCTCCGTCGGCGAATGCGGACGTATGGGTGGCATCAACCGCCGCGAAATCGGTCACGGTTCCCTCGCTGAGCGCTCCATCGAGCCCGTCATCCCGGCCGAAGAAGACTTCCCATACGCCATGCGCGTATCATCCGAAGTCATGGAATCCAACGGCTCCACTTCGATGGCATCCGTATGTGCAGGCACAATGGCTCTTCTCGATGCCGGCGTCCCTCTCATCCGCCCTGTCGGTGGTATCTCCGTCGGCCTCGTTACCGAAGGTAAGGAAGACGGCACCATGGGCTCCTACAAAATGCTTTTGGACATCATCGGTTCCGAAGATTTCTACGGCGACATGGACTTCAAGCTCTGCGGCACCAGCGAAGGTGTTACCGGATACCAGCTTGACCTCAAGCTCCCTGGTCTCCCACTCGCCATGCTCGAGGAAGCGATCAAGATCGCCAAAGACGGCCGCACCAAGATCATCGACAAGATGGCTGAAAGCATCGTCGAGCCGAAAGAACTCAGCGCACATGCGCCACGCATCGTTTCCGTAAAAATCCCACAGGATCGCATCGGCGAACTCATCGGCCCTGGCGGCAAGAACATCAAAGCCATCCAAGCCGAGTCCGGTGCGGAACTGAACATCGAAGACGATGGCACAGTCCACATCTACGCCTCCAAACAGGAAGGCCTCGAGCGTGCCAAGTCGATGATCGACCGCATGTTCCAGGAAATCGAAGTCGGCCAGACCTACACAGGTCGCGTCGTTTCCATCACCAAGTTCGGTGTATTCATGGAAGTGCTTCCTGGCAAAGACGGACTCGTCCACATCTCCGAGCTGGCCGAAGGCCGCGTGGAGCAAGCCGAAGACGTCTGCAAGAAAGGTGAAATGCTCACCGCGAAATGCCTCGG
>JBPOGC010000164.1:0-6179 GCA_051251795.1 Luteolibacter sp. | reverse complement strand
TCGGTAGTGATTGCTCCGCAACTGCGGATCTGGACCTGGGGGCCAACCTCGCTGTGTTTTGCCATGGCCATTTTGGCGGCGCTCCCGGAGGTCTGGAAAAATCGGGGAGGAAAGGCCGATCTTGTCATCGTTCTGACCGGATTTCTACTCGTGTGCTGGCTTGCCGCACGGGCTGCTTTCTCCCCTGTCAAAGAACTTGCGCAATCCGATCTTCTTCTTACGGCAATGGCTGTTGCCACATTTGTCTCCTTTCGCTCAGCGAGCCGTGATTTCACCGCTCAAAGAATTTTTCTCTGGGGCACTGCCATGATCACCGCGGCAAGTCTTTGGGTCGTCTGTTTGCAGATGCGAACCCCGGGATACATGATGGTATTTCCAGATCATGACTCGACAAAGGTCTCAGGCTTTTTCGCCCACTACAGCTATGGGGCGTCTTTCCTGATTGTTGTCTCATTAGTGCTCGCTGCTTTTGCCCTTTTTTCCAGGGAGAAGGTTTTGTTCAGGGTCATATTTGGCACTCTGGCTTTGATGGCCGCTGTTGCAGTTTATTACACTAGGTCGCGCGGGGGCATTCTGGGACTTGCCGGAGGCGGGATGGTGCTCGTGTTTCTAGCCCTGGTGGTGGCAAGGCGGCAAGATAGCAAATGGTTCAGCATAGGTATTCTGGTCATTCCGCTTTTTTTATTGGGTGTTGGTGTTGCCATATACCTGGGAATGATCAATGCGCATGAGGCTCGGGGTTATAAGGTCGATATCGATGCGTTCGCTGACAGCTCGATCCGCCTCTATCTCTACGGGATCGCCTTTTCCTGTATCGGGCTTCACCCGTGGATAGGAGGAGGTGCTCGAAGCTTCAGTTGGGAGTGTTTTCAATTCTGGGATGGCGCGACGATGAGTCAGGGTAGGCTGAGGCCTGAGCATGTTCACAACGAACTGCTGCAAACGATCACGGACTACGGTTTTATTGGTTTTCTCTTACTACTAGTGTTTGTTTTTTCTGCCATTATTCTTGCAGTTGCTCGAATCGTGAGGAGAGAAGCAGCACCACTGCTCAAAATCACTTTAAGCTCCGGGGATGCTTGGCGGATCGGCGGACTGGCAGGTTTTTGTGGCATTTTCGTCCAGTCCAATTTTGAAGGGATATTCCGGATTCCCCCGGGAGCCATATTGATGGCCTTCTGCCTTTCAGCCGCCTGTATAACCTGGAACAGGAATAACGATCGCGCCGTTGCGAATTCTTTTCGTGCCTCGCTAATGACTTTTGCGGCAGTGCTATCGATTGGCTTCCTTGCGTTCTTCGGTTGGAAGGGAACGCGTGTTTCGCTCATTCTTTGGGATACTTACTTCAGCGAGACGGAGTCTGGGCTTGAGGCCAAGAGCGATGCGATAACGAAAGCTCTCAAGGTTTGGCCGCTGAGATCTTTGCGTGAAGAGCGTGGAATATTGAATCTTGAGTTGCTGGCCACGGAAACATCCCCGGAGATTGCGGAAGTGTTTGTGAACTTGGCACTCGATGATTTTACGAAAGCGTCCGTCCTGAATCCTTTTGATCCCGGTTCAGCGGTAAGTGCGGCAAGGATCCTCAGCAACATGGATCGCAACGAAGAGGCTGAGGCGGAATTCCATCGGGCGATCAAACTATCGGGAGATATGGAACCCGCGTTCGAGGCAAATTTTCAATTGGGCAAACACCTGTACGGAAAAGGTCTCAAACAGTTTCATTCCGGGCACGAGGTCGCTTCGCTGGATACCTTGCGGCTCGCCTCCATCTACGTGGACAGGGGGCTGGAGCTATCCGGTTATTACAGCAGAACGGATCGTTTTCTCGGGATTACCGTTCATCAGAATTACGGGAAAATTCTGGAGAAAGCAGGGGAATACAAAACCGCTTTGGAGGAGTATCGAAAGACGCTCGGTATGCGGGGCGGCGGTAGCTCCCATTATTTTATCGCCATTCTTTACGGGAATCTTGCGAAAGATGTATGGAAAGAGGGCGATCCGAGCGCGGCGCTGACGCTGTTTATTTTGGCAAATGAAAGTATCAGGGAGGCAAGGGCGCTACCGAAGGACATCACTCCGGAGAAGCGCAACGAATATGCGAAATACCTTCAGGAAACGATCAAGTTTATCGAAGGAGCCAAATACAAGCCGTCTGAAAACATTGATCAATGGCTCAAATGAGCGCCATGGCTCAACCGTTAAATGAGCGTTCTGCCTCGAAAGTATTGCCGTGATACCTTGTCTGTGAACAATGGCCTGACCAGCCCATGAAAATCATCAGCGGAACCGCACATCGTGCACTTGCCTTAAAAATCGCAGAAACCCTTGGACAGCCTTTGGCTGATGTTCTCGTGGAGGCCTTCCCTGACGGGGAAACCGCTGTGAAAATCAATGAAAACGTCAGGGGAGAAGACGTTTTCATCATTCAGCCCTCGTGTCCTCCCACGAATCACAACATCATGGAATTGCTGATTCTTGTGGATGCCGCGCGGCGTGCCAGTGCCGAGCGTATTACCGCGGTGATGCCGTTTTTCGGATACGCGAGGCAGGATCGCAAAGACCAGCCGCGCGTGCCTATCACCGCGAAGCTCGTTGCAAACCTGCTTACTTCGGCCGGTGTGAACCGGGTGCTGACGATGGATCTCCACGCTCCGCAGATCCAGGGCTTTTTCGACATCCCCGTGGATCATCTTTATGCGAAGCCAGCTTTGATCGGTTACCTGCGCGAACGCCATCCGGATCCTTCGAACCTGACTGTGGTATCGCCCGATGTCGGCGGGGTGAAAATGGCAAGAGCCTACGCTGACGCACTTGGAGCCGAGCTTGCGATTGTCGCGAAGCACCGCATTTCCGCAACCCGCGTTGAGGCGATGAATGTCATTGGTGATGTGCAAGGCCGTGATGTCCTCCTTGTTGATGACATGACTGAAACCGCCGGAACGCTCACTGCGGCTGCGGAAATCCTCCGCAAACAAGGCGCGAACCGCATATTTGCCGGTGTTTCTCACGCGATCATCAGCAAGCTTGCCCTCGAGCGTTTGGAAAAATCGACCATTGAGGAGCTGATCACCACGGACTCGGTTCCGCAGGCCTTCGGCCCTAAGATCCACGCGGTGAGCATCGCACCGCTGATGGGGGAGGCGATCCGTCGCATCAATAGCGGCCAGTCGGTTACTTCGCTTTTCGCCGTCTGATTTCACAAACTTTTTCTTTCTGAATAGCGCGACAGCCTGCAAATGGTTGTCGCGCTTTTTCGTTTCCAATACTCCCGGCCTGCAACATGCTTTCCTGCGGTAACCCAGCTTTCATTTCCAGATATCTTACATGACCACATCCACTCGCGACCAACTCCGCATCGAAGGCTTCGGCCTTATTGACGAACGCCTCACTTACCTTCTCGATTGTCTGAAGGACGCATTGCAAAGTGCTGGCGAAACGGAACTGTTAGGCTTCATGCCTTGGTCTGGAAACGATCCGAAGACAGGGGAGATCCTTCCTGAAAATCTACCGAAGCTCTATTCCATCGGGTTCCAGCTTTTGAACATGGTGGAGGAACGTGTTTCCGCGGAAATTCGCCGTGAACGTGAAAAGGCCCTTGGGGCGGAATCCATCCGCGGTCTCTGGCCGCAGGCTTTGAGGGATATCCTGGAGATCGGCCTGACCCCTGAGCAGATCCTGGAAACTCTTTCCGAAGTCCACGTCGAGCCAGTTCTCACCGCCCATCCCACTGAGGCAAAGCGTGAATCAGTACGTTCACGCCAGCGTGCGCTCTATGAAGAAATGGTTCGCAACGAGTATCCGAAATACACGGATCGCGAGCGCCGCCAGATCCGGCAGCGTGTTGTGACCACTTTGGAGACACTCTGGCTCACGGCTGAGATCCATCTCGTTCGCCCCGATATCCATTCCGAGCTTCGCAATGCGATCCACTACCTCCGCGATCTTTTCCCGACAGCGATCAACCGTCTCGACCTGCATTTCACCGAGGCATGGCGTGAGGTAGGGCTGCCTCTCGAGCTTCTCCGCTCCGCCGGGAACATTCCGCAACTCACGTTCGGCTCGTGGATTGGTGGTGACAGGGACGGGCATCCGCTCGTGACTCCTCCCATCACCGAGACAAGTCTCAGCGAGCTGCGTACCGCGGCGTTTCAGCTTTTGGAGAGAGAAATGCGTAACCTTGCAGACCAGCTCACCGTTTCCCGCCACCTGACCGAAGTCCCGGAGGACTTGCAGGAGCGCATCGATGAGCTGTGCTTCACAATGGGTAGCGAAGAGGAGGTAAAGCAAATCCTCGATCGCCAGTCGGAAGAGCCTTGGCGCCAGCTTGCCAGCCTGATGGCTCTGCTCCTGAAGAGGCAGATCGGTGGGGAAAATGGCTACAGCCGTCCCGAACAGCTCATTGCCGATCTTGATCTCATTTCACGCACCCTCTCGGACTCCGGCTGTCATCTGCTGGAAGAGCAGGCGATCCGCCCGCTACGCCACAAGATCGAAATGTTCGGCTTCCATCTGGCTACTCTCGATGTGCGTCAGAACTCAGAGTTTCACGACCAGGCAATTGCCGAAATCCTTGTTGCCACAGGTGTCGAGGATGGTGGGAATTTCCCAAGCTGGCCGGAGGAGAAGCGAGTGGAGTTTCTGAATGCCGAGCTGCTCTCACAACGCCCCTTCCTTCACGATGGCTCAAGAATCGGCCAGTATTCCGACAATGTCCTGGATACTTATCGCGTCCTCGTCAGCCACTGGAAGACCTGGGGAAGCTCGGGTCTCGGCTCGCTGATCATCTCGATGACACGCCAGCTCTCGGATCTTCTTTCCGTCTATCTGCTGGCTCGCGAGGCAGGTCTTATGGAGCACACTCCGGATGGCATGGTCTGCCCCATGCCTGTCGTCCCGCTCTTTGAAACCATGGATGACCTAGCGAACTCACCAGGTATTCTCGGCGCTTTTATCGATCACCCGCTCACCCAGCGTTCCCTGAAAAGCAGGGGCAAACCCCAGCAGCAGGTCATGCTGGGCTACTCGGATTCGAACAAGGACTGCGGCATTCTGGCAGCACAGGTCGCGCTCCAGCGCGCGCAGTCGGCACTTACCGAAATTGGTCAGGAAAAATCCGTAAAGCTCTGCTTCTTCCACGGACGGGGTGGCACGATCTCACGAGGTGCCGGCCCGACCCATTGGTTCATGGCAGCACTTCCGCATGGCGCGATGTCCGGTGCGTTCCGCATGACGGAGCAAGGCGAGACCATCGCCCAGAAATACGCGAACCCTGCGAACGCCACCTACAATCTTGAGCTCTTGCTCGCCGGTGCTGCCGTGAATACCGCACGCCACCGGCACTTGCCTGCCGTTCCGGATCCTTCGGAGCGCTTTCTCGACATGCTTTCTTCCTCCAGCCAAAAAGCCTACCAGGCACTTCTGCGTGAGGACGGCTTCATTGATTTCTACCGCGCGGCCACACCGATCGACGCCTTGGAAAACGCCCGCATCGGCTCGCGCCCTGCCCGCCGCACCGGTAAGAAGTCACACTCCATCAGCGATCTCCGGGCAATTCCCTGGGTATTCTCATGGACGCAGGCGCGTTACTATCTTCCGGGATGGTTCGGTGTCGGCACTGCCCTTGCCGAGCTGAAAAACGGTTCTGCGGAGGACTTCGAGGAGTTGAAATCCGCTGCAAAGGAATCCATTTTCCTCTCCTATGTCCTTACAAACGTGGAGACAAACCTCGCCTCGGCGAACCTTGAGCTTATGCAAGCCTACAGCGGCCTGGTTACCGATGAAGGCATCCGCGCCAAGTTCACCAAGCTCGTCACCAATGAGTTCGAGCTCACCGGCCGTCTCCTTACCGAGCTTTTCGATGGCTCAATGGCAGACCGCCGCCCCCGCATGGCGAAGACATTGGAAATTCGCGAGGCACCTTTGAAGATCCTTCACAACCAGCAGATCGAGCTTCTGAAAAAATGGCGCGGCCACATGGCCGGGGAAAACCAGACTGCAGCAGACGCGCTGTTGCCGAAGCTCCTCTTGTCCATCAATGCCATCGCATCCGGTCTCCGCACCACCGGATGATTTTGAGAGGGCGTCTGTTGCTACCCTGCTTACAGCTCTGAAAGGTTTTCCGTTTTCCGAGGAATTCCTTTTCTTCGCTGTGCTAGCAAATCGGCAGGTCCGTCCCCGTC
>JBPOGC010000163.1:0-6208 GCA_051251795.1 Luteolibacter sp. | reverse complement strand
ACCGCTTTCAGGTGGTTTCAGCGGGTGATCTCAGTGCCGATGCCTCCGTCTGTGAAAATCTCGAGAAGGAGGGCGTGAGGGAGGCGGCCATCGACAAAGTGGACTTTGCGGACGCCGGCGTTCAGGGCGTCAATGGCGGAGCGGATTTTCGGGATCATACCACCGGAGATGGTGCCGTCTTCCATGAGGGCAACGGCCTGTTCGATATTGATGGACTTGATAAGGGTTGAGGGGTCTTTGGGATCTGAGAGGAGGCCGGGGACATCTGAGAGGTAGACGAGTTTTGAGACGCGGAGTTCTTTTGCGAGGGCGGCGGCGGCGAGATCCGCGTTGATGTTCAGCGGTCTGCCGGTGGCTAGCTCCGATGCGAGAGGGGAGATGACGGGGACGATGGAGGCCTTGTGCGCGGTGCCCATGTTGTCGAGCTGGCAGCCGACGACTTCTCCGACGCGACCGAGATCGACCGGGTTGCCTTGCTTGTCGTGTGACTTGAGTTTTTCCCCGAGAAAGATATCCGTGCCGGGGATGCCGGTGGCTTTGCCTCCAAATTCCCGGATCATGCGGACAAGGCCTGGGTTGATCTCTGATGAAAGGACGCGTGAAACGATGTCGATGGCGGCATCTGTGGTGACGCGGAGACCGTTGATGAATTTTGCCTCAATGCCGGATTTTTCCATGGCGGAAGAAATTGCTTTGCCGCCACCGTGGACTACGACGGGATTGATGCCTGCGACTTCCATGAAGACGATGTCGCGCATGACGTTTGCAACGAGGGTGGGATCTTCCATGGCGGAGCCGCCCATTTTTATGAGAATGGTTTTCGAGCGGAAGGCCTGGAGGTAGGGGAGGGCTTCGATGAGGGCGTTGGCTTTGTCTGCTGGTTTCATGGGAAAGTCTTGGGTGGTTTGAACCACGAATCTTGGGGGGTTTTAACCAAGGAAGGCGCGGAACACACGGAATTTAAAGAGGTCGTTTGGCTTTTCCTCGTTAGCTACTGGGTTTTTTCCGGGATGTTTTCTTGGCTGCCTTTCGTGTTCGCTTACGTCTTGGTGCTTTCTTTCTGGTGGCTTTTTTCGCTGGTTTCCGTGTGGTTTTTTTTGCCGTCTTTTTGGTGGGAGGTTTCTTGGCGGGTGGCTTGGATGAAGGTGGCTTCGAAGCGGTGGTTCCGGTGGGTTGGCTTTTTGGTGTTGGAGAAAGGATCAGGAGGAAGGCTGGTAGGGTGAGTGTGACTAGGAAGGGAATGGTGGGTAGCCAGATGTCGGCGGATGGGGTGATGACGAAGTGGAAGGCGGCGATGGCAGCTGCAATGAACAGGAGTGCGATTTTTCCTGAAACCGCGTGGTGATAGCCCATTGCGAAGGTGAGGCAGAGAAGTAAGGCCAGAAGTGATATCTCAATTGCGGTGGGGAGACGGGTGAAGGTGCGGGACTCCGTGGTGTGGGATGGATCGACCAGGGCGGCGATGGTGTTGGTGAGAGGTTTTGAGAAGGCGAGGGTGGCGGGATCGGAGGCGGATTGATCGTCGCGCAGTATGGCTGAAGGGGACGGGTTTTCTGAAAAAATGCTTTCGGGTGCGTCTATGAGCGACTGTGCTGTGAGGGTGGAAGCGGGAGGGACGGTGGAAATGGAAAATGACAGGCGACCGAATTCGTCGATGGGTATGTAGGGGCCTTTCTTGCTGAGGGCGATGTATTCGCCGAGTTGGATATGAATTTTTTCAGGAGGGAGGTTGAGGATGTTGAGAGCGGATAGGAGGTGGAAGGAGAGGACGACACGGTCTTCTCCAGACCAGCGCGCGAGGAGGCTTGGGTGTTCGCTCGGAGTCTCTGATTCGAGGGCGGAGAAGCCGGCGAAGGAGGTTTTGTTTCCAAGGATGATGTCGGGGATGGAGACGCGGTTGATGATGGGGAGGCGGCTGATGTCGCCCTGGACTTCAGAAATGGGAATGGATGCGCGGCGGAAGGCCGGCGGAAGAGGTGCGGGTGCGGAGCCGCGGGTGAGAGGGGCGGCTGTGACTACTCCGGAGAAGGAGTCGAGCTGTTGGTCGAGCGCGATGAGCGGTATGGTGTCCGGCTCATCCCATGCGAGGGGGAGGCCGATACAGAGGCGGTCTTTTCCGAGGCGTTTGAGGTTGTTCAGGATGACTGCGAAATCGACCGGGGAAGGGGGGGAGGTCTGGAAGATCCGGTCGGGATCGTCTGTGATGGAAACGATGGTGAGGTTTTGTTCCGGGTCTTCGGTTGATGGGGCGCGGAGTGTCTGGAGGGTGTAGGGCTCGGAGTGGGAGCCTTGGCCGGTGATGAAGAAGGGCGGGTTGGCAAAAGAGCGAGCAGTGAGGTGGAAGGCGGCGCGGTCGAGGGTGGTGCCGGGGAGAAAAAGCCAGGTGAGAATGCCCGCGATGGCGCTGATCAGGATGATAAGTAGGCGGGGGAGCATGGTTTTTTTTGAGGAAGATGGCCTCCGGGGGTCAGGGGAGGGCTTGGACGATTTTTTCGGCGACCTGGTCGGGGGAGGCGTTGCTATCGATGACCCGGGCGAAGGGTTCGTCTTTTAGGGAGAGAAAGATTTCGCGGCAGCGGGAGAGGCTTTCGTGTTGCTCGAATTCGTTGGCGGTATCTCCGCGGATGCCAATGCGGGAAATGGCAGTATCGACATCGAGGTCGAGGATGAGAAGGAGATCCGGGACTGGGGCGAAGGCTTCGTTTTTCCGGCGGATTTCCTGGGGATCGAAGCCTCGTGCTCCCTGATAGGCCATGGTGGAGAAGTAGTAGCGATCCAGGATTACCGTGTGTCCTGCGGCTAGGGCGGGGGCGATTTTTTCAGTGACGTGTTGCTGGCGGTCTTTGAGGAAGGCTTCGAGTTCTTCCTCGGGTGATAGTCGGCCTGTTTCAGCAGAGTTGCGGAGGAGAGTGCCCCATGGGCCGTCGGTTGGCTCGCGGGAGGTGATGACGGTCTGGCCTTGGGCGGTGAGGTGGGCGGCGAGGTTTTTGGCCTGGGTGGATTTTCCAGTGCCGTCTATGCCTTCTATTACTATGAACATGGTAGATGAGTGAAAAGTGCCGAGTGAGCAGTGGAAGATTTACTAAATGTAGCGTGTACTGAGATGTTTTAGGTAGTGGTTGGTTGTGGGTGTGGAGCCGGTGGCTTTTTCCATTAAGACAGTGGGGTTATGGCTGCCTCCGTGGGAGTGGACGTTTTTTTTCAGCCAGGTTAGGAGGGGGGCGTAGTTGGCGGTGTTGGTTGCTTTCTTGATTTCCTCGTCGGAGGTGGCGGCGTGGAAGAGTTGGGCGGCGTTGATATTGCCGAGGGTGTAGGTGGGGAAATAGCCGATGCCGCCCATGGACCAGTGGATGTCTTGGAGGCAGCCCTGGGCGTCATTTTCCGGGGTGAAGTCGAAGGATTTTTGGAAGAGGTCGTTCCAGGTCTCCGGGACTTGTGCGATGGTGATTTCCTTGTTGAGGAGGAGGCGTTCCATCTGGAAGCGGAGGATGATGTGGAGATCGTAGGTGGCCTCGTCTGCCTCGACGCGGACTGGTGAGAACTCGGCGCGGTGGACGTATTGGAGGAATTTATCGAGGGGGAAGTCTTTCAATTGGGGGAAATGCTCCTGGGCTACGGGATAGAACTTTTCCCAGAACTCAGGGGAGCGCCCGACCTGGTTTTCCCAGAGGCGGGATTGGGATTCGTGGATGCCGAGTGAGACGGCGGAGCCGGAGGGGAGGCCGAAGTCTGCGGCAGGGAGTCCTTGCTCATACATGCCGTGGCCGGCCTCGTGCATGACGCCGAAGAGTGAGGATGTGAAATCATGATCCTCGTAGCGGGTGGTGAGGCGGATGTCCTGGGGGCCGAGGGTGGTGCAGAAGGGGTGGGTGGTGGTGTCGATGCGGCCTGCTGTGAAGTCGAAGCCGATCTCAGAGGCGACGATTTGGTTGAAGGCTTTCTGGGCTTCGACGGGGTAGGGGCCTGCGGGGAGGGTTGGCTTGAGTGCTTTTGTTTTATCGACTGCCTGGGCTGCGAGCGGGGTGAGATTTTCGCGGAGGGTATCGAAGAGAGATACGATGGTGGCGGTGGAAGTGCCGCGTTCGTAGCCTTCGAGGAGGGCATCGTAGGGTTCGTCTTGGAAGCCCCAGAGATCGGCTTTTTCGAGGGCGAAATCGAGGAGCTTCTGGAGGTGGGGGGCGAAAATGGAGTAGTCGGCGGCTTTGCGGGCGGCGATCCATGCGTGGTGTCCGGCGGATTGGGCGGTGGACTCCCGGGCGACTAGATCGGTGGGGATTTTAACGGAGCGATCGGATTCGCGGCGGATTTCGCGGAGATTGGCGGTGTAGGTTTCGTTGTCGCCGGGGTCTGATGTTTCGGCGGATTCGAGGGATTTCAGGAAATCGGATGAGGTGGAGAGCTCGTGGGCGTGGGCGGCTAGGTAGGAAAGTTGCTCGGAGCGGTAGTCGGCGGAGCCGGAGGGGAGGTAGGTTTCCTGATCCCATGAAAGGATGGAGCCAGTGGAGTTGATGAGTGCGATCTGGCGGACGCGGTCGAGGATTTCCATGGGGAGAGTTTGGACGTTGTGGGGAGAACGTCCATTATGAAGGGGGGAAATTTGAGAGTCTAGGGTCTAGAGGTGAACAAGGGTTGAAGGGAAGAATTTTGAACCACGGAATACACAGAAGACACGGAACTAATGTTGTGTTTTTCTGGAACCACGAATCTCACGAATTTTGGGGTCTTGGAGTCTTTGTTTTTTGTGTTTTTGAACACGAAAAAGCCGGGCAGGAGAACCTGCCCGGCTTATATGAAACTGAGTGTCGTGGAGAAGTTCCGCGATGCTCTGAATGGATTACATCATGCCACCCATTCCGCCCATGCCACCGCCGTGGTCATGGCCGTGGCCTGCGCCGCCGTCTTCCTTCTCAGGGAGATCGGTGATGAGTGCCTCGGTGGTGAGGAGGAGTCCGGAGATGGACGCTGCGTTCTGGAGTGCGGAACGAGTGACCTTGGTAGGATCGACAACGCCGGAGGCGATGAGGTCTTCGTAGGTGTCGGTCGCGACGTTGTAGCCGTGGCCTTCCTTGTTGGTTTTGACGTTTTCGACGATGAGGGCGCCTTCGCGGCCTGCGTTTGCTGCAAGCTGACGAAGAGGTGCTTCAACAGCCTTGGAAACGATGCCCATGCCTGTTTTCTCATCGAGGTTCGAAGCAACTGCGAAGTAGTCGCCTTTCTCACAAGTTGCGAGAGCGCGAAGGAGAGCTGTGCCACCGCCTGGGACGATGCCTTCTTCAACCGCTGCGCGAGTGGCGTGGAGGGCGTCTTCGACGCGTGCTTTCTTCTCTTTCATCTCGGTTTCGGTAGCTGCACCGACGTTGATGACTGCGACACCGCCTGCGAGTTTCGCGAGACGCTCCTGGAGTTTTTCCTGGTCGTAATCGCTGGTTGTTTCCTCGATCTGACGGCGGATCTGGTTCACGCGGCCAGTGATGGCCTCGGATGTGCCGCCACCTTCAACGATGACTGTGGAGTCTTTGCCGATGGTGAGGCGCTTTGCTTCACCAAGGTCATCGATTTCCACGGACTCGAGTTTGATACCGAGGTCTTCGGTGATGACTTTGCCGCCGGTGAGGACTGCGATGTCTTCGAGCATTGCCTTGCGGCGATCGCCGAAGCCAGGTGCTTTCACAGCAGCGATGTTGAGGATGCCGCGGAGCTTGTTGACAACGAGTGTCGCGAGAGCTTCTCCATCGACGTCTTCAGCAATGATGACGAGTGGCTTGCCGGATTTTGCAACCTTCTCGAGGAGAGGGAGCATGTCCTTGAGGGAGCTGATCTTCTTCTCGTGGATGAGGATGAGCGCGTCGTCGAAGCTGGCTTCCATGGAGTCAGGATCGGTAACGAAGTAAGGGCTGAGGTAGCCTTTGTCGAACTGCATGCCTTCGACAACGTCGAGGGTGGTTTCGATTCCTTTTGCTTCCTCAACGGTGATGGTGCCGTCCTTACCGACTTTGTCCATTGCCTCGGCGATGATGGTGCCGATTTCGCTGTCCCAGTTAGCGGAGACAGTTGCGACTTGTGCGATTTCCTTGGTGTCGGAGACAGTTTTGGAAAGGTTTTTCAGTTCTGCGACGAGAGCCTCTGTGGCTTTCATGATGCCGCGCTGAAGGGAGATCGGGTTGGCACCTGCTGTTACGTTACGAAGGCCTTCCTTGTAGATGGCTTC
>JBPOGC010000162.1:0-6223 GCA_051251795.1 Luteolibacter sp. | reverse complement strand
CTTCCGCAATCCATAAGCTCAACCATGCAGTCGCGGTGCTAAGTGGAAAACCCCCGCCGAAGAAATCGCCCTACTAAAAGGTTTTGAACCACCAACTTGGTTGGTAGGCTGCTACATCTGGTCTGCAGTGCTCGCCGGCCTACATCGTCGCTACGGCAATGATGACCTCGCTACAAATTGCCGTGATGTCGCAATCAAATCCGCACCCACTCAAGCAGTAAAACACTCCTCCAGCGGCGCCTTATGGCAAACGATACAAACAATGGAAAAAGATAACCTCCACATTTTGAGTATAGTCTACGCTATATCATATTTCTTCGACCACCTTTTATCGCTTCCTGATATTCCTTGCTACGCCCTGCTGTTGTCGAACGATTCTGAAAAACGGAATAAAAATGTTATTTAGCGGGAACCAACCTAGACCCCATTTATGAGCTTGCAAAAAAGCAGCTGAGGAACTCTTCGGGAAAACCGGGCAGGACAATCGCATTCATTCTCGACCCTGATTTATTGCCGGCAGAAAGTGTATCTAACAAGAGATCAAAAGCTTCAATATTGTCCTGCAACAAAGATTCGTGCGATTTATCGAAGCAATAACTGAGAACGCCGAAGATCTCCCATCCTAAATCCCAAAGTTCTTTTATGCTATCAGGAGTCAGCCCTGCCTCTTTGTAGAAATTTCGCGAGAACGTTTCTTTTGAGCGATGCGCAACATGTTTATTCCTGATAGATTTCAACTTCTCGAAATCGGCTCAGCCTTAGCAAAGAGATCGTCCAGCCTCTCTATCTCCGAGGGCGTCAACGAGCCGCTAGCTTTCATCTCCCGAAAAAAGTGCTTCAAAGTAACTGATCGCTTGTCTGAGTCATAGAGCCGCAAGATCGCGACCACATAACTCTCAAAGAACTGCTGAACCGCGATTCCGAAAAAACCAACGTGATCGTTCAAAACTTCGAGTATTTCTACACGCCGTTCATTTTCTCCTATGCACCTCCACCAAAAATCTCGACTTGCTTGAGCATAGAACAACTCATGGCGGATCACTCCTCGAATTTGATCAATCACTTCCGTCGTCTTTTGATGATTCTAAGAGCCCGTGGATCTCCGCCTGTAACTGGCCATATCACCTTCGGAAATCCGATCAGCAGATACGAGACGGTAGTGCCTTTCCTCGACAGTTCTCACTAATCCAAACTCATCCAGCTGCAACTCAAACATCGCGATCCGCGAATCATCGATGAACTGCGCAGAGATTGCACGGCAAACGAGATTCGGAAATTTTTCCGCGCAACATGCTATATCCTGCTTGGCCTGCACCGTGGATAGTTGATCCGTTCCACCCTTGGCTTGAACTGGAATGATGTATTGGCAGCCCCCACGATCCAGCCCCACATATACTTCATCGATTTCGATTTGACCGAGACCTTTCACTGTGGTTCGCAGATGGTTTTGAAGGGAGTAAGTCGTCACGCCCAGAAAAACATCGATTAACCGATTATACCGGACTTTGGCGAGCAAAGCCTGTTCATCGGAGAGCGAACTCGAAGAAACAATTTCAGGAGTAGCATCGGGAATCTTGATCGTGATGAGATTATCATTTGGAGCGATCCGGTTGATCGGAACCAGTCTAAATTCGTACTCCGCCCTGCCCGTCCCTTCGATCACCCATTCCTTACCATTCGGTTGGGTTTCTAAAATCTCTTCAGGCAGTGGATTCCGATAGCGGAACGAATAAAGAATATCTCCGAGGTTTTTGGGCACTTTTATCTCAAGCCTTGTGGCCGTTTCAACGAGTTGTTCGCGAGAGAATGCAACTTTGGTTTTTCCTTTCCGGTAGCCCTTAGTGAAAATGTCGGCGATCAGACTCTGGTAGCGATTGGGCTTCTTCATTTTTTGTCAGCTTGCGATTTGTGAAAGCCTCTCGCGTTCTGTTTCCTGCTGGGTGCGTTTGCGAGCACCACTTTTCCTGTCACGCTTCTGAATTGGGCAGGCAATCCCCCAGAACCTGGCGGCATGGGACATTTCCAGCGTTAGCAGCTTGGGATCGCCAAGTGGGATCGCTTGATCGGCCGTTGCAGGAATCACGCCCATCGCTTTGATCACTTCGCCTGCAACTGCTCTAGCAAGAGGCGGCGGCACCGCATTTCCAATCTGCCGAGCACCGTGCCACTTCGTCCGATGGAATCGGAACCAATCGGGAAAACCGTGAAGCCTTGCCATCTCCCGAACAGTGATACATCTGGGGAATTTGTAGTGAATCGGTCGGGGGCTTGTGAATGCTCCGCGAGCCGCATCCGTTCCAGCGCGAAGAGTATTAGAAACCCCGGTGGGGCTGAGTTTGAAAAAGCGGGAAATCGGTTCGACCGATCCAGGATCTGTCTCTGAATAACGGGTGCGGGAAATTTCCGAATGAGAGGTTCGTGTGCTAGAGGTCAACAAGGATGACTCCCAAACGCGAGTCCTTCCGTTGTGCCAAGAGCTCCGGTCTATGCAACGCATTTCCTTTGCATAGGCGGAAGGCTCACCCCAGGAAGTGCTCTTCACTTCATCGCTTTTGCTTAAAGTCGCGAACCGATCAGCATCGGGTAGGTCGCCTAGAGCATCCGCACAGTTCGGAGCCGGAGACAAACCGATCTCAGGAGCCTTATCGGGGCGGTAACTCGAAGCGGCAGGATATAAAGGAGCTGCTAGTCCCTTTTTAGCGCCTAGTAAGAAAAGACGCTTTCGATCCTGTGGCACCCCATAGGAACTCGCGTTCAGAACCAGCCACGGCATTCTCACCGAATACCCCCGCTCATCGAAGGTTTCAATGAGCTTTTCAAGAAATTTTTTGTGAGCACCAACGGTAAGCCCTTTAACGTTTTCAAAGACGAAGTAATCGGCATCCAGCTCGCAGACGATCCTGACAAAATCCCCCACTAGCCGGTTGCGCGGATCGTCGAAAATCCTCTTTCCGATCATTGAAAACCCTTGGCAGGGAGCACCGCCAAACACTACATCGACTTTGCCCTCAATTCCCGCGCGCTTGCAAATCTCCGCGCCGGTCAGATTCTGCACGGATTCAGGAATAACAGTGGTTTCAGGGAAATTAAAATGGTGAATGCATGCGTGTATCGGATCGATCTCCACTGCAGCGGCTATATCGAAACCCGCTTGCTCGAATCCAAGCGACATCCCGCCAGCTCCCGCGAAAAGATCGACTCCAACCGGACGACGATGATTTATTTTTGCGGACTTCATAGAGTTCTTATGAACAGTTTTACTCGGAAGTCAAACTTTCGATAGAGACACCCTAAAAAATCCAAACTCTACGACAAGAAGATATGAGGGTCTTCTGTCGAATTATGAATGGTTGTCACTATCTTCGATCACCCTCGCCTCTAAAGATTCTCAATAGGGTCAGAAGTTGCATTTTAACGTCTATCAAGCTTCGACAAACGATCCTGGCAGCGATTTGGAGCAGCCTTATTCCTGCGAAAAAAAGACAGCGCGCCGAGGTCAGCCTACTACTCCCCGGTTTGATTCAGTATCCCCACGTCATACTTGCTTTTCCACAAGCAGTCCGCCTGCTGCTCCCAGATGTGGATCGCCTTATAGCAATCCGTGGTGAAGATGTTGTAAGCGATTTCGCTCTCGACCCGGATCTAGATGTAGTCCCGCCCAAATAATACTCTGACCGATTGTTACAGAACTCCTTTGGACAGTTACTGAATCCTGTCCGAGCCAGACAAAACCATCTCGCACCCGGACACAATCCCCTCAGACCCGAACTCAACTCTGTGATGCTGCCCCCTTGTCGTATTAAATGACACCGACGCACCTGTAAATTGGTGACGGGAGTGTCCCCGCTCCCTACGTTATTTCCTCCTTGTTCTCAGCCGCGCTCGGCCATGACGCTCTGGTAGTCCACGGGCAGAATGAGGCCGGTTTTCATCCACTGGTTTGCCTTGAAGATCTGACGCTGACCGATCCTTGCTCCTTTACTGGAATTCAACCCACCAGGCATGAATTCCAAGTTGTAGAGTTTCTCATCCAAGCCGGGGGCAATGGCGCGGGGAATGATATGATCCACGTGGACGATGTCCCCGGTGTAAGGCCCTTTGGTGATAGTCGGTGCGTTTCCACGGCGTAACTTTTCCATCCCCACTTCCCCGAGACAGCCAAGGCGTTCAAGAATCACCAGATTGCGTAGAAGGGATGCTTTGACCGCCTTGGATCGTTGCTTGTCGGGATAGTTCAGATCCTTCTGAGCAGCATCGATAACCTCGCCAGGCTCAAGCCCAGCTTTGCGTCCGGACTCGAGCCAATAGACGATCTTGCGAAGGCGGCTATTCGCCGCCCGATCACCACGCAGGGAGTCAAGCTTCACCGGATCGATAAGCGGGGCGATGATTTCCGGTGAAGCGAAAGCACCCGTCCCTCCAAGGAAGAGAAAGATGGCGATGACGGGGAAGAGGTTTCGTATGCGCCGCAAAGCCGGGGAAACCGAGAAAGACAGAGTGAGAAGATTGGACATAATTTGGCTAATATTAACACGTTTTAGAAATTAAGAGAAATTAAATAAAAATGTAGGGAGCGACGACACTCCTGTCGTTGTTTTCGTAGATGGGGACATGAGTGTCCCCGCTCCTTACCCTTTGTTCTTGTCCGGTCGCGCCGGATGAGTTTTCTTCCCTCTCCCATGTCCTCACTTCCTACCGCTGACCTCCTGGCGCTTGATACGGATGGCTTCCAGAGCCGCCTGTCAAAACTCAGGAGGTATCTTTGACGTCCCTGTTCTTGAAAACAAAATCAATACGCTGGAAGAAGCGATGGGCGCTCCCGATTTTTGGGATAACGCGGAAAAAGCCCGCTCTATTTCCGAAGAAGCGGCCGGCCTGAAGAAGAAACTGGAGACCTTTCTCGAACTGGAATCACGCAGCAAAGACATCATCGAGGGCGTGAGCCTTGCCAAGGAATTCGAGGACGAAGAGCTGGCGAAGGAAGCAATCAACGGCGCGGCGCAGCTGGAGAAAGACATCCGCTCCTACGAACTGCTTACCCTTCTCAACCGCCCGAATGACGAGGCGAACTGCTACCTTGCGATCCAAGCCGGTGCCGGTGGTACGGAGGCCTGCGACTGGGCACAGATGCTGCACCGCATGTATACGCGCTGGGCAGAAAGCAAGGGCTTCAAGGTCGAGACCCTGGACTGGGAAGACGGCGACGGTGCGGGCATGCGCTCCGGAACCATGAAGATCATCGGTGAAAATGCCTTCGGCTTCCTCAAGAACGAGCGCGGCGTGCATCGCCTGGTTCGCATCTCCCCTTTCGACTCCGCTGGAAAACGCCACACTTCCTTCGCGTCCATCGATGCGACACCGGAGATCAACGACAAGATCAACATCGAGATCAACGACAAGGACGTGGAGATCAGCACCATGCGCTCCGGCGGCAAGGGCGGTCAGAACGTCAACAAAGTGGAGACCGGGGTTCTCCTGCGCCACCTTCCTTCAGGCATTCTCATCAAGTCCACCGCATCCCGCACGCAAGGCGCGAACAAGGAGCTGGCCTACCAAATCCTGAAAGCAAAGCTTTTCCAAATCGAGGAAGACAAACGCGCGGCCGAGGCCGAGGCCGTCTACGGGGAGAAAAGCGATGTCTCATGGGGCAGCCAGATCCGTTCCTACGTCTTCCAACCATACCAGAAGGTGCTGGATCTCCGCACGGGAGAGGAAAGCAATTCCATCCAGGACATCATGGACGGTGATATCGATGCCTTCATTGAGGCCAAGTTGCGTGGAAAAGTCCGTGTCAAAGGCGCGAAGGACGAAGAGGATTGAGTGAAGCCGCTCCGGCTTGCGGAAGCGGCTGGGACTCGTTCTGAAGCTAAATCACTTCACTTTCTTCGCCTTGCCACGCGCAGCGGACATAGCATTCGGGCTTGGCTCTTTCGGGAGCGATTCCTTCCATGCGTCAATCTTGTCAGACAGCTCCTTTACAATCTCTGGATTTTCCTTCGCGAGATCTTTCTTCTCAGCCCAGTCATTTTCCAGATCGTAGAGTTCCATTTTGCCTTCCTTCTTATTGACCAGAAGCTTCCATTTCCCCTCCCTCATGGCTAGTGAAGGCCAAGTGTAGGGCTTGTCGCTTCCGCCTCTCCATTCCCAGAAGATAGGTTTGGTTCTTTCAAAAGATTCACCTTTGAAAGCCGCCAAGACGCTTTCGCCATCCGGCTTGTAGTCC
>JBPOGC010000161.1:0-6564 GCA_051251795.1 Luteolibacter sp. | reverse complement strand
GTCAGGCTGTTTTCCGAAACCCATCAGTATCGAACTGATTTGATGTCTGTCTGGACTTCCCTTTTCCTCGGATATTCTGGATTGACCTTGTGGAGGCGTGCTTCAGCCGTTTAGATTTTCCGAGTAAGAAAACCTCCGATTCGCGAGGCGCTAACAACCTTTAATTCCTATGTTCCGACGTATTGGTAATCTATTCCGTGGCTTCCTTGGTCTCTTCATCGGAGGGCTCGAAAAGGCAAATCCAGAAGCACTTCTCGATGTTGAAAAAGAAAACCTGCGCAAGCAGGTTTCCAAATACAACGAAGGCCTAGCTGCGCACGCCGGTCTCTGCGAAAAACTCATGTCACAGGTGAAACGCCTTGAAACGGAATTCAATGAGCTCCGCGCGAAAACTACAGCCAACCTTAAGGCCGGGAACAAGGATATCGCAGGGCAATACGCGCTCCGCCTCCAGACCGTGAAACGTGAGCTGGAGGAAAACAGCGGCCAGCTTGAGACAGCCGAGAAGACCTACAAGGAACTCGTCCTCGCCCGTGACGCGTCGGTAAAGGCCGCGAAGAAACGCATTGAGGAAGTCAGCCGTGGAATCACCGATATGAAGACCAAGAAGGCCATGGCAGAGCTCAACGAAATGGCTGCCGGCATGATCGGCAACATCGGTGGTGCGGGTGACACAATGGATCGCTTGCATACCATGGTCGACGAGGAGCGTAACAAGGCCGCTGGCCGCGCCCGCGTTGCCAAGGACTCCATCAATACCGAGGAATTCGAGATGATGGAAAAGGAAGAGCAAGCTCTCGAAGACCTCGCCCTTGCCGATTTCGCGGCAGCGGAAGGTCTCTCGCTCGACTCCGGCTCATCCACCTCATCGGACACCCCGGAAGAGCCTACCCGTGAAATGGGAAGCTGATTGCCGGCTTCCCTGAAAATCCCGTGGAAAAAAGCCTGCCAACCTGGATTCGATCCATCGCGGATGCCTACGAGAGTGGGGCTGCGAGCCAGTTTATTCTTGCGGGGAACATCCATGATTTGCAGCTGGCTCCCGATACTGTTGATGACGCGAAGCACATCACTTGCGGCCTCGGGGACTTTCTCCACCGCACTCTCCTGAAGCCTTTCGACATCGTCCTCGCATACGATCTTGGCTACGGGGTCAGGGTGGAAAAAGGCGGTGATATTCTCTCCGAATGGCCAGCCTGGAAGGATGCGCCCGGCTTCCCACGCATACCGCGCGAGGCGATGGAGCGCCTCAGCCATTTTCTCCGTTACTGCACAAATCTCCAGTCCATCGGCCAACGCACGATCAAGGCCGCCGTCATCCTGAATGATGCGAATATCATCCTGCCGAATCCCGGCACCGGCACCCATTATGATCTGGGAGCCGCAGCTCTTCTTGTCCGCGAGTGGTCCAGCGATCCCGCTCTGACCCGTCACCCTCTTGCCACATTTCTCCTGACGGAAAACCTGAACGATCTGCATCCGCTTCTCTCCGGAAACGCCCGTGCCCACCACGTGGAAATCCCTCTCCCGGATCGGAACCTCATGTTCCAGGCGCTCACCCGGCTCCGCAAAAACTTCAGCGAAACACTCGCCGCCTTTGAGAGCCTGGAAGCGCCTGCCGCCCAGCTAGCAGGAGCGTCATTGGCATCAGTCGATTCACTGCTGCGCCGCCGCCGCTACCTGAAAAATCCGCTCAATAATAGTGACCTGGCAAATCTGAAGCGCGAACTCGTCGAGGCGGATTGCCAAGGCCTCATCAGCTTTCTCCAGCCGGATCGCACGCTGGACGACTACGTGGGTCAGGAAGGTGTGAAGCGCTGGCTACGGCAGGACATCACCCTATGGAGCCAAGCGAACATGGACGCGATGCCGAAGGGTTACCTCGTTTCCGGCCCGGTCGGCACTGGCAAGACTTTCCTCGTCGAGTGCCTGGCGGGTGAAGCCGGTGTGCCTGTCGTGAAGTTCGGAAACTTCCGTGACAAATGGGTCGGCTCCACGGAGGGGAATTTGGAAAAGATCTTCCGTCTACTCCATGCGTTGGGACGTTGCATCGTTTTCATTGATGAAGCGGACCAGGCACTTGGGAAACGTGGTGGTGGCTCCTCGGATTCCGGGGTATCCGGTCGTATCTACTCGATGATGGCGGAGGAAATGTCCCGCCGCTCAAACCGTGGTAAAATCCTTTGGGTGCTCGCCACCAGTCGCCCTGATCTTGTCGAGGTGGATCTCAAGCGTCCCGGCCGTATCGATGTGAAGATCCCCATCTTCCCCGCTGCCGGAGCTGCCGCCTGCTACGCGCTTCTCCGCGCCTTGGCAAAAAGACAGGACATAGTCCTTCCCGAAAACCTCCCGGCAGATCTGGTGTTTCCCGATATGCTTACCCCCGGAGCCGCCGAGTCTCTCGCCGTTCGTCTCACACGTCTCATCCACGCGGACAAACTGTCCACTACAGACGCCTTAGCTCGCGTGGTGGCGAATTACAGGCCAGCGGTTTCCCTGGCAGTCATAGACGCGCAAATCGCCCTGGCCATTGCCGAATGCTCAGACGCCTCTTTCATTCCCGAAGAATTCTCCGACCGAAGCTCCTGGAATTTATGAAAAAGCCTCTCTCTTCTGATACTAGGCCTCACTCTTCTTTTCACCGGTCGTCATAGCCAAAGTGGAGAGCGAAAAAAGTCCACGTCGCATTTGCTCTAGTTGTTACCGAGTTCATGCAGGTCAGTCAAAAACTGATCAACACACCGTGAGGGTGCCATCGAGTCGGATTATAGTCCGGATTTGAAGTTTTTTTCGTTAATCAGGCGGCTGGTGAAGCCTCTCAAAGCCATAATAATTACCAGCCGGATAAGATAGTTTCTGTTAGTTTGTAATCCTTACATTTTTATCACTTGCCATTATGAAAGAGATTTTTTAACTATTATTAATAGTATGAGTCTTTTGATAAAAACAACTTATAGCGACTTTTTGTCGCGTAATTCTCTTGGTAGTTTCTTGCTTGTCATTGGCTTAGCTCGAATCGCACTGGCTGCGATCACTTTGAATTTCACTTATCAGGATGTGCTGGGTTGTTGTGGAATCGGCTTGGACGATTCGGGGGGATTGGCACGAAGAAGTATAGTTTCCGCTGTCAGGGCATACCTTAGCACGGTTCTCGACCATACAGGGACTATGGACGTTACATGGAACGCGTCTTCAAGCTGTCTGCTTGGCCAAATGGGTAATTCCTATTTCCAGGACAGAAAAGTCTGTAGCTGTATCACGGGCAATCATATTGTCATTGGGTCGGAAAGGATCGATTTTGGAAAGAATCTCAATTCAGACCACATCATAACCACCGGCAACGGAGAGTTCGATCGCCATACGGTCGCTCTATATGAAATGACCCACGCGCTTGGGGTCGCGTCGCTGGTTGAAAGCGATGGATCTTCCACGGTCACCGGGATTTTCTGTATTCACGATACATGTTTGCGAAACGCTTCTGACAATTCGCTTATGGATTCCAGAAGCAATTTTGCTGACAACGTTCCCGATCTGACTTCCGAAGATCTTCCGACAACGACGGTTGGGGGTGGCTTCCAGATCTACTTACCGGATCTATAAAGGATAGTTCCCGAGCTAACATCGAGTTTCATGGTGGTTCTTTGTCTGAGACGGACAAGGAAGCATAAATACCATTTGGTTACTCTGAAGCATACGCCTGCACGGAATCGCAGGTGCAGACGAGGTTTCTGTCTCCATGGACGTTATCGATCCTTGAGACTGAAGGCCAGAATTTATGGGTGCGGAGATAGGGCAGGGGAAAGGCGGCCTGCTCGCGGGTGTAGGGATGCGTCCACTCATTTCCGCAGAGGACTCCGCTGGTATGCGGAGCGTTTTTGAGCGGGTTGTCTTTCGCATCGATTTTCCCGGAAATGATCTGCTGGATCTCACCGTGGATGGAAATCATCGCATCGCAGAAGCGGTCCAGCTCTGCCTTTGACTCGGACTCGGTGGGCTCGATCATCAATGTACCGGCAACAGGCCAGGACATGGTGGGGGAGTGGAAGCCATAGTCCATGAGGCGCTTGGCGATGTCCTCGACGGTGATGCCGGATTCCGAACTGAGTGCGCGGCAATCGATGATGCACTCGTGTGCTACGAGGCCGGTTTTTCCGGTGTAGAGAACGGGGAATGAATCCCCGAGGCGCCTGGCAATGTAGTTCGCGTTCAGAATGGCGATTTCCGTGGCGGTCTTGAGGCCGGTGGCACCCATCATGGCGATATACATCCAGGAAATGACATTGATGGACGCGCTGCCATAAGGCGCGGAGCAAACGGCGTGGGACTTGTCCTCCATGGCAAAATGGCCTGGAAGAAACGGGATAAGCTGTGGTGCGACTCCGATAGGGCCGACTCCCGGGCCACCACCGCCGTGCGGGATGCAGAAGGTTTTGTGGAGATTCAGGTGGCAGACATCCGCCCCGATAAGGCCGGGTGATGTGAGGCCGACCTGGGCGTTCATGTTTGCGCCGTCCATATAGACCTGGCCACCGGCATCGTGAATGATGGTTGTGATCTCGCGGATGGTTTCCTCGAACACACCGTGTGTGGACGGGTAGGTGACCATGAGCGTGGAGAGGTTTTCGCGGTGTGTCTCGGTCTTCTCAATGAGATCCGGCATGTCGATGTTGCCAGCCTCATCGCATTTGATACCGATGATTTTCATCCCGCACATGACGGCGGAGGCTGGGTTCGTGCCGTGGGCGGAAACGGGGATCAGGCAGACATGGCGATGTCCTTCACCGCGTGACTCGTGGTAGCGGCGGATGGCGAGGAGGCCTGCGTATTCGCCTTGGGAGCCGGCGTTTGGCTGGAGGGAAACGGCGGCGAAACCTGTGATCTCCGCCAGCCAGTTCTCCAGTTGTGTGAGCATTTCCGCGTAGCCAGTGGTCTGCGATTTTGGTGCGAAGGGGTGTATGGAGGAAACTTCCGGCCAGCTGAGCGGGATCATCTCCGAGGTAGCATTCAGCTTCATGGTGCATGAGCCGAGGGCGATCATGGATTCGTTAAGTGCGAGGTCTTTCGTTTCCAGCCGCTTGATGTAGCGGAGCATTTCCGTCTCCGAGTGATAGGAATTGAATGCAGGGGCGGTGAGGAACTCCGAAGTTCGGGCGAAACTTGCGTCCCAGGCGGCTCCTTCCGGTTTTGTTTCAGGGCGCGAGATGCCGAACAGCTGGGAGAGAGACCAGATGTCCTGTGAGACGACAGTTTCATCCATGGATATGCCGATGTGTGAGGCATCGATAAGGCGGAGATTGAAGCCATGCTCGGGAGCTGAATTCACGAGTGATTCGGCAGTTTCCGTCTCTACGACGATGGTATCGAAAAATGCGCCGTCTTCCACTTTCAGGCCGCCTGTGGTGAGCGCTGCTTTCAGCTCCATGGCATCCGCGTGGATTTTCCCGGCGATCGCCTTGAGTCCCTCCGGGCCATGATACACGGCATACATGGAGGCCATGACAGCCAGAAGAACCTGCGCGGTGCAGATGTTGGAAGTGGCTTTGTCGCGGCGGATGTGCTGCTCACGGGTCTGGAGGGCAAGGCGGTAGGCGGGCTGGCCTTGTGAATCTACGGAGACTCCGATGAGGCGGCCTGGCATCTTACGCTTCAGCTTATCGATGCAGGACATGAAGCCCGCGTGGGGGCCGCCGAATCCAAGCGGAACACCAAAACGCTGCGAGGAGCCAACACAGATGTCCGCGCCAAATTCGCCTGGTGATTTCAGGAGAGTGAGCGCCATGAGATCGGCAGCGCAGATGTTGACCGCTCCGGCTTCTTTGCTTGTTTCGAAAAATGCTGAGAAGTCATCAATACGGCCGCGGGTGTCCGGGTATTGGACGATGACTGCGAACAAGTTTTCCGCGGAAGTGGGATCGAATGTTTCCCAGTCACCGACAACCACATTCAGTCCAAGAGGCTCGGCGCGGGTGCAGATCACGTCGATGGTCTGCGGGTGGCAGCGATCCGAGATGAAAATGGATTTTCCTTTTGGTTTGGAAGACAGAGCGAGGGTCACGGCCTCGGCAGCAGCGGTGCCTTCATCGAGCAGGGACGCATTGGAGACATCCAGCCCGGTAAGATCCGTGATCATGGTCTGGAAATTCAGCAGGGCTTCCAGCCTGCCTTGTGCGATCTCCGCTTGGTAAGGGGTGTAGGCGGTATACCAGCCGGGATTTTCAAGGACGTTCCGGAGGATTACGCTCGGGACGAGGGTTCCGTGGTAGCCTTGGCCGATGAAGGACTTGTGAACCTCATTTTTCGACATCCAGCTGCGCAGCCAGGTAAGGGCGTCTTGTTCGGTGAGAGCGGGTGGTAGATCCATTTCGCCATCCATGCGGATGCCTTCGGGCACAGCCTCTGAAATGAGTGAATCGAGCGAGTCGCGTCCGATGGTTTTAAGCATTTCTGACTGCTCGGAAGCGGTCGGACCGATGTGACGGGGGAGGAAAGAGGAGGTAGCAGCCATTTGTTTGGATCGATATGCAATAGGAAGGCCATTCCTGCAACTCTTAGGATCTTACTGTT
>JBPOGC010000160.1:0-6583 GCA_051251795.1 Luteolibacter sp. | reverse complement strand
TCGAGGTATTTGTTTTTCGGGGCGGGCTTTTCGGGGGAGGTGGGGGTTTGCAGCATTTCGTGGGTGCGGTTTTTGCTGGAGGAGATGAGGCCTTCGATGAGGTCTGCCTCGGGGAGGTTTTTCCAGTATTTCTTTGGCATCTCGGCTTGCATGGCTTTGGTCTTGAGGCGGGCGGGGTTAAAGATGCTTTTGTAGTAGGTTTTCCAGAGATTTTCGTGCGCATCTGAGGAGGGGACGTTTTCTTTTCGAGCGCCGGGGGTGAAGCGGATCTGTTTTCCATCCCAGTGCATGCATTCGTCCGGGGTGAGGATGGCCCAGTCCATGTTTGTGAAGCGTTTTCGGAAAAAGGAGGCGTTCTGGCGGAGGATCTTGTGATCCGGCTCGAACCAGGAGACGAATTGCTCGCGGCCTGTTTCCGGGTTTTCGCCGATTTTGCGGAAGCGGACGAAGGCGTGCATCTTGTGGCTGTCCCGGCGGATGTGCTTCTGCATGCTGAAGGCGCGGTGGACTTCCGTGTCCGTGGTGATGTTGAGGATGTGGCGCTCGCCATGGGTGATGCGCCAGAGGAGTGAGTAGAGGAGCGGCCATTGCTCGCCGGAGCGGTGTACGGAAATGGTCTGGGCGAGCTTGAGGAAAGCGGCGGGGACTTTTAGCGTAGAGGGGGATTTTTCAGGGATCTCTGTGGTGGAAAAGAGGGAGTCGCTGTCCGACCAGAGGGTCTGGGAGGGATGGGTTTCATTTTCCATGAGATTCCGGGCGGTGGCGCGCCATGAGAGGAAGTCTTCCGGTATGGGGATGGTGAACATGTCAGAATTCTCCGGCTATGACTTCGGTCTTGGGGATCTGGATGGCGGTGAAGTCCAGCTCCAGCTGCCGGGCGGGCGGGGCGTAGATGGCGCGGAGTTTTTCGGAATCCAGCTCGTAGCGTGCGGGTTGGTGGTCTGCGGTGATGATGAAGGGGAGGGTTTTCCTGAGGTTCGTCCGCATTTTTATGAGATCGGTGGAACGGATGGGCGAGAAGCGGCGGATGCTGGAGATCCGTTTTGCGTTGCGGACGCCCAGGCCGGGGATGCGGTAGAGCATTTCGAGGGGGGCTTTGTTGACATCAATGGGGAAGAAGGAGCGGTTGCGAAGTGCCCAGGAGAGCTTGGGATCTATGTCGAGATCGAGGTTCGGGTTTTCCTTGGTGGTGATTTCATCGACGGCGTATCCGTAGAAGCGCATGAGCCAGTCCGCCTGGTAGAGGCGGTGCTCGCGGACGAGGGGAGGGGATTTCAGCGGCAGGCGGGCGGAGGGGTCCGGGATGGGACTGAAGGCGGAGTAGTAGACGCGGCGGAGTTTGAAATTCCCGTAGAGGTCTCCGGCGCGTCTGAGGAAATGGGAATCGTTGGAGGCATCCGCGCCGACGATCATTTGCGTGCTCTGGCCAGTGGCGAAGGCAGGCTTTTTGGTGGATTTGTTGGCTTTCTGCTCGGTGATTTTCTCGCCGATATTGTGCATGGCTTCGCGGGTGCGGTGGATGTTTTTTTCCGGGGCGAGATGCTGGAGGCTTTTCTGCTGGGGGAGCTCGATATTGATGCTGATGCGATCCGCGTATTTTCCTGCCTGGGCGATGAGTTCGTCCGAGGCCTCGGGGATGGTTTTCAGGTGGATGTAGCCGCGGAAGTCATGGACTTCGCGGAGGGTTTTCGCGACGAGGACGACCTGCTCCATGGTGAAATCCGCGCTGCGGACGATGCCGGAGCTGAGGAAGAGGCCTTCTATGTAGTTCCGTTTGTAGAAATCGAGGGTGAGGGTGACGACTTCCTCGGCGGTGAAGCGGGCGCGGCGGACGTTGCTGGAGCGGCGGTTGATGCAGTAGTGGCAATCGTAGAGGCAGACGTTCGTGAGGAGAATTTTCAGCAGCGAGACACAGCGGCCATCCGGGGTGTAGGAATGACAGATGCCCACCCCGCCTGTGGAGCCGATTCCTTTGCCGGATGTGGAGTCTTTCCTTTTCGCGCCGGAGCTGGCGCAGGAGGCATCATATTTCGCGGCATCCGCGAGGATTTCTAACTTTTTGGAAATGTTCATTGGAACAGCTTTTTTTAAAGCTATTTCCAGAACGGGATTTTGCAAGGGCGGATGCTTTCTGTTTCTTTCAGACAGCCTCTTAATAAAAAAGCAGTGTCGAAAGGGGGCGGTTTTGTCTGCCGGCTGGTTTCTATCCTGTGATTATTCCGTGAGTTGGACTTCCAGCTGAATGAACTTCGCGGAGTCGGTTCTTAGAAAACGTGATTTCACGGTTTCGTAGCCATCTAGAGGTGATCCGATCGTGGTGTCGAAGGGAATCTCGGCTGAAGGGGTGGCCAGATCCGGTGTCACTATGAGAGAGTAGCTTAAGCCTGCCTCCAAATAATCCGTAAGTCTTTCATACTCATATACGAAGTAGTCGGAATCATTCTCGCTTTCTATATAAAAGGTGGTTTTGGAGGCGGAGTCCGCCACTGTCGGATCCATGCCCAATGCGAACTCGAGCAAGTTGGGGAAGCCGTCCCCGATGCCGCCGTCCCCGATGCCGCCGATTTCGGTGTCAGCTGTGGCCAGTGCATCGTCGCCTGTCAGGCCGAAGCCGGAGATCCAGGTGGCATAGGCCGATTCAGCTGTGGCGATTGCGCCGTGAATTGTAACTTTGTCGAGCAAGGCAATGGTGTTTGCAGTGGCACTTGTTCCGCGGCCCCAAGCATAGATTCGAAACTCGGTGGCTTCTGTAATTGTCTCAAAGGCGGTGCCAATGAGGCTCACGCTTACGCTGTTGAAAGTTCCGAAGGTGCCCTGGGCCTGGTCTGTGGTGATGGTGACCGGGCTCCCGATCTGATTGCCCAAGGCGTCTGTCAGCACGTATTCATCGACGGAGTTCGGGGATTTCAAGGACACTTTGAAGTTTACCGAGGAGAGTTCCAGCGTCACGTCCTGATCGGGAGTGATGGTAAAGGTCATGTAGTCATCCCCGGCAACAGCGTCGGTGAAACTGGATGTTATGGCATCTATCGTCTGGATACCCACCGATCCAGCAGTGCTGGAATTACCAAATACCGCGCCGAGCGCATCCACCCCTGTGGTATCGCTGGGGTCTGAAGAAGAAATATCCATAGGAGAGGTAAACAGGCTGGCTGTGACACCTGTTGGAACAATGGTCGCAGCCGTCCAGTCTGTGGAATCCGAATCGAAATCATAGCCGATGAAAACGGTGGGGGGCTCTTCAATGCTGGAGAGCTTCAATCCAACTTTTCGAAAAGCGCCTGCGCTATCAGTCACTTTAAAAGCGACGTTCCAGGTGCCGACATCCGTGGACGAACCGCTGAGCAATCCCCCCGCCGAGAGGCTGATTCCTGAAGGCAGCTCGGTGTCATCAATCAATTCCCATGAATTTCCACCACTACCACCGGAGGCCACAAGTTGATGGCTGTAAGGTTCATTCGATGGAAAGTCAGGCAAGTCATTGATCGCTACAGCCAGGTTGCTGTCAGGCACGTAGGCGGATGTCTCAGACATGAAAGCGAGTTCCTTGATGACTTCCTGGCCTGTGAGGACGGCTGTTGAGATCTCATCATGCGTCCAGGATCCTCTTCGTATCGGCATGGTTGCGGGGATGGCCAGCTCTTTGCCCAGGGCGGAGGTGAGCATCATGGAGGCGTTCATGTAGAGGACGGGATCCGAGAGGTGCAGTATGTCATCTGAGGCGATGAAACTGGGGATTTTTTCCGCCAATCGCCCCATGGCGACGGTGAGGGGAATGGTTTTCCAGCCCCGGAGGTGGTAGTCCAACCACAAGTCCGCACAATCCTCGTTATTCAAGGCCGCCGTGGTGGAGGCCGTCCCGGAGAGGCCATCGAATCCTTTGATCCAGTTGAAAACCATGGGCACCAGGTTTGCCTGGTTGGAATCAATGATATCCTGAGCATTCGCCCCGTCATCGCTTCCGCCGACGAAGAGGAGCAAACCTTTATCGGCCTGATTCGAAAATGTTCCTGCCCTGAGAGCCAGGTCGCTGGTGGTCCAGTCCCTTGTGTCGTAGTTCTGGTTGCCTAAAAAGTTCACTGCAGATGACAGCGGATCGTTTTCCGGGGCATTCACGAGTGTCGCAATCCTTTCCGAAGTGAGCTCGTGTGTGCTGGATCCTTTGTAAAAATGACGGATGGTATCACTAAAAGGAGCGACGGAGGTATCGATGGTGCGATAGACGACAGAGCCGTCGAGTTCGTAGCTGGTAGTGTAACGGACGCTGGCTTCTTGGGTGGTGATGGCGTCGTTGGCGTAAGCCGTCAGTTCGGCAAGGTCAGCTGTGGCGATAGGCCAACGCGAATCATAATTAAATGAAGCATTCACGTAGTATTCGAAATACTGGTAGGTCGGGGTGTAGCCGGTGTCCGCAGGATCCAATCCGGTGATTTTCCGGTAGATGACGCAAGCGCCGATCCACGCTTGTCTGGCTACATTTTCAGCAGACTGCTGGAGCTGCATTCCTGCATCTTTCATCGCATACGTACCGGGGATGACCTCTACGCCGAGGCCGTTGCCAGCGCGATAGGCGTATTCTCCCAAGGTGATCGAACCTACGTTTCTGGAGCTCGCCATCATCAGCATTGGAGTGCTGCCTGCCTCAAGAGCGATTTTTGAAAGTTGCTTGGTGCCCTCGTATAGGATCTCGGGATAGGCGTAGGCCTGATCTGAGTCGAACAGGATGACATTGCGGTAGCCTGACTCTGCCTGTGCCTTCAGGGCGGCATGGTCTGGATCGTAATAAATATCCGCTAGGGAGTGGGCACGTGCTTCGCTTTGGTAGTCCACCTCCGAGTCTTCGAAGCCTGGCGTTTCCCCTAACATTCCCCACAAAAATTCGGCGGTGTATTTCAGAGTGCTGTCCGAGGAGTAGCTGTAGCTTGTCTCGTCGGATTGCACGGCAGCAGCGTGGAGTAGGAAAATATCCTTGGATTTATCCTGAGCGATCGCAGGCAGAACCAGGACGCATGTCAAAAGAATGGCAAGGAGGCGTGTGGAGTTTGGGTTTCTCACTATTTTTATTGTTTGGCTGGGGAAATGGCTGAGTGGGGGTTGAATTGACCTCCAAAGCCCTAAAGACTGACCCACAGTTGGTTGGGTCTTCCGGGAAAATAGTTTTTTGTATCCCTTTTGCAAATAGTTCTTTCGGGAGCGTTTTCCCTAAAAGCGTTTCGCCCGGGCAATGTCCTCTAACTGTTTTTTCGAATGACACAAAAAAACAGCCACCCCTTGCGGGATGGCTGCCTTCACAATAAGCAACAACAACAACTGTTAACCCTTAGAAGTAGGAACGGAAAGCAATGAGATAGGTGAGGGTATCAAAATCACCATCCGGGGTGTCCATGGTCTGGTATTCAACACCGCCCTGGATCTTCAGGTTGTGCTTGCAGATGTAGTAGTTAAGACCTGCATAGACGGAGTGGTGGGAGTCACCGCGTCCGCTGTTGATGGCGCCAGATCCGGCACGGCGGCCGTAGCGGCTGTTGATGCGGACGCCTTCGTCAGCATCGGAGCCCTGGTACTGGTATTGGGCGACAGCCTGGAGCTTGTCTTCGACGATCCAGACGTAAGGGGTGAGGACAAGGCCGTAGAACTTGTCGCCGCGATCCGGGTTGGACTGTGATCCGTTGTCTCCGTAGATGAAGTCACCGTTGATTCCCCAGATTCCGCCATCGTATTGGAAGCCGATTGCGGTGGCCCATTCGTAGCTCATGATGGAATCTTCGGAGCCGTTGAGATCGGCATCGTTGTAAACCGCGTCGGCATAAATGCGGAGAGCGTCATTCACTGTGTAACCAAGTCGAACCAGATAAATGATGCTGTCTTGGAAGCCGTTGAAAGTTTCATTGTCGGAACCGTCTTCAGTCGAGGAGTAGACGGAAGTGGCAAAATCAAAAGCGCCAGTTTCACCTTTAACAGTAGCGCCTGTAGGACGGTAGCTACCGTAAATTTTGTTTGCTATGGCGGAGCGTTCGACAGTGATGAGCTTGGTCGAAGAAGTGTTCGACTCATGGCCAAGGACAAACTTCTGGCGACCGTAGATGAGGTCGAGCTTCTCAAAGTTGGAGAGTCCGAAAGCTTTTGCCATGTTGAAGGAGAGATAAGCTTCATCAATGTCTTGGTATCCCCAGTCAAGGTCGTTCCCGCTTGGGCGACCGTCGCTGACGAGGTTGACCTGGTATTTTACACCGAAGTATTGGAGGAATTTGGCTTTCACACCGAGACGTGCGCGACGGTATTCGTCGTAGGTTTCGTTCCAATCATTGCCGGCGGTATCGTCACCATCCACGTAGGCGGCCTGGTATTGGAGGCGTCCTTCGATCTGGAATTCCTGGATGAAAGGGTTTTCCTTGTTCTTGTAGAGGATTCCCGGCTTGCTGGAAAGCCAGTCGCACCAGTCGCCGTTGTTGGCGGGTGGTTCCTCGATTGGGGGTGGTTCTACTGGGGCTGGGCCGGCGAATGCGAGGCCATGAAGACCGAGTGCGAGGCACGCGGTGATCTTTGCTGTGTGGTGGTATTTCATGTTATTTCGGTTCGGTTG
>JBPOGC010000016.1:0-28634 GCA_051251795.1 Luteolibacter sp. | reverse complement strand
ACGGTTGGCTGAGATTTTCCGGCGCGCGGAAAGATACCCTTCGAACCTGAAGCGGGTCATGCCGCCGGAGGGAGTCGGGAGAGGTGAACCGCCTTTCTTGTTTTCCGAGGGCGTTCTGATCCGGTGAATTTTCCCGAACCACGAACTCAGAAATACAATGATCAGTCCTGAAGAAACCACCGGCTCGGAAGAGTCCCACGACGCGTCGCGCACTCCTCTCCCGGCATCCACCCGTGTCTATGTGGAGGGAACGCTTCATCCGCAGGTCAGAGTGCCTATGCGCGAGATCGCGCTGGCTGATACGAAGGCTTTCAATGGGGTCGTTGAGAAGAACACTCCGGTTCGCGTTTACGATTGTTCGGGGCCGTGGGGAGATCCTGAGTTCAAGGGCACTTCGGAAGAAGGCCTGCCGCCGCTTCGGCGTGAGTGGATTATCGCACGTGGCGATGTGGAGGCTTACGATGGCCGCGAGGTTCAGCCGCAGGACAATGGTTATCTGACTGAGAAGCACGTCGAGTTCGCCTCGAAGTCGGAGCGCGCGAACAAGTTCATGGAGTTCCCAGGCCTGACCGCGGAGCGCCGCCAGCCATTACGTGGCACTGGGAAGCCAGTTACTCAGAAGTGGTATGCCGACCAAGGGATCATCACTCCGGAGATGGAGTTTATTGCCATCCGGGAAAACATGAGTCGCGCCCGGATCGCAGACATGAAGGACGACATCGTCCGCAACCATCTGGACAAGCAGCACGAAGGTTCCTCGCAGAATCCTTCGGGACCATACACGCCTGGTATCTTTGAGCGCTTTCCACAGCGCATCCCGAAGGAGATCACTCCTGAGTTCGTTAGATCGGAGGTCGCCGCAGGTCGTGCGATCATCCCGCTCAACATCAACCACCCTGAGTGCGAGCCAATGATCATTGGCCGGAATTTCCTAGTGAAGATCAACGCGAACATCGGCAACTCCGCTGTTGCTTCGTCCATTGAGGAAGAGGTCGAGAAGATGCGCTGGGCTACGAAATGGGGCGCGGACAATGTGATGGATCTTTCCACCGGTAAGAACATCCACGCGACACGCGAGTGGATCTTGCGGAACTCACCGGTGCCGATCGGCACTGTGCCGATCTACCAGGCCTTGGAAAAAGTGAACGGCAAGGCAGAGGATCTTACTTGGGAGATTTACCGTGATACATTGATCGAGCAGGCAGAACAGGGTGTGGATTACTTCACCATCCATGCGGGTGTGCTGTTGCGCTTCGTGCCGATGACGGCTACGCGCATGACAGGCATCGTTTCACGTGGTGGATCGATCATGGCGAAGTGGTGTCTATCGCATCACAAAGAGAATTTCCTGTACACGCACTGGGACGAGATTTGTGACATCTGCGCGGCTTACGATGTGAGCTTCTCGATTGGTGACGGACTCCGTCCGGGCTCAGTGGCGGATGCGAATGACAAGGCACAGTTCGGCGAACTGGAGGTGCAAGGTGAACTCACCACGCGCGCGTGGGCAAAGGGTTGTCAGGTGATGAACGAAGGCCCCGGCCACGTGCCGATGCACATGATCGAGGAGAACATGGCGAAGCAGCTTGAGTGGTGCCACGAGGCTCCGTTCTACACGCTCGGGCCTTTGACCACGGACATCGCTCCGGGTTACGATCACATCACTTCGGGAATCGGAGCGGCGATGATCGGCTGGTATGGCTGCGCGATGCTTTGCTATGTGACTCCGAAGGAGCACCTCGGTCTCCCGAACAAGGACGACGTGAAGGTGGGCGTGATCACTTACAAGCTCGCTGCTCACGCTGCTGACTTGGCGAAAGGTCATCCGGGTGCTCAATACCGCGACAATGCGATCTCCAAGGCACGCTTTGAGTTCCGTTGGGAAGATCAGTTCAACCTGGGTCTCGATCCGGTGACGGCACGTGAGTTCCATGATGAAACTCTCCCGCAGGAAGGCGCGAAGACCGCTCACTTCTGCTCAATGTGCGGCCCGCATTTCTGCTCCATGAAAATCTCCGAGGATGTCCGTCAGTATGCTGCGAAGCAAGGGCTTACCGAGGATGAAGCTTTGGAAGAGGGGATGAAGGAGAAGTCGAAAGAGTTCAACGACGCGGGAGCCGAGGTCTACGTCCCGGCTTAGGTTTGTCTCACTTGGTCGGGTGGCGGGGACGCCATCCGGAACCTAAGGTGCGGAGACGCACCTGCTCCTTGTTTTTTGCGCGCAGCCTCTAAGGCGTGGCGAGTAATTCAGCGTAGTCCAGAGTCGTTGGTGGTCGTGCGTAATCGGGGCTCACAGAAATGGATTTAACGTTTTGATCCCGGTCTTTTCGAAGTCTGAGGTGTTTCGAGTGACGATGATAAGTGAGTGGCGGCTGGCCGTAGCTGTGATCTGGCTATCGAGGGAAGGGATGGTCACACCAGCTTTTTCCCATTTTACTTTGAGCTGACCCCAGATGTGGGCGGTGCTGGTATTGAAGCTGAGTATGCGACCCTGCATACAATCGCAGAGAGATTGGAGCCACGCGCGGAGCTGGGTTTTACGCTTTCCATTTGGCAGGCGTTCGATTCCCCGGCGTATTTCACCGATAGTGATGGTGCTGATGTAAAGCTGGCTCTCATGCTGGCGGAGCCATTCGATGACTTTGGCGTCCGGCTTGGGTTTTGCCTGTTCGCTGAAAACGTTGGTATCGACGAGGTAGTTCAAAACGCGAGAGGAGTGGTGTCGTCTTTTTCCCGGTCGGGGGTCTCGAAGGAAGCCGGACAGGCTAGAAGCAAGTCCACTAGTCCACGGTTCGCGGGATGGGCGATGCGCCTGAGCGTGATGGTATCCTCGTCTTCCACAGTCACTTCAAAATCATCTCCGGTCTGAAGGTGGAGCTGATCACGTATAGCGCCAGGTAAGACGATTTGGCCTTTTTGAGATAGAACAGTGGTCATGGTAGGATTATCTTACATAACTGTTTATACTTTGCAAGGCGCTAAGACACACCTGTTTCTAATTTGCAGCCCGGTGTTGCGTGCTTTGTAGTGTGTGTCCAATCTCCGCCGCGTGGAGCTTGATCAGCGTTGGTATAAGGTATTGCCGGGTGCATTGCTCTGCGCGCTGCTGTGGGGTAGTGCCTTTCCCTGTCTGAAGACTGTTTATGGGATCTGGGAAGAGGCAGGGTTCGAACCGGGGCTGGGGGATCCGGTGGTCATCCTCATTACCTGCTGGCTTTGCTTTGTGTCGGCTTTCGCTTTCTCTCTCTGGAATCATCTTTCGACGAAGTTTCCTGTGCCTTTGTTGGCTGGTTACCGCTTTCTAATCCCGCTTTGTGGGATGGGGGAGTCATTGGTTTTCATCAAAGGTGAGACGGCTGGTTGGGGGTTGGTTACCGGTGCTTGTATCGTGGTGGTTTCACTAGTGCTGATGCAGAGGGCGAGGGTTGTTGGTTCTGTGTGAGGCTAGGACTTTACCGGTTGAGCGTTCGTCATTCTCATCCGGAGACTGGATTTTAATGAAGTCCCCTGGAGTGAGAACCAGTCAGGCAGTGGATAAAGATGTGATGACAAAAAAGCTTTCGGCTGCTGCCGGGCATCCTAGTGTGGCGAATCGGGATAGCTTATCGGCGCCCTACCAAGATGTTACTTTCTTCAATTCAGCGTTTTACTGTTTCCTGTTCGCAGCACGTCCGGCGTGCGTGCTCTAACTTTGGCAAATGGCTGGGTGGCTCTCCCTGGCTGCGGGCATGGTTTTATCCGCTTGAGGTGGTCAAAACGCCGGCGGAAAAATACCGTGAGTATAATGAAGAATGTTTTTCCGATATCCATGAGCAAGAGCGGATGCTGGCGGACGGACATCGTATGGCGTTTTACCACGAGGCGATCAGCCGGAAAATCAAGCCGGGGGATCGTGTGATCGACCTGGGAACTGGAACGGGGATCCTGGCGGCATTTGCTTCGCGGCAGGGTGCGGCGCAGGTTTATGCGGTGGATCACTCATCGATCATCGAGCATGCGAGGGAATTGGCGGCGGAGAACGGAATTGAGAATGTGGACTTTGAGGATGTGCATAGCTCGAAGCTGTATCTTGATGAAAAGGTGGATGTGATTCTTCACGAGCAGATCGGGGATTTCCTTTTCGATGAGGCGATGGTGCCAAATGTGTGCGATCTGCGTGATCGTCTTTTGAAGCCGGGCGGTTTGATTTTACCCAGCGATTTCGAATTGTTCTGCGAGCCGATGACACTGCATGACGACAGGCGGGTGCCTTACATTTCGGAGCTTACGGATGTTCATGGGTTTGACTTTTCCAGTATGGAGAGAAGCCGTCCGCAGAACTCGGAATATCACAGTCTGGTGAGTTGTGATCTGGGGGTGGTGAAGCAGTTTTTGGGAGAGCCTGCTCCGCTGCTGGAAGTGGATTTGCACACGGTCACTGAGTCGACTTTACCTTTGTCGGTGACATTCAGGCGTAAGGTGACCAAGCCGGGGGTTCTCGATGGTCTGGTGATTTATATGAAGGCGAAGGTGGATGGCGATCTGGTGCTGAGCTCGAGTCCGCTTGATCCGGGTAGGGCGCCTCATTGGGGGTTCCGGATTTTGCGACTGGATCAGAGTCGTGTGGAAATTGGCGATGAGCTGGAGATTACTCTGGCTGTGGAAGACTGGGCGGATCCGAGCAGCTGGGGATGGACTTATGAAAATTACGGGGCTTGAGTTTGTGGGGTAGCTTTGGAACCACGAATCCAACGAATCTTTTTGCTGGGGTTTTGGGTGAGAAATTTTAACCACGGAATACACTGAATACACGGAACGTGATTAGGTTGCTTCGGTTGCCAGTTTTTTTGTGGGAGATTCGGTGTCAGCGCGTTGCATTTGGATGCTCACTAGGTGCTCGAAGATTTTTGGGAATTGATCGGTTTTACTGTTCAGGTTTTCGACTCTCTTTTCAGCCGGGGTGTGCGATGGTCGTGGTTCCGTTCCAGGAGTGTGCTCCATGAAAATCTCCGAAGACGTTCGCCAGTATTCTTCGAAGCAGGGGACTTACGGGAGATTGAGCACTGAGGATGGGATTAAGAAGAAATCGAAAGAGTTCAACGAAGCGGGTGCCGAAATTTAGGAGGTAGCGTAGATTTTTGCAGATCTCTTTTGGGTGAAATTTCCGGTTAAATTTCCGGATTCCTTGCTGGGAATAGGGGGCTTTTTTATTTTTAAGCAGGCTGTCGAAGATTCCCTTTGCAAGGAGCCGATTCGTATCCTAAATCCGCCTTGATGATGTTTCATGAACCTATTGAATGGCCGGACGAAGTTGAAGTGATCGTGGATCGCCTCGAGAGTGAATCGGCAGAACGTGCGCTCAACCGTGAAGAACGCGCTATTATGGACGTTTATGAGACTGTTCCGATTCTTGAGAGTGACGATTGCTTGCACGAATTTTGGCAGAGCGGCCTGGATCACCAGCGTGTGATCAAGTCTTATGATCTTATCGGTGCGACAGGGATCGTGGATCCTCTCAACTCCAGCCGTTGGTGCGGCACCCGCAGCGAAGACCGCGGCGACTACAGCGAAACGGAAGCTGACTATCTCTCCACCATTGAGGAGGAACTCCCTGCGGCAATGGATGAACTTGTGGATCTGGTTCTCGAGTTCATTGAGGAAGAGTTGGAAGAGTAAAGGGAAGTCGATGTTTGGAGAGCGGAGGCAATGTCCAAGCACATCAAGCTAGCTGAGGGCTATGTTCTTCGCTTTATGCTCCCCGTCGGGAAACTAGCGAAGCCTGCATGGGATTGTGATGATCGGTTTGGTGAAGACCATGTGGTTGCTTACGATACGTTTTAGCGAAAAGGTATGGAGGGAGCGGTTCGTCTGACCGACTCTCTTTTCTTTGGTTCTGTAGTCGGCTGAAAGCCCGGCTCTCCATGATTGGTAGATCACATCTCTGAGTTGAGCCTTACAAACTTTCATGGTTTTTACTGCCTCGGCCTGGCTGATGTTGTGATGGGCAGTCGTATTATGGATGAGGATGACCGCGGGCCTGACATTTCTATCTCCAGATTATTCCAAAGAGGAATTTCATACGACTGGGGGGGAATGTGAGATCGGACGTTACGAATGTCACTATTTTCAAAAAAATGTCACAAAACGGGCGGCGAATGGCAATCAAGGATAGAAGCAATGAAAGCCGCTATTCAAATACCTATGCCTGAATCGATCATGACTCGTGAAACCTTCTCCGTCTTGGTTCGTGAAAACCACGCCACCCTGACCGCATATGCACGAATGATCACCGGTGACGGGGTGAAAGCGGGAGAGATAGTCCAGGATAGTTTTGTCACTGCATGGCAGAACATCGGTAAATTTGATGTGACGCGTGATCTTCCAAGTTGGTTGCGTGGAATAGTGCGCAACAAATGGCGGGAAGCCTGTCGGCGGGGCAACCGGGAGATTAGCATGGATGAGGAATCCCTCACGGCAATTGAGAACGCCATTGTCGAATGGCAGGCCGACCGGCCGGAAGTCTTTGATCGTCTTACGCGTTGCAGGAGCCGATTGCCCAATCCTTTGGCGGAAAGTATCGACGTTTTCTATGATGAACAACTGAGCACTGAGGAAGCTGCGTTGCGCCTCAATATCAACGGAGCGACTTTACGAAAGCGCCTCGAACGGGCGCGCGATGCACTGCGTCTGTGTCTGCAATTGAACTCAAACACCCACGCTTAAAAATATGAAATCGAATCAAGAAGAAGTGAAAGAGCAATTGCTAGATGCGCTCTTGCATGAGCAAAAACGATGCGACCGCGAGCAGGCCATTGCAAAGATAGAAACTGCAATCGGGGATGCGGCAGAATCACGTTGTAAGAACGTTCGAACAACAGGATCCAAGCGTTTGGGTGTCATAGCGGCATCGATTGCTTTCATTGGGATCACAGTTTTTTGGATTGGTTCGTTCAAACGAGATGAGATTGAGACCGCGACACTGACCACTGATAAATCCTTTGTTGAGGAACGTGCCGAGACGGAGACCGAGACCGAGGCTGCGATCCGCGAGCTTGAGCAAAAAATTGAGAACAGCCGTATTGCCCTTCGTTATTTGACCACCACAGCGGACATAAAATCTGACAGAGAAAGTGTTCGGAATAACGTTTATACCATACATAAGTCCGAAACGCTTGAAGAAGAAATAGTTCAATTGAAAAATCAAAAATCTGGGCTTCTTAGATACAAAGGCGAGCAATTGCGAATCTACGCTTCAGGTATCGATATGCCGGGTAGCGTGATCAAAGTTCTGTATCCCCAATATCTCGAACTCAAAGATCAGATCAATGGGCTGAAGAGCTCTGGCATGGGGGAACGGCATCCGACCATTGTGACAAACATGAGAGTCTTGGACTCGATGAAAAAAGATATTGATGAAGGTGTGGTTAATCTCAGGGCGCGGCTCGAGAGTCAAATCGAAGCAGTAGAAAGACATCTTGCAACGATGGAAAAAACAAGGAATGGAGGTAACCTGAAAAGTCCTGATGTTAGTATCGATAGCAGAGACTATCTCGAAGTGAAGCGGGAGCTCGACGCTGATTTGGACCGGTTGGAGCGCTTGTTACGCAAGCAACGGTAGAATGGAGATGTGAAAAAAATCAGTAAGGAAAATCCTTCTGCACTGAAGCCGGCTGGAAGCGCGGCTCTCCTTATTGTTACGTTTACTGGACAAGTGTGTCTTGAGGCGCGATTAATGGGTTACCTTCCATGGAAATTGAACCTCATACCCGGTCGCATTTGTGCGACAGCCATCAGGAAGAGGTGGCGAGTATGATTACTCATGCGGTGGGGATTGTTTTCAGTGTTGCCTCGCTTGTGATGATGGTTGTGACGGCTTGGGGGGATCTGCTGCACGTGTTTTGCGCTGTGGTGTTTGGGTTGTCATTGGTGGTGCTGTATTCTTCATCGACCCTTTATCATCACTCGACGACACAGCTATGGAAGGGGCGGTTTCAGACGCTTGACCACATTTGCATCTATTTGCTGATCGCGGGTTCTTACACGCCGTTTACCATGATCACGCTGCGGGGGGCTTGGGGGTGGTCGATCTTCGGGGCGGTGTGGGCGATGGCGATTGTTGGGGTTTCCATCAAGATTTTCTGGAAGGGTAAGAAGGATCATTGGTTTTCTACCGCGCTCTATTTGTTGATGGGATGGTTGATCTTGCTGGCGATCGTGCCGCTGTGGAGGGAGTTGCCTTTCACAGGGTTCTGTTGGCTGGTTGCGGGTGGGCTTGCCTATACGCTGGGCGTGATTTTTTTCGTATGGGAGCAGCTGCCTTACAATCATGCGATATGGCATCTGTTTGTGCTGGCGGGGAGTCTGTTTCACGTGCTGTCGGCGAGTCAGTTTGTGTTCCGCTGAGGTTTTGCCGTGTACCAATGCCAGCTGCAGCTGTCTTCGTTCTCTAGTCAGTTCGAGGAAATCTTGAATCCGATGGGGATGCCGCCGCCGATCTCGCGCATACGATCTGTGAAGCGACGGAAGTTCTCGACGTTTTCCTGGTCAGAAAAACGCGGAGGAGAAATGGGGGATGCCTTTTGATGCAGGTTGTGCAATTGTGACGCCCCCGCTTCAGAATTATTCCAACTTATGACGAACAATGACATCCTACGCCGCCTCCGCTATGCCTTGCATCTGACAGATGTTCAGATGGCGAAGGTGATTTCCCATACGGGTGAAAAGGTAATGCCAGCCGAGGTGAAGCGCTGGCTACTGAAGGAGGAGATGGATGGTTTCCAGGAGATTCCGGATTCCGGGTTGTGCCGGTTTTTGGATGGGCTGATCATCGAGAAGCGTGGTGTACGCCCGGACGGATTGGTTCCTGAGCCACTGGAGTTCCTCTCGACCAACGAAGTTTTGAAAAAGCTGCGGATCGCGCTGAATTTACGAGAGGAGGGTATGCTGGCGATTTTTGAGAAGGAGCAGTTTGCGATTAGCAAAGCGGAGCTTGGATCGTTTTTCCGCAAGGAGGGGCAGCGGAATTACGCCAAGTGCCCTGAGCAGGTTTTACGGAAATTCCTACAGGGGCTAGGGAAGGGCCGCCGGGCGGATTGAGAGACTCAAGGGGCTTTGATAGCAGAGGAGGTGTAGGAGTTTGCCGAGCGGTATTCCTTGGAGGGTTTCATCTCAGGATAGCTTGTCAGGAAGTGGTTTTCATCCGTGAGATTGAAAATGTAATGGGTGGTGTCTTCGGGTAATTCCAAGGTTGCGGTGTTGCCGGCGAGTGCCATGGGGGCGCGGAACCATTCCTCGTATTGCTGACCGCTGTTAAGGGTATAGATGAGATCGGCGCTGGTGACTTTCGCTCCGTTTTCCTGGAAAGTGATGGTTAAGGTTTTTCCATCGAGCTTGGCGTTGGTGACGGTGGGAACCTGGTCTTTGTGCGCGAGCTCGCCTTGGAAGTCCGGGTTCAGGCCTGGGTAGGTGGCTTTCATTCCCGTAAGGATTTCGGTAAGCTTACTGTTCATTTCCTGTGCTTTTTCCGGCATGGATTTGACGAGGTTTTTGGCCTCTTCTATATCAACGCGTTTTGGTTCCCCTGAGGTGGAGTCGTAAAGGCGGAAGAGTTCGAGGGGTGAAGTGACGGGGTCGTACTTGCGGATGAGCTTGAAGTCGCCAACTCGAAGAGTGCTTTCCATGGCTCCGCCGTGTGGGAAGTGCCACATCAAGGTGTCACGGGTGGCGCCGTCCGCTTCCTTGACTAGGGAGGGGTCTTTCGGATCGCCGGTGAGGAGTGGCAGGAGGTTGAGGCCGTCGAGGTTCTTGTCTTTTGGTTTCTCGACTCCGGTCATGGAGAGGATGGTGGGGTAGAAGTCCAGGCCGTTTGCCATGACATCTGTCTGCACGCCGGCGGGGATGCCGGGGCCGGCGATGATGAGGGGGACGCGGGTGCCGCCTTCGCGGGCGGAGATTTTTCCACGGTCGAGGGGGGCGTTTTCCGTATAGCGCTCGCCGGAGCCGCCTTCCATGCCACCGTTGTCAGAGGTGAAAATGACGTATGTGTTCTCGCTGAGCATGTGGCCGGGCCAGCGTGGGTCTTCCGTTGTTTCAAGGTAGTTGAAGACTTGTCCAACGTAGTAGTCCAGTTCCTCGACCATTGCGGCGTAGAAGGGATTGAGCTGACCAGGGGTGTCTGTGGTGGGGGGCTGCGCCGGGTCGGAGCCGGTTTTTTCTGCATACTTCTTCAGTCTCTCCTCAGAGCGGGTGTGGATGGGACTGTGGACGAGCCAAGTGGCGTAGTAGAGAAAGAAGGGCTTGTCCGCGTTTTCGTTCATGAAGGCGATGGCGTCTTCATTGGTCTGATCGAAAGGGTAGCCGTTTTTATCGAGATGAAAGGGGTCTTTGGGATCGGTGGTGGCGAAGTCGGTGAGGCGGTCTTCCATTCTCCTGCGAGAGCCACGGCTGGAGCGGGTGTAGTCGAAACCGACGTCCTTTGGCTGGGGGAAGGCCTTGTGATCGATGGCCATATGCCATTTCCCTGAGTGGCCTGTGGTGTATCCGTTTTGCTTCAGGAGGCGGGCAATGGTCAGTTCATCCGCAGGAATGCGGCCGCTATACCACGGCTCCATGATGCGGGAACGGTCGCTGCGCGGGAGGGGCGGGTGGCCGCCTACGACATGTGTTTTATGGGCGCGAGCGGGGTGGTTTCCGCTGAGGATGGCACAGCGGGAGGGTGCGCAAGTGGGTGCTGGGGAGTAACCCTGCCAGAACATGACTCCTTTTTTCGCAAAGGCATCGAGGTGGGGTGTCTCCATGGGCGAGGGCTCGTCAATGTCGTAGCATTTCAGATCTTGCCAGCCGAGATCGTCTGTGAGGAGAAGTAGGATGTTCGGTTTTGCAGGGCGTTCTTCCGCGGCGTGGAGATTGAGAGCGGGTACGAGGAGTGCGGCCAGGAGGGTCAGGTTTTTCATGGCTATGGAATCGGTTACGTGGGTTTTACCTAGGTTGTATCAAGAGGGAAAGGTGCCAGGGAATATGATTTTGAAAGGATCAGTATTGGAGACTGTACGAAAAGGATGAGAAAGTGGTTTTTTGTTTTCTTGCTTGCCGACGAATTGTTGTCTAGCGGGGCATTTGCGGCAGTAAAAACGAATTTTCTGCTGATCTATGTGGACGATTCTTCCTTAAATCGCTAGTGGTCAACTAACGCTGTATGCTTTTCCAGAAGGGATGTTACAGCACGGCAATTCTAGGGAAGTGGCATCTTAACTTTGATTACGAGATGCCTAGGAAGAATGCGCTTAGGCCGAAAAATTGGTAACGGTCTAACCGTGAAGTATCCAGCGGGGGCGGTGATTTCGGATTTGCTTTTGTTCGGGCTCGCCGGTTTGGCGAGCCTTTGTTATCCTCACTCCAAGCGACTATAATCCGGGTGAAAAGATGAGGATGGGGAATTTGGTTTTTTAAAGAAACGGCACGCCCTTCAAATAAGAAATTTGAAGAGCTGAAGTGGCGAAAAGTTCGTCGGCTTCAGTTGTGTAATTCCAAAGGATTTGAAACTTTTTTTGTTCTCTATTGGGAGATGTAAGAAGGAATTTCCTCAAGTTCATCATTTTCCTGATCTGTGCTCGAGACGAGCTTTTTCCGACAACAGTCGGACTTGCACAGGTAGTAGATGCCAGCTCCAGCCGCTCCCAAAAGCAGGAGACCCCCAAGGAGTCCTGCCGTGGATTGGCCGGGGTGTGCCCGAAGGTAACGAAGTTGCTCCGCAGCAAAATCGCTACCGGCATTTAGCCGGTTTTTCCCATAGTCTGCCAGATCACGGGCACCCGAAGGGACGGTGTGATGGGTTGTGTGGGAGAAGAGTGTGGCGACATCTCCTTTGAGTAGAGAGACGTCTTCGCGAATGCGACCTAGGAGGTCTTTTGTTTTTCTATCGTTCATGATGGATATAAAATACTCCTCCAAGCGTTGTTTGGGAATCCCAGAATTGCTTACGGGGTTCTTCCGCGAAGAGCTTTCATCAGGCCTGAAACAACCAGTAGGACGAGGAAGACAACGAACAGGATTTTTGCGATACCTGCGGATGCTCCGGCAATTCCTCCAAATCCGAGGACTCCGGCAATAAGTGCGAGTATAAGAAATGTGATGGCCCAGCCTAACATAATAATAGTTTCCTTTCTGTGTGTTTGATGTGTCTATGCCGTCTTTAAAATAGCTGAAAGTTTTTATCGCAGTATGGATGCCATGGGTTGATCTTTGTATTTTGGGGGTTTGAAAGGATCGGCTCTATTTCAGTTGGTGCATATTTTCAGGTGATCTGTGCAAATTGCATGCTTATCCTTTTGGTATGAGCGCGGTGAATGTTCTGGGTATGAGAGCCTTGGAGAAAAAGGTGATGGAGTCGGGCGTTTCCGAAGAGGAGCTTATGAAAACGGCTGGGGAGGCGCTGGGGAGAGCGATTGGTCTGGGGTTCCCCAAGGTGAAACGAGCGGTTGGATTTCTGGGTAAGGGGCACAATGCCGGTGATGCTTTGATTGCGTTGCGGGTTCTCCGGGAAGAGTTCGGGTGGCGGACCGGTGTGAGGGCGGCTTATGCGAAGGAGGATTGCGCCGAGCTGGTGAGAAAGAACTGGAGTGAAGTGGAGCTTGGGGCGGGAGAATTTTCCAAGGGAGAGCGTTTGTTGCTGCTGGATGGATTGCTGGGGATCGGTGGGAGAGGTGGACTGCGGGAGCCTTTGAGAAAATTGGCGGATGAAATGAAATTTCTGCGGGAGGAACACGGTGCAACAGTGGCTGCGGTGGATGTGCCGTCCGGGTTGAATCCTGATGATGGATCCGCAGGGGAGGGGGCGGTGGTGGCGGACAGGACGTTTATGATTGGCGCTGCAAAGAGCGGGTTGCTGTCCGGTGTGGCGGTGAATCATGTGGGGGCTTTGTCGCTGGTGGGTGTCAAGGGATTGGAGGGTGATGGGGGAGATGGGCTTGAGCTGATTTGTCCGCAGTCGATGGAGTTCGGGAAAAAGCCGAGGGTGTTTGATTTCCACAAGGGAATGGCCGGACGGGTGGGGATTCTCGCGGGTTGTGAGGCGTTCGGAGGCGCGGCATTGATTTCAGTCTTAGGAGCTTTGCGGGCTGGAGGTGGGTTGGTGACTCTTCATTCGCCTGCTGCGGATGCCGTGCAGGGGAGGTTGCCATTTGAGGCGATGTTGAAGCCTTGCAATGATGCGAGGGAGCTTTTGGAAGAAGATTACGATGCTTTGGTGATCGGGCCGGGTATTGGCGATTTTTCCGATGGATTGGGGGAACTGATTTGCATGGCGGAGGCACCCACGGTGGTGGATGCGGATGGACTGAATTTTCTGGCAAGGGAGGGGATCTCGCCTAGTAGTATGCATTTGCTCACGCCGCATCCCGGTGAGTTCGAGCGCTTGGCTCCGGGGTTGGCCGGAAATCGAAGAGAGGATGCCGCAAGGGGGTTTGTTTCAGGTAATGGGGCGGTGCTGCTATTAAAAGGGGGGCGGACGGTGGTTGCCGCGGATGGAAGGGATTTGAGAATCAATTCGACGGGAACGCCAGCCATGGCAAACGGAGGGCAAGGGGATTTGTTATCCGGGGTTCTGGGCGCTCTGCTGGCAGGTGGATTGAGCCGCTTCGATGCCGCTGCCTTGGGGAGCTGGCTTTGTGGACGTGCTGCGGAGATTTCCGTGAGGGAAAAGGGTGGGGCGGCGACTGCTACCGATACTGCCGCATTCATCGGTGAGGCGATGGAGGATTGGGGGCTTGGGCGGCGATGAACGGGTTGGATTGATTTCTGCTTTATGAGATTTGTGAGGAAACACCTTTTGTTATTTTTGACGCTATTGGTTAGTAATCAAAGCTTTTCGCAGGATTGGGAACGGGAGGAAATTGCATTCGGCGATATTGAGGAAAAGGCAAAGGAGCTTGCAGCGGCTCCTTATGAACAACCTGATTTGGGAGCTGTGCCTGAATGGATCAAGAGCCTTAGTTACGACCAATACCAGAACATAGGATTTAACGAAGAGCACACACTGTGGGTAAATCAGGGCTCGTTTTTCAGAGCAATGTTCTGTCATCCGGGTGGTTTGTTCAAAGAGCCGGTTGGGATCAACGAGTTCACAAAAAGCCATTTGCAGAAGGTGCGGCTTTCGCAGGCATTTTTCCGATACGGGCATCTGGTGGAGAATAGGGGAGAGCTTCCAGCGGATGGTGGGTTTTCGGGGTTCAAGCTACTTGCGCCGATTAATTCCGGTCGGTTTGACGAGGTGGCGGTATTCCAAGGGTCGAGTTATTGGAGGGCGCTGGGGGAAGGCCAGAAGTATGGGATATCTGCGAGGGGGATCGCGGTAAATACTGGTGTCGATGGGGAGACGGAAGAGTTTCCCAGGTTTCGTGAGTTTTGGCTGAAAAAGCCCGAGTCGGGTGAGAAGCAAACGGTGGTGTATGGGTTGCTGGACGGGTCTTCGTTTACCGGTGCATATCAATTTGTCATCATACCGGGGAAGGAGATGGTCATGAATGTGCGGGCAGTGATTTATGCGAGAAGTAAGGTCACGCGGCTTGGTATCGCACCAATGTCCAGTATGTTCTGGTTTGGTGAGAATACGAACCGGGAGTTTGACGATTTTCGTCCCGAGGTGCATGACTCGGATGGTCTGGCGATCCTGACAGGAACCGGGGAGCGAATCTGGAGGCCTGCTGCAAATGATACGGGGAAGCCGGAGTTCAGTTTTTTCTCGATGGAGAAATGCAATGGATTTGGTTTGCTCCAACGCGACCGGAAATTCGAATCCTACGAGGATCTGGAAGCCCGTTATGATCAACGCCCCTCTCTGTGGATCGAGCCTACTTCAGATTGGGGGAAGGGCAGTGTGATGCTGATGGAGATTCCAACGGAGAACGAATTGACGGACAACATGGTTGCCATGTGGGTACCCGAGAAGTCCCCTGAGAAAGGAGAACGACGGGAATATTCCTACAGGCAGCGATGGACGCTTTCCGGGAATCCGGCGGCTGCGGCAGGAAGGGTTGCTGCAACGCGGACGGGTCTGCATGACTGGCAGCCGGAGCAACGGATGATGGTGGTTGATTTCACTGGTGTGCAAAAGCGAGCGGAAGCGCCTGAGGCGATCATTGTTGCGGAGGGTGAGGCGGGAGAACAGGTGAAAATCGAAGGTGTGACGATTCTGGCGAAGCCGGACGGGACGATGAGACTGTCTTTCCAGATCGCGCCAAAGGATGAGGGAGCGAAGTTGGCGGATATCGGCGAAGTGGAGCTACGTGTATCACTGAAGAGTGGTGAAGATTATCTAACAGAAACATGGGCATACAGAATCAATCCCTGACTACTCTCCGTCCGCTGAGCGATTCCGAGTTGCTGGAATGGGAAGACGCCTACCAGGCGGTGGAGGCGTATCTTAGTTCGTTGCGATTCCGCAACCGGCTTTTGCGCGCGGAGCTGGTGCGCAAAATTCTTTGGCAAGCCTCCGCGAGATTGGCGGCGGAGCCTCACAAGTCCGCGCGGACGCTGGCGATCGAGGAGACTTTGCGCGAGATCAGCAACTGGACGCACGAGGTTCTGGGTGAACCATTGATGGAAGGGAGGCTGGCAGCACGGGGGCGGCTTGCGTTGCTTCTGGCCGGGATGCCTGACAAGTGGCAGGGTGTGTTTCTTACACCTGCACCGTGGCCTGGGAATTTTGTGGAAGGGATGAAGAAGTCCTATCTGCAAGCTGGACCGCAGTTTGCGGAGCTGACGATGGTGCCGCACAGGCTGGAGCTGAACGTTATCGGCAGTGGCGCCGCGCAGTGGTGGGAGACTATGGAGCGGCGGCCGATTTTACGGAAGATGTTCGCTGCGGGGATGTTCGGGCTGCTTGCGGCTATGATTTGGTTCATTTTCTTATCATGATTTTGGGAAACGACGAACTGTTCCATAGCAAAGGTAAAGCGAAGCTATGCCGGCTGATCTTTTTCGGCAGTGTGATCTTGGTGAACGTGGTGGTAGTGCTTTGGATGGCGGATCTTTTCTGGAAGGCGGGTTTCCATAAAGCACATGTGCCTATCCTGGTCATTTTTGCGATACTCAACGGGCTGCTTACGCTGGGCTCGTTCCATGCCTTGTTCGGAGTGCTTGAGGTATTGAAGGGACAAAAACGCGCGGTAAGAATTACGGAACTGGCGGAACGTCAGGGAGCGGAGATCAGGGAACGCTACGCGGTGGTAATGCCTGTCTATAATGAGGATGCTGTGAAATTCTGCGCGCGCATTGAGGGGATCTATCGGACAATCGAAGAGGCCGGTAAGATCGAGCAGTTTGATTTTTTCATTTTGAGCGACACGCGCAATCTGGATTCCTGGATCAAGGAGGAAGTGGCCTGGACAAATCTATGCCGAAGGCTGGATGGTTTTGGAAAAATCTACTATAGACGCCGTAGGGAGAACGAGAACAGGAAGGCAGGGAATATCGGCGACTTCGTGCGGACATGGGGAGGCGGCTACGAGGGCATGCTGGTATTGGACGCGGACAGCCTGATGGATGGCGGCGATATCGTGAAGATGGCAAAGGTGATGGAGGCCTATCCGAAACTGGGAATCCTGCAAACGGCACCGAAGCTGATCCGGGGTGTTTCGGTCTTCACACGCTTGCAGCAGTTTGCGATGAGGCTTTACGGACCCTTGTTCATCCGGGGGTTGAATTTCTGGCAGCTTGGAGGAGGAAGCTACTGGGGGCACAATGCGATGATACGGTTGAAGCCGTTTTCGGAGTTTTGCGAACTTCCGGCTCTACCCGGTAAAGAGCCCTTTGGCGGGCGCATTTTGAGCCATGATTTCGTAGAGGCCGCATTGATGGTTGCCGAAGGTTGGGAGGTATGGCTGGCGTGGGATATCGAGGGCAGCTATGAGGAGGCTCCGCCTACGCTGGTGGATCACCTGAAGAGAGACCGCCGCTGGGCGCAGGGGAATTTGCAGCACCTGTGGCTGCTCTTTGCAAGGAAGCTTCCCCTGACGGTGAGGATCCATCTTTTCATGGGGATCATGGCATACCTGGGGAGCCCGCTGTGGTTCCTTTTTCTGGCGATGGGAACCTGGCTGGCGTGGGATTTCAAAAACAGCGAACTGAGTGTGTTGCCCTTCGAGGGGATCGTGGAGAGGTGGTTCGGAATCGGTGGCCAATGGCAGGGGCTGATCCTGATCATCGTCGTGTTCACACTGCTCTTCCTTCCCAAAATTCTTTCGATTCTAGGGGCGCTTGCGGTTCCCAGGCTGCGACAATCCTTCGGAGGTGCGGTGCCGCTGCTTGTCGGAGGCCTGTTGGAGACGGTGATATCCATGTTGTTGGCTCCGTGCATCATGCTGGCACATACGCTGATCGTGCTGAGTATCATCTCCGGGAGAGCGGTGGGATGGGGAAGCCAAAGCAGGGAGACGGACGGGACGGCATGGACTGATGCGATACGTTTTCACGCGGCTCCAACTGTGCTTGGCATAGGCTGGACGGTGCTGGCGTTTTCGATTTCAACGAGCTTCGTGCTGTGGATGTCTCCTATTTTGTTTGGGCTGGTTTTGAGTGTGCCAGTATCGGTATTAACCAGTAGGGCGAGCTATGGACGTGCTTTGAGTAGGAAGAAAATTCTGGCTACGCCGGAGGAATTGAACGCACCGAGAGTATTGGAGCTCGCGGTCGGAGCGGAGAAAGGTCGTTCCTCGATCTTGGATGCGAGCAATGCAGGCCGGGAGGGGCTGGTTGCAGCGGTGGTCGATCCCTATGTGAACGGGATGCATGTTTCACTGCTGGAGAACGGTGTGCTGGGCAATAAAGACAGAGAGCTGGCGGAACGCTGCTTACGAGGGGGGAAGGAGGTTTTGTCCGAGGGTGAGTTGACACATTTGCTGTATCTTGCGCCAGCGATGCAGTTTATGCACCGGATGGTCTGGCTGGGTCAAATTGATGGCGTCCACAAAGTCTGGCTTGATGCTGTGGAAAGCTACAGAAACCGCGACACTCCATTGGTGGGCTAGCGAGGTTTCCGGCTACTCGGCAAGTGCGACTGACTTTTGGGAGGTATGCGGATTGGGGACTCTTACGGGAGGTGTTTCTTGCGATTTCTCGCATCAAAGAATGTTCGGGGGCTCAGCAGGTTCGGGGTAAACCACTGGGGTGGTGTCGTTAAATGATAAGTCTTGTAGATTGTCAATGAATCTTAAATACTTTCCCATTCATCCGCCAATCAAACTCTCGGTGTTACCGAAGCTCTCTGACCTGTCTGCAATCGTCTGCCTGTTTGCCTGCGGGTTCTCCGGGCTGGCAATTGCCAGCCTCATTCCTGAAAACGAATCCGCCAGGCCTGCAGAGAATCTGAAGCCGGTGGCAGAAGTGGAGCGGGAGGTGAATCCTGACAAAGGGTTGGCAAAAGCGGATCTTGGTAAACTTGTGGAATTTTGTGCGAAGCACACGACCTCGGAGCGGGGTTTTGTGATTTTTAGAAATGGTAGCTGCGTCTTGGTGCGGGAGTCGGCTGATGATCCGGTGGTGGAGGCCATGCAGGTTTTGCAACGTAGCGCCCGGACACTTCAGTTGCCACAATTTCTGAAAGATAGGTATTTCAATCCGCTCTCGACGCACAAAATTTGCCGACTACTGTAATCGCCGTATTTCCATGCCCGACCTGTTACGAGATTCCGATCCAGACGATATACCTGAGAATGATCCTCTGAGGCAGAAGATCTGGCGCGTCATCTTCATGTCGGATACGAGAAGCGGTCAGTTTTTTGATGTTCTGCTGCTGCTGCTCATCAGCGCCAGTGTGGTGGTGGTGATGATGGAAAGTGTTTCGAGTATGAGGATTCAGTATGGGAGGGTGTTCTTTTACCTGGAATGGGTGTTCACGTTTTTGTTTACCGTGGAATACGCTGTGCGCTTGTGGGTGGTAAGAAAGCGCCGGAGGTATGCGTTAAGCTTTTTCGGAATTGTGGATCTGCTTTCCATCCTTCCCAGTTATGTGGCATTGCTGCTGGTTGGGACTCACTACCTGATGGTAATCCGCATTCTACGGTTGTTGCGGATGTTCCGTGTCCTGAAAATGGCGCATCACTTCGGCCAGGCGAATGTGCTGATGAACGCGCTCAGGTCGAGCGGCCCGAAGATTTTTGTTTTCCTGTTTTTCATCATGATCCTTGTGACGATCGAGGGAACGCTGATGTATCTGGTGGAGGGATCGAGGAATCCCGGTTTTAGCTCGATACCCCAGGCTGTTTATTGGGCGATAGTGACGGTTACTACCGTGGGATACGGTGATGTTGCTCCTATGACTGTAGTAGGAAAAATTCTGTCATCGATGATTATGCTGAGTGGTTTTTCGATCATCGCGGTACCTGCCGGGATTGTCACCGCAGAGATTGAGAGTAAGAAAAGGGCTCTGCGGATGGATGACAGAACCTGTCGCCAATGCGGGTGGGAGGGACACGATCCCGCTGCGAATTTCTGCAAACATTGCGGTTGTTCGCTTTCGGCGAGGCCTACGGCGGATACAGCGTAAGGCCTTCTTGCATACAGGAGGAAATGGTGTGAATCTGGGGCATGCATGTGCCAACGTTGATAGCTAAGAAGAGAGAGGGTGGAGAACTTTCGGCCAATGAGATAGAGGCTTTGATAAGTGGCTACGTGAGCGGGGATGTGGCAGACTACCAGATGTCCGCGTTTGCGATGGCAGTGTTTTTCAAAGGCATGACAGCCGTGGAGATCGCGGCGCTGACAGGGGCGATGATACGGAGTGGTGATGTTTTCAAGCACCCGGAAGGCGGCCTGCCAGTGGTGGACAAGCACTCGACCGGCGGAATTGGCGATAAGGTTTCATTGGTTCTTGCCCCGCTGGTTGCCTGTGCGGGGTGCCGGGTGCCGATGGTGTCAGGGCGAGGGTTGGGGATCACGGGAGGGACGCTGGACAAGCTGGAGTCGATCCCTGGGTTCCGGGTGTGGGTGGGGATGGATGAGGCCGGTGAGATTTTGGACAAGCTGGGCGTGGTAATGATGGGGCAGACCGAGCGTTTCTGTCCGGCGGACAAGAAGCTTTACGCGCTGCGTGATGTGACGGGGACGGTGCCTTCGATCGCGTTGATCACGGCATCCATCATGTCGAAGAAAATGGCGGAGACTCTGGACAAGCTGGTGCTGGACGTGAAGTTCGGGAGTGGTGCCTTTATGAAGACGAAGGAGGAGGCGCGTGAGTTGGCAGACGGCATGATCGCCGTGGGGAAGGAAATGGGTGTGGAGGTTTTCGCGGTGCTCAATGAGATGAACGAGCCACTGGGATATGCGGTGGGGAATGTGTTGGAAGTGATCGAGTCATTGGATTGCCTGGATGGTGGCGGGCCGGATGACCTGCGGAAAATCGTGTTGGATCTGAGCGAAAAAATCGCGGGAGTATCACGCGAGGAACTGGAGCGGATGCTGGATGACGGAAGTGCCCGGAAGAAATTTAACGAGATGGTGGCGGTGCAGGGTGGTGATGTGGCTGATCTTGGGCGGTTGGCGGAAATCCACCAAGCTCCGGTGATTCTGGAAGTGAAAGTGGCGCGTGGCGGGATGGTGGTGAGCGTGGACGCAGGGAAGATCGGGCAGGCATCGCTGGAGCTGGGTGCGGGGCGTGCCAAGGCCGCCGATGAGGTGGATTTCTCAGTGGGATTCGACCAGCTGGTCAAGTGCGGTCAAAAAGTTTCCGTGGATGATGTGATTGCAAGGGTTCATGCGCGCTCTGAAGAAGCTGCGGAACGGGCTGCGGAAGCTGTCCTGGATGCCGTTGTGCTGGACTGAGTTCCGGGGTTCAGCGAGCTAATGTTGCTGGTTCCACTGGTTTGAATGACTGATTTTCAGGAAAAGAAAACGGTATCGTTCATTGATGTCGATTTTTTCTTATCCTAGAATGCCTAATGACAAAGTCTTATAAGCGAGCATGGATATTGGCTCTTCTTCCTGTCTTGGGAGTAGGGCTGTGGCTTGGCTTCACGAAGGGGGAGCGTTCTGGGACTGCTGAAGAGAGCTTGTCTACGGGTGCTTTCAAGGCGTCAGATCGAAACGCGGATCAAGCCGAGGGGGATGACGGTTCGAGTTTGACGGATACTGAAGCAGGCGAAGTAGTATTAGCTTCTAGTGAGGAAGAGGATAGCGACCAATCGCTCCAGCATTTGAGTGAAATTTTACCCGAATGGATTCGTGCGAATGGAGAGCGGTTCCAGGATCGCCGTGAAATTGAGGGTCATACTGTCGTACGCAGTCGTGCGCGTCACCAATGGGAGAATGGCGAGCGCTTGGAGATTGAGATCACCGATGCGGGTGCAAGTGCTGATGAGTCCCTTGTTCGAAATCTCGGGTTTGATACGAACATGGAGAATACTGAAACGGAAAGTGGCTTTACGATGTCTCAGAAAGAAGAAGGATTCCGGATCAATCGAGAATATGATTTTGCAGACCAGCGCGGGAGTATCCAGATCCTTGTCGAAGAAAGATATCTAGTGGAGATCCATATCGACAAGATGCCCGAGGAAGCCTTCCAAGAGATCCTGGACAGGGATATCCCGTTTGATGAGCTTCTGAAGCGGATGGAAAAATGACAGGTAGAAAGCGAGAGGTGCCTGGGCTCTTACAGGCAGATTCTTTCGAAGAGCTCTGCAAGGGGTAGTTGGAGCCCGATGTAGAAATCACCGAACTCGGCGTAGCGGGCGGAGACTTCATCGAAGCGCATTTCATATACGATGGCTTTGATCTCGGCAGAGTCTTTGGCGAAAAGGGTGACGCCCCATTCGTGCTCGTCCAGGCCGCAGGAGCCGGTGATGAGCTGGAGGATGCGGCCGGAATATGTGCGGCCGACTTTCGCATGGCCGGCCATGAGTTCGCGGCGGGCATCATAGTCCAGGGAATACCAGTTGTCGTTTCCGCTGCGGCGTTTTGACATGGGGTAGAAACACATGACGGGCCAGTCCGGAAGGTCGGGATAGACGCGGTAGCTGCGGTAATGAGTCATGCGCTTGTCGAACTCGGCAAGTGCTTCATCGAACTCGGGAGTGTCCGGAGTAAGGCCTTTTTCACCCACGAGGGTCTCGGAAATGTATTGTTCCTGGGTAAGGGTGTATTCGGAAGGCTCTGTGAGTGAGTAGTAGGAGTAGGAAGGTGTGAGGATGTCCGGACCCAGGGAGATGGTGAGTTGCTTTTCGAAGGAATTCGCAACGTGAAGATCCGGGGTAAGGAGCATGAAGGCCAGATCGGCCTTGGGGCTGATTACTGAAAATGTAAGGAGCTGTGTGTCGGGGGTGGCACGGATTTCCTGGACAAGTTCGGTGAGGTTGACCTTTGCCTGGCGTTTCTCGTCATCGGTGAAAAGAGACCACTGGGATTGATCGATGTGGTAGTAGAGGTGGAGGACGTGCCAGCCTTCTTTGGGTATGAGTGGGGTCATGGGATGCTGTGATTATATTGGGGAAAGATTTTAGCGGACGTTCGTCGATATTGTGGTTTCGAACAAGACGGTAAATTTATCAGAGGAGGCATTGATGTCAGAGCCTTCCAGAACCTCGACGGTCCAGGGGGGGCTTTCTTCGGTACGGTAGGCGGCGTGCATACCCACGTCATCGAAGCCGGCGGTAGCGGCCAGGCTGAGGGTTTTCTCGGTCTTCACTCGGCGGTTGATGGGATCGCCAATGTATATGCCGAGACTGTCGCGGAAAAGGACGCGAATGGCTATGGGTTTTCCGTTCGATTCGAGTGTCATGTTGACTACAGGTATCAGTTTGGTGCCACGGCGGACGATATCGGGATTACTACCGGAAGTGACCGGCGCGCGCCAGAAGGTATCGACTGAGGTGACGGTAAGGCTGTTTCCAACGACGGGGAGTTCCAGTTCGGCATCCTTGGCAGCCTGGGCTGTGGCGGCACGATCCGTAATGTAGACTATCAGAAGGACGGAGCTGAGAACCAATACTGCGAAAAGCGATGCAATACCGATTTTTTCCGCTTTTGTGAGGGAGGCCAGAACCTTGGAAAACAGGAGTTTTGAATCGGTTGGCCCGGGATCCGGCTTTGCCTGTGGCTCTTCGGCGAGGGTAACTGCTTCCTTCTCCTGGGCCTCGGTTTCAGTATGTTTTTTGTCGGCTGGTTCTGTTTCCGGTTCTTTTTTGACTGTGGTTTCCGTTTTTACAGGAGCTTTGGAAGAGGGAGCGGTTTCGCTCTTCTTGGCGGGCGTTTCAGGTTTTTCTGCCTTGGACGTTTTGCTTTTTGGTTCTTCGGCTTCTGTTGAGTCAACATTGTCGTCGATATCGCTATCGATATCTGTGTTGAATTCCTCTCTTGAGTTGAGAGGGGCTGATGCTGTTTTTCCAGTTTTTTTCAGCTGCCTCTTTTTGGGCGTCGTCTTTGGTTTTGGAATTTCTTCAGAAGAGGGCTTTTCCTCGGTTTTTTCCGTGGGGGTTGAAACTTCGATAGGCTTCGCCTTCGGCTTCTGGGACTGGACGACTGAGGAGTTTTCCCGGCGGGTGGGAAGTTGCGGTTTTTCTATAGCGGGTTTTTCATCGGGTGGAGCGTCCGTGGAATCGGAGTCCTCCAGATCCCAGAGATCGAGCTCGGCGGCATCGTCCCTTGAGCGCGTGTGCTGGATGTTTTTCTGATTTTCAGGATCGGGTGATTTTGGGTCTTTGCTCATGGCGACGGGCGTTGAGGATTTTTAGAATTACAGACGGCTCTTGGCGAGATAGAAACCGATTGGTTTCACGTCACTCCGGATGAAGGGAAAGAAACGGCGGATTCGGTCTTGTTTGGGGATTTGATGTTGGACAGGATCGGCGTCCGCGAAAAGGCGACGATCATGGGTAAACTATTTGGAACGGACGGGATCAGGGGGAAAGCGCTGGAATATCCGGTGACCGAAGCCATGGCGCGGAAGCTGGGTGTGGGATTGGTTTCGATTTTCGGGAGTGAGGGGAAGTTTCTGGTGGGGCGTGACACGAGGGAGTCGGGGGCTTTGCTGGAGGCGGCTTTTGTGGAGGGTGTGTGTGACGCGGGGGCGGGGGTGGTGAGGCTGGGGGTGGTGCCTACTCCGGCGGTGGCGTTGCTGGTGAAGGAGTTGGGCGCGACGGCGGCGGTGATGCTGACGGCTTCCCACAATCCGTGGGAGGACAACGGGATGAAAATTTTTGGAGGGGATGGGTTCAAGCTCGAGGATGCTTTGGAGGAAAAGGTGGAGGAGTTTTTGTTGGATGAAAGTGAGGCCGGTTCCAGAGGTGGCGGGATGGTTGAGGATTTCCCCGGAGGGGCTGAGGTATACGTGGCACATGCGAAGGCGAGTGTTGGAGGAATGGACTTTTCCGGGATGAAGGTGGTATTGGATGCGGGGAATGGCGCGGGCTGGGAGGTGGGGGCGAAAATTTTCAGGGAACTGGGGGCGGAAGTGGTGACGATGGCGGTGAAGCCGGACGGGCGGAATATCAATGAGGGTTGCGGGGCGCTTCATGCGGATGCGGCAGGGCGGCTGGTGGTGGAGACGGGTGCGGATCTGGGAATCTCGCTGGATGGTGACGCGGATCGGGTGATTTTTACGGATGGAAATGGCAAGGTGGTAGCCGGAGACCGTGCGCTGGCAGTTTGTGCACTGAGTTTGAAGTCCGGCGGTGGGCTTCCCGGAGGTGCGATGGTGGCGACGGTGATGAGCAATCTGGGGCTGGACGAGGCGATGGCTGCCGAGGGGATCTCGGTGATCCGCACGGGTGTGGGGGATCGGCTGGTGCTGGAGAGGATGAGGAAAGAGGGGATCGTTTTTGGTGGAGAGAACTCGGGGCATCTGATTTTTGCGGAGCATGCGACTACGGGGGATGGAATTCTGAGTGCTTTGCAGGTTTGCAAGATGATGAAGGGGAGCGGGAAGAAGTTGGAGGAACTGGCGGATGTCATGTGCGAGTATCCCAGCGAGCTGGTGAATCTGAAGACTTCCAAGAAACCTGATCTGAAAAGCCTGCCGAAGCTTCAGGCATTGATCGCGGAGGCGGATGTCTGTTTCGGGAAAGAGGGGCGGCAGTTGATTCGTTACTCGGGGACTGAGAACAAAATCCGGGTGCTGGTGGAGCACAAGGAGGAGGCTGTCGTGAATGAGTGGGTGGAGAAATTCAAGAACGTGATCGGGGAGGAAATCGGATGAGTGAACAAGGTTGGCCTTTGACGATTGATAGAACGATGGAGGAGATTCCGGTCGCGAATGTGCCTTTGGCTGATTGGAGAGGAAAGGATGCGGAGCTGGACGGACTGATCGACGGTTGTTGTTTTTCGTGGGATTTGCTGGCGGTGAACGAGTGGGTGGTTTCGCGGATGGAGGTGGATGAAATTTCCGGTGAGGTGCATGGATCCGCGGTGATCGAGGGGAAGGTGAAGCTAGGGAAGGGTTCGCGGATTTTACCGGGAGTGTTTATCGAGGGGAATGTGGTGATCGGTGAGAATTGCAAGATCGGGCCGAACTGCTACATCCGTGGAAATACGAGTATTGGGGATGGCTGTCACATCGGGCAGGCGGTGGAGATCAAGAACTGCATCGTGCTGGACGGGACGAACGTGGGGCACTTGTCGTATGTGGGGGACTCGATACTGGGAGAGAAGGTGAACTTCGGGGCGGGGACGATTGTTTCCAACCTGAGGCATGACGGGGCAAATCACCGTTCTGTGGTGGCTGGTGAGTTGGTCGATACAGGCCGACGGAAATTCGGGGTGATCGTGGGGGATGGAGTTCACACGGGGATAGGCACTATGATCTATCCAGGACGGAAAATCTGGCCAAAGATGAGCACCTTGCCAGGCGAGGTGGTTTCTGAAGATTTGCGCCCGTAGGAAAAAATTTCAGAAAGAGAACAAAGAATTATGTGTGGAATCGTAGGATACGTAGGAAAAGCAAATGCGGCTTCAGTGCTGATCAGTGGACTTAAAAGGCTGGAATACCGTGGGTATGACTCGGCTGGGATCGCGCTGTTGGATGAGAGCAATGTATTGGTCTCGAAGGCGTCTGGAAAGGTGGCGAATCTAAGTGACAGGGCTCACGAAAACTGGAGTCCGGAGCTTTTCCAACGTGCTGGCACTGGCATCGCACACACGCGCTGGGCTACGCACGGGCCGCCGACTGAAGTGAATGCACATCCCCATCTGGATCAGTCAGGCGATATTGCATTGGTGCACAATGGTATCATCGAAAACTACCGGGCGTTGCGCGCGAGGCTTGAAGCGAAGGGGCAGGATTTTCTCTCTGAGACGGATACGGAGGTGCTCTCGCATCTGATCGGTGATTGTTACAAGGGTGATCTTTTCCAGGCGGTTTGCGACGCATTGCACCAGGTGGAGGGGACGTTCGGGATCGCGGTCATTTCCTCGAAGGAGCCGGGCAGGATCGTCACCGCTCGGCGTGGTAGTCCGATCGTGATCGGGGTGGGGGATGACGAGGCGATTGTCGCGTCCGATGCTTCGGCGATTCTCGCGCACACTCAGCGGGTGATTTATCTGGATGACAATGACATTGCCATCGTGGAGGCGGATTCGGTGGATATCCGGGATCTGAACAATGTGCCGGTTACCCGGGAAATCGCGGAGCTGGGTCTGGATGCCGCGGCTACTGAGAAGGGTGGCTTCGAGCATTTCATGTTGAAGGAAATCCACGAGCAGCCCGAGGCTCTGGCGAACGCGATCCGTGGGCGGCTGGACTTGCACCTGGGTTCTTCGGTGCTGGCTGGCATGGGGACTTCCCAGCGTGAGCTGGCGGAGCTTTCGCGGGTGGTGATGGTGGCCTGCGGGACATCGCTGCACGCGGCGATGGTGGGTGAGTATGCTTTTGAGGATCTGGCGGACATCCATGCGCAGGTGCAGCAGGCGGCGGAGTTCCGCTACCGGAACCCGATCCTTGGGAACCGGGATTTCGTGATTGCGATCTCGCAGTCCGGTGAGACGGCGGATACTTTGGCAGCTGTCAAAGAAGCGAACCAGAAGGGTGCTTTCGTGATGAGTCTGGTGAATGTGGTGGGATCGACCATCGCGCGGGAGACCGGGCGCGGGGTGTATCTTCACGCTGGGCCCGAGATTTCGGTGGCTTCGACAAAGGCGTTCACCTGCCAGGTGAGTGTGCTGCTGATGATGGCGCTGAAGCTGGGGCGTGGCCGGAGGTTCTCCCGGGAGGAAGGGCTGAAGCTGTCGCGTGAGATCGAGTCGGTTCCATCGTTGGTGGCACGTGTGATCGAGAAGAACGATCAGATCGCTGAGATCGCCAAAAAATACACTGACAATGAGCATGCGTTCTTCATCGGGCGTGGGCCGATGTATCCGGTGGCTCTGGAAGGCGCTTTGAAACTGAAGGAGATTTCTTACATCCATGCGGAGGGCTATCATGCCGCGGAACTGAAACACGGGCCGATCGCGCTGTTGCAGCCGGGGACACCGGTGATCGCGGTGGCGTGTGAAGGGCCGGCGAAGGACAAAACTCTGGGAAATGTGGAGGAGTGCCGTGCGCGTGGTGCGGTCATTCTTGGAATTATTACCGAAGGGGATGAGGAGGCTGAGGCGGTGATGGATGATTTTATCTCAGTGCCACGAGCCCATCCACTGGTTGCTACGATACCTGCCGTAGTTGCACTTCAGTTGTTCTCCTACCATGTGGCCAGGCTGCGTGGCTGTGAGATCGACCAGCCAAGAAACCTGGCGAAAAGTGTGACAGTTGAGTAACGAAGCTCTTTCTGCTTCTAGCGCCTTGAAGGGCCGGGTCTTCCTCCGTTGTTATGTGGTGGGCCGCCATCGGGTGGACTTTGGTGATCTCCGGAATTTTCGTTTTCCTTTACAACGGTTTCTCCGTGCATGGACTTGATGATGGAGTTTTCCGCAGGGGCGGAGACGTGATAATGGTAGCCGCGAATCTCGTCGTAGTGGCCGCTTGAATCGTCGAGGCCTTCGGGTGCTTTTCCATCTTCATCAAGGCGTGCGAAGATGCCGTGGCCGTCCATTGCATAGCCGATCATAGGGGCGTGTCCGTCTTCCTGTTTGATCTCTTTGGTATGGCCGGTGGCAGCATGATAATGATAGCCCTCGTGGGGATTTATGTGGCCGCCGTGGTCGTCAAATGGGGCGATGGTATGTGCCGCGATAATGGCGTGGACGGGAGCAGGTGGATCGAAGCCGACTCCGTTGAAGGCTATGCCCACGCTACCACGGCCGGGGCGGGTCGCTTTTTCCCGGTAGACAGGGGTGACTGGAATGGCGAATTCGAATTCGAGATCCTTTACCCACTCGGGATTGCCCTCGACGGCGTAGTTGTTGTACTCCGGATCGACGTCGGGACGGGCGGCTTTTTCGAAGGCTTCTTTGGTCAGTGTGACCTTGATGGTGCCGTCGTCGTTGTAAAGTTTCCATTGGGGATCATTGTAGAGTTCGGCAAGGCCTTTGATGAACGGGCCGTCCACATCGTAGAGTTGGCCGTCTTTGAACCAGATTCCGCCTTTGTCTTTGCCGTCCGTGAGTTTTTTCGGAGCCCATGGCCCCATCCCGTGCTCATGCGGGACTGATTTTGTCTTGATGATATAGCACATGGCCTTCTGGCCATTGGTTAGTTCCCGTTCTTCCTGCCGGATTTCAGCGATGAGGTTTTCTTTGAT
>JBPOGC010000159.1:0-6596 GCA_051251795.1 Luteolibacter sp. | reverse complement strand
CCCTCCGCATAAAGTGTGTCGAAGGCGAGGGAGGATTTTCCTGAGCCGGACGGGCCTGTGATGACGGTGATTTTCCCTTTGGGTATGGAGACCGTGAGGTTCTTCAGGTGATGCTGGCGGGCACCGCGTATGAGGATGTAATCCATCTGGCGGAGCTTCAGCTTTCGCGTCCTAAGTTTCAAGGAAGAGCTGACCGATTGGCATTTTGCTTAATCTCTGGTGTAATTCAATCTTAGGAAGGCAGGTGGCTTGTCGACTCTTGGTAAGGGTGCGTAAAGAATATCGACGCCGCTTTTAGTAAAGGGTGAGCGTTTCTAGACCAAAAATATTCCTGAGATCTACACTCCTGAATGTTAACGTGTTAGATCTAAATGCAACTTTTCGGACGGAAAAAGATGGACGGAGTGTGGCACGCTGAAATATGATTTATCTGTTGAAAAATTGTAGTCGCATACTAATTTTATGATGAGATTTTCGCCGAACATTTCCTCACCACAATTTCTTGGGAAAGTTTTTCTCGTGCTCGCCTTGTCCCTAGGTATCTACAAGCTGGCTACCGATATATCGCTTAGATCTGGAGCGCAGTCAGCGTTCAAGATCCATGATAAATCTGGCTTGGCAGTAGAAAGGGAGAACAACCGAATGAAGGGAAAAAGGATGCAGGGTTCTACTCTTGATTCCGCGGGTGCGGAGCAAGTCAGCACAGGTCATACCACCCAGACTCTTCAAACCGAGCGAGCAAGACTCATGAAATCCCGGCAGGAGTTGATGAAACAGCTGGCTGACTCCAGTGTGGAGGAACGTCATAAGGCCATGGAACTATGGCATCAGGAAAACGCTGAAACCCTTGCATTCCAGCGGCAGCTTGCCATCCAGGTGTCTGCTGAATCACGCCAGCCACTGCTCCGATTTCCACCCGCCCCTAGATTTTCCGAAGATACCACTATTGAGCGCCGTGAATTTCTCAACGCCCGCTACGAAGTCATGAAAGACCGGGTGGAGATCATGAACCGGCTCAGAGATATTACCCCAGTTGAGCGCCAGCAGGCCATGGCTCTATGGCATGAAGAGAACGCATCCCGCCTTTCCCAAAGTCGAAAAACACTTTCCCCAGATCGTAGAAGATACAGATAGGAACCAACTACGAAGCACCAAGCCACAATCCAGCTCCAAACCACAACACCACTAAGAATCCCAATGAAAAATATAACCACTTCAAACCTTTTTTCAAATTCATCCCTTCTCGTCTCAACAGCGTTCCTTGCCTTGCTATCCTCCGCGGGCGCTCAGGTGACAGAGGGAGCCTTTTCAAAGTTGAAAGTGGGTGATACGACTGGCTCGACCACCGGTGACGGAACCGTTGTAGCCGAAGGAAAGCATGGTGTAAGCCCGCTACTTCCGGCTGTTTTTCAAACTGAAGGATCCCGTATGCTGTGGTATCCTCGGAAATCAGCTTTTCGCGCAGGAGAAGGGGATTCGGGCATTTGGGCTGAGGCTGAGATGGGTTCATATTCCACAGCTTTCGGATTTAGTAATACAGCAAGTGGTTGGGGAGCAACTGCTATGGGGAGCGAAAATCAGGCAAGCGGCTATTCAGCTACCACAATGGGTGATTTGAATATTGCCAGTGGTGGCGGTGCTACCGCGATGGGAGTTTACAATATTGCTTCTTCCTATGCAGAAACGGTAGTTGGTTTTTCCAATGCCATCAGATCCGGAGGAGATCCTTTTGACTGGAATCCGAATGACCCGGTATTGCAAGTGGGTAATGGGCACTTGGGCGTAGATGAATCATATCTGCAGATGGATCTCAATGGCAATGGCGACATGGACGATTACATTCCTGAAACCTTCTCCAATGCCCTCACAGTTTATAAGAGCGGCGACATGGAACTCCAAGGGGATCTTAACCTAGGCGGTAAGATTACCAGTGATGGCGAGCAGGTTCTGACATCTTCCTCCGGGTTTCAAACAGCAGACTTGAATCTTGGTTCCGGTTCCTTGAGTGGCGGGACTGGTTTTGGCATTTCCTTGGGAAACGACCAACCGGCTGTGAACGACGGATCAGTCACGATCTCGAATTCTAACAGAACGATTGGCGACTATGACTATACGAAAGGCTTCCTGAATATTGACGATGTGAATTTAAATCAAAATCTTGCCATAGATCCGAACCAGTTCGTAACGAACTCAAAGTTCTATTTCAGTAGCGAAGAATATTTCGTGTTCAGAACGCCTGAGGAAACTGGTGGAGTGAGAGAAACCATTGCTGAGTTCACGACTGATGTGACAGCAAATGATAACAAAAAAGCCTCACTGATGATCGTCAATGGAACCGCGTTTGATAATCAGTTCAGTCCGACAATATTGGGGAACAACGAGTCTATAGGTATCCCTCAATATCCTTCCCTAAATGTAGTAGGCACGGGAAAAGTGGGGCAGGATGTGAATCATCCAAATGATTTCGCAGTCATAAATTTTTCAACTCGGGTTCATAGTGGCGAACCGAACGGGTCGGATAGTTCCTCCTTTTCACCTTTCGTGAACAAAGACCTTTTTTCGATCGCAAACACCGGCCAGGAGCCTGCCCTACGCATCGCCGCAAACAGCGACGTAGGTTTTGGAACAAAAAATCCTGAGGCACAGCTTCATGCGACCAAGGATGCAAAGATTGAAGGGAGCCTTACCGCCGGAGGAGATGCCCTCATAGTCCTCCAAGACGGATCAGTCCAAGTCGGCAGAGAAGATACAAATGGAAATGCCCCCCTCGAAGTCGGAGCAGATGGCACCGTGGTTCTCTCCAAAGCCCAGGGCGACATCTCCATGGGGATCTATGAATAGAACGTAGCGGTCCTCCGGTTCAAAACACCTACAGGCCTACGGTGTCTTTGTGTGATGTCGAACCATTTTCATGTCCTGCTGGAGGTTCCGCCGATGCTGAAATGTGGTGTGAGACTCCGTCAATGGGACATTTCAAAAGTAGGGTTTTGAGGCTGCTTTGGTTGGTTGGCTGTTGTTTGAAGATCGCCGGGGGGTAGGTTTTCGAGCGATGCGGGGGGACGGCTTCTGCGGCGAAGGATTATCTTTGGAGCGCGATATTTTCGTGTAAGAGTTGTGGTCGAGGTGGTTTTTTCTGGCGAGCTGCCGATGCTCTGTAAAGGAGTTGGGAACTCCTTCTCCATATTGCTGGGAGGGAGGGTTTTTGTGATCTTTGGGCTTAGCTTAGCTCGCGTTTAAAAAGTTCTTCGAGACGGGTGGAGAAGTCTCGGACGCGCTCTTCCGGGTTGATGGATATTTGTTCGCCCACGCGGATTTTCACGGTGATGGGGAAGGTGGGCATGCTCCAGATGGGCCAGCCTTTCTGGAGGTAGCGACTGTCCGAGGAAATGAATACCGGCAGGATGGGGGCGCCGGATTGCTTGGCGATAAGGGCGAGACCGGGGCGGAAGGGGTTGACGGGGCGGTTTTCATCGCGGGTGCGGGTGCCTTCGGGGAAGAGGAGGAGGCGGCCACCGGCTTTGAGGCGCCGGGTGGCGGTGCGTATCATGTCGAGGCGGGGGGTATTGGAGATGAAGCCGGCGAAGCAGGCGCCGGAGCAGAGGAAGGGATTGGTGGTGAGTTCCTTTTTCATGATGCAGCTGACCCAGGCGACGCGGCGGATGATGAGGACCGCGTCCCAGAGGGCGGGGTGATTGGAGGCGATGATGAGGGGGCCGGGGGTGGTGGCGTGCTTTTTCAAATCATCGTCGAAGATGCGGACGATCCTGATCCCGACGAGGAAGTTCATGAACCCGAGGAAGCCGAGAGAAATGGCTTTCTGACCGAGCCTTTCATGTGCTTCCTTCCGCATGAAGGGTCTGGTAATGATGCCGAGAATGAGAATCATGAGAACCCATGCGGGCCAGTAGGTGACCATGAAAAGTACTGCGATGGCGAAGCGAACCGGACATTTCCGCTGGGGCGGTGACGGGTTCGGTTTTTTGCAATCGGGATTTGAGTTCACGTGGATTCGTATCAGGCTTCTTTAGCGGACAGCTCACCGGAAGCCAAGATAGCGATCTCCGGGTGTTTTCTGTCGAACCAATGTTTTCTCCATATATGTCTATCGATCAAGAACTAGAATTGTTGCCGCACGGGCCGGGTTTCCGTTTCGTGGAAAAAATACTGGAACTGGAGCCGGGTGTTTCCGCGAAAGGGAGCTACACGATCACTGGCGAGGAGGCGTTCCTGGAAGGACATTTTCCGGGGAACCCGATGTGGCCTGGGGTGATCATGATCGAGGCGATCGCGCAGCTGGGCGGGGTGGTGGCGCAGTCCGATCCGGAGCATGTGAGGCTGGATGATATGCGGCTGACCTCGGTGAAGAATGCGAAAATACTGGGGACGGCACTGCCGGGGGCGGTGCTTACGATAGAGGCGAGTCTGGAGGGCAGGCTGGGGACGCTTTTGCAGATTAGGGGTTCCGTTTCCGATGGTGAGACGAAGATCGCGCAGGCGGTGGTGATGTTGAGCGGGAGTTGAGAGCTGGACGCGGACGCCTGCGGAGAGGCGTCCCTGCCAATTTTTCTTACATGAGGGTCGCGCCGGCTTCGGCCAGTTCCGAGCGTTCACCGCGATTGAGGGCGATGTGTGCGCTGAAGGGCTGGTTTTTCAGTCGGTTGCGGGTGTAGACGAGGCCGTTGCTGCGGCTGTCCACGTAGGGGTTGTCGATCTGGGCGGGGTCTCCGACGAGGACGAGTTTTGAGTCGCGCGACATGCGGGTGACGATGGTTTTCGCTTCCTGCGGGGTGAGCTGCTGGGCTTCGTCCAGGATGAAGAAGCGGTTCGGGATGGAGCGGCCGCGGATGTAGCAGAGGGCTTCGATTTCCAGGATGCCTTGCTCCATGAGCGCTTCGTAGGGCTTTTTCGGAGGGATTCCGTTGGGGTTTGGTTTCGGTTGCTTGCGCTTCGGGCCGAGGGGGGTGTTGGGGCGCATGAGGAGATCGAGCGCATCGTGAATGGGTTGGAGCCACGGGCGCATTTTTTCATCCAGGGAGCCTGGAAGGAAGCCCATCTGGTCTCCCATTGCGACGACAGGGCGACTGACGGTGATGCCGTTGTATTTGCGGTTGAACATCTCGTGGAGACCTGCGGCGACGGCGACGAGGGTCTTTCCGGTGCCGGCATGGCCGTAGCAGGTGACGAGGGAAATATCGGGATTGAGGAGGGCGTCGATGAGGCAGCGCTGGCCGAGGTTGAGGGGTTTGAGGGACTGGCCTTCGGGGATTTTCAGCACTTCGGGGATGTTGAGGCGGACGAACTTTTTGTCGAACTGGAGGCGTGCGGGAATGGTTTGCTTTTCACCGCTGGCGAGCAGGACGTACTCGTTGACTGATGTGCCGAAGTAACGGCTTTCTTCGATTTCCAGTTCGCCACTGCTGGCGAAGCGATGAAGCTCGGAGGAATCGACCTCGACGCGGCGGACTTCGTAGTTGGAAACCTCGCGGGCATCGACCTTGTCATTCAGGTAGTCCTGGCAACCGATGTTTACGGCGCGAGCCTTGAGCTGGAGGTTTATGTCCTTAGTGACGAGAACGACTTTCTGCTTGTCGTTTTTCTCGTTGAGCAAGAGGCATGCGGCGAGGATGCGGTGATCGATCCGCTCACGGTCGGGGAAAATGCGGTAGAATTTTTCGAGTTGTTTGAAGCTGTCCTTGCAGGCCTCCGGATCGTAGATGACGAGGCGGATTGTTCCTCCGCCTTCGGTTGTGACGCCTTCGGTGGGGGTTTCACCGGAATTGAAAATTTCCGTCAGGCGGCGGTGGACGCGGCGGGCATTGGCGCCGCGCTCGGATTGCTCGCTTTTGAATTTATCCAGCTCGGAAAGGACATCTACGAGGATGCAGATGTGGTTGTCCTGGAAGCGCTCAATACAGGCGGGGTCATGTAGAAGGACGTTAGTATCGAGAACGAAGTTTTTTCCTGAGGAATGCGGGGCTTCGAGGCCGAGTTCGTTGTTCTTTTTGGTTTTGCTGCGGGTGGACTTGCGTGGGGTTGCGGTAGCGGGTGCGTTGTCAAGTAGTGCTGCTGTTTGCATAGCCTCGATAGGTGGTGTCATGGGGTTGTGGTTCGGTTTTCTAGTCCAATTAAAGGATCGTATATGCTTACGCAGGAATTTTGCGAAGGATGGGGGGGGGAGGAGAGACGGACCGAATTGGTTCGTCAGAAAAAGGCGGTCTTATGACGACGCTTTTAATCAAGATAGATGAATTGTCTATTTTTGGCTGAGGTTTACAACCGTTAAAGTTGGAAAGCTAAGGGAATCGTTGAATTCCCGGTGTAAGGGCAGTCCGTTCACGGATCAGGAAAGGCTGCGAACGGCTTCGGCCCAGTCAGACTCCGAGTCTCCGGGGTGACCCAGGTTCTTACGGCGAACATAGATTTCGAAGGCAACTTTAGCGATCTCGTTGTGGCTTGGTGGTGATTTTTCGATTGTTGATTTCTTGGTTACTTTCTTAGTGGTTTTCTTCGCTGGCATATTTTTGCAGTATTTTGTGAGTATAGCACGTGGGGTGCCTAGGGGCGGGCTATCCGGTGTTTTCGGGTATTGCCAGCTT
>JBPOGC010000158.1:0-6617 GCA_051251795.1 Luteolibacter sp. | reverse complement strand
GAGAATTCTACGCCGGTAAGTTCGGTCAATTGCACTCCCATCCACTTGATGCTTTTGCCCGATTTGCCAACGGCATCACCGGGTGATTTCAGAGCCGGAATCTCAGGTGTCCGGGCAATTTTCTTCAAGGAAGGCTTTTTCACTCCGAACTGATCCATCGGAAAATTCTTGAAGCCAATTCCCAATGCGGGAGAGCCTTCCTTAACACGGAAGTCACCGTTCTTAGGATCGATAAACATGGGATCTCCATAAACGGAATTCTTATCCCAGCCTGTGCTTTTAGAGAATTGTCTCATGACGTTTTCCTCCATCCAGTAGAGGTTTCGATCGACGAGCGCACCAGGCATCTTCCCTTTGATGCGGGCAGGTTTGTGCGGTGCCATGAAGATATTGCTATACACTTTATCATTGCTGCTCTGATACCAGAGGTGGGGATGTAGGCCATTATTCACCGTGATGTTGTTCCACGCGTGACGACGGAACCCCTCACGCAATTTCAGGCCATGTGTCAGCATCAGGTTGTTGTATATATCGTAGTTCGTAGAGCCATCATCTAGGTCGATGTCCCAGCCATGATCACAACGCCAGCGGCTGTCGCGAATGACAGTGGTTTTCACCGCATCCAGAAATGGCAGCTTAGGATCCTTATCGATTTCCTTCTGTGATACTGCGGTGTTTTTCATCCAGAAGCGATCCCGTCCCCAGGAGTTGAATGAACCGTGGTCGTGCGTTTCAAGCACGGTATCGAAAACATCGCAGCGCTCAATCAAATGGCCACCCCAGGTGCCTTCACTGACATTGATACCGGCACGGGCTGTATCATAAATCGAGCAATCACGCACCGTGATGCCCATAGCCATGGAAATCTGCACACCGGCTGGTTGGCGCTCCACACGTCCGATACCTTCGATCAGGCAGTCTTCCACCGTGGAATCCGCCGGATAGTTGTTGGTCTTCGGCCCCGGAGTGCGGTCGATCTTGGACAGGTCATTCTTCTGCGCGTATTCGAACAGCGGATCACGCACGGCATCCGGATCACCCACAAAGCATACGCCGCTCCCGCCTGTGTCATGAATGTGGCAGCCCTTGACCAGAACATCGCGATTGTAGTTGTTCACAAAAATTCCGTTACCGCCTACCTGATCGAACTCAGTATCCAGGATTTTAATATCCTCGGTGCCCGTCAGCAGGAAAGCGCCTCCACGATAGATCGTCCAGTCGGAGCGCAGTAGCGATTCCTTTGTATCCATAAAAGTGCGGGCTGCATGTCGCACAACGAAGCCTTGGAAACCAATGTGTTTCACCGGATCCTCTTCACTGCCTTGGAACTCGACGAGATGGCGCAATCGCACGACCTCGACCCTAGCCAAATTCAAGTCGGTTCCCGCAACCGGCTTGTAGTAGAGCGTGTTGGTTTCAGCGTTGTGATACCACTCACCTTCCGCATCCAGTTCTTCAAAGATATTTTCCACCATCCGATGATCCTTGTGCATGCCCATCTGGCGGTTGTTCTGCCAGCCACCTTCGTAAGTCACCTCCCCCTGTTTGTCTTTCCCCGTAATGAGATAGTGGTAGCCACCCCATCCAGAGCGGTGCATCGCGTGGATAAAGCCGCCGGCCGGATCAGACCATTTTGCCGCCCGTTTTTTGGAAAAAGCATCCGCAGAATAGCCTTGGTAGGGCTCCGCCTTCTTTTCGGGATCATAGTTCGGATAGCGCGCCATACGTTGGTTCGTCCCGTCGATGAACACCTGGTCGATCTTCAGCCCTTCAGGCGTTTTAGCTTGGAAAATTCCGTCTTCATACGGCTCCCAGGTCAGATCCAGCTCGGACCCTCCACTCAGGATCGCCCCACCTTCGTTCACCGCTTTGTAGACGAAAGGTGCGGACTCGCTTCCCGAATCCCCGGGTGAAAGCACGAGGGTTTCCGGAAGATAATAGATCCCGTCAGCCACGTGAATCGTGACCGCCTCCTTGCCGGCGAACTCGCGAGCCATGTCGCGCGCTGCGGAAAGCGATACCAGTGGCGAGTCCCCGGTTCCGGGATTTCCGTCATCTCCTGTCGGGGAAACATGTATATCGGCGGCCTGCAAAGCCATGGGCAGGAAGGCACCGAGTATGGCGGCGGAACGAAGTGGAAAAGTCATAAGCATGGGTAGAAGATTTGTATGTGAGGCTGAATACGTCAATCATCCGAGAAAATTTCAGAAAACGGAATACCCATCCTCACAAATCCGTTTGGGAAATAGCCCTTAGTGAAAGCCACCAAGGAACCGTATTGCAAAACCCGCCAACCTGAGAAACCATCCCCGCCCGATGAACGACCAAGAACGCCCCTTCTCCAGCCAAATGCTCGACGGCCCAGACCGCGCCCCTAGCCGCGCCATGCTTTACGCCGTTGGATTCAAGAAAGACGATTTCGCCAAACCACAGATCGGCGTCGCTTCCACCTGGAGCCAGGTCACCCCTTGCAACATCCACATCGACAAGCTCGCCATCGAGTCCTCAAAAGGCGTCGACGCAGCAGGCGGAAAAGGCGTCATTTTCAACACCATCACCATCTCGGACGGCATCTCCATGGGCACCGAAGGGATGAAATACTCCCTCGTTTCCCGTGAAGTCATCGCAGACTCCATCGAGACCGTCGTCGGCTGCGAAGGCATGGACGGCTTCGTCGCAATCGGTGGCTGTGACAAGAACATGCCCGCCTGCGTCATGACCATGGGTCGGATGAACCGCCCTGCCGTCTTCGTCTACGGTGGCACCATCCTCCCCGGCTGTGGAAAAATCAAAGGTGAGGAAAAAGACCTCGATATCGTCTCCGTTTTCGAAGCCGTCGGCAAACACGCCAACGGAGAATTCACCGATGAAGAGCTCGATCACGTCGAGTCCTGCGCCATCCCCGGCCCCGGCTCATGCGGCGGCATGTACACCGCCAACACCATGGCCAGCGCCATCGAAGCCCTCGGCATGTCACTTCCTAACAGCTCCGCCCAGGCCGCCATTTCCGATGACAAGATGCGTGACTGCTTCGATGCCGGAGCCGCCGTCCTGAATCTCATCAAGCTCGGCATCAAGCCGCGCGACATCATGACGAAAGAGGCCTTTGAAAACGCCATCACCGTCCTCATCGCCCTCGGCGGATCCACCAACGCCACCCTCCACATCCCCGCCATGGCACACGCCGCCGGAGTTGACATCACCCTCGATGACTTCGAGCGCATCGGGAAAAAGACCCCCGTTCTCGCCGATCTCAAGCCATCCGGAAAATACGCCATGGCAGACCTCGTCAATATCGGCGGCACCGTCCCGCTTATGCGTATGCTCCTCGAAGCAGGCCTCCTCCACGGCGATTGCATGACAGTCACCGGCCGCACCATGCGGGAGAACCTCGAGAAATCCACCATCCACTACCCTGCCGATCAGGACATTATCCGCCCTGTCGATCAGCCGCTCAAGAAAGACAGCCACCTCCGCGTCCTCTACGGGAACCTCGCCGAAGGCGGCGCAGTCGCCAAGATCTCCGGAAAAGAAGGCGAAACCTTCAAAGGTTCAGCTCGCGTATTCAACTCCGAGCCAGAAGCCATGGACGCCATCCTCGCCAAGAAGATTGAGAAAGGAAATATCATCGTCATCCGCTACGAAGGCCCCAAAGGCGGCCCAGGCATGCGCGAAATGCTCGGCCCCACCTCCGCCGTCATGGGCATGGGACTCGGCAAAGACGTTGCCCTCATCACAGACGGCCGCTTCTCCGGCGGCAGCCACGGCTTCGTAGTAGGCCACATCACCCCGGAAGCCTTCGAAGGCGGCACCATTGGCATCCTCGAAGACGGCGATGAAATCGAAATCAACGCCGTGGAAAACCGCATCACCCTGAACCTCAGCGACGAAGAAATCGCAGCTAGAAAAGCAAACTGGCAGCAACCAGAACCCCGCTACAAATACGGCGTCCTCGCGAAGTATGCGAAGCTCGTGACCAGTGCCAGCGAAGGAGCGGTGACGGATAAGAATCTGTAATTTACCCGCCCGAAAGAACTCTGGCGGAACTTGCGAAAAGTGAGTAGGATTGATCCATGATCAACATCATGGATCGCATCACGATCAATCCCGACATGCGCGGTGGCCAGCCCTGCATTCGGGGAATGCGGATAACTGTCGGCGATGTGCTGGAATATTTCGCATCTGGAATGACGCGTGAGCAGATCCTAAACGACTTCCCCTATCTTGAGGAGGAGGATTTCACAGCCTGCTTCGCATTTGCCGCCCATCGAGAGCAACATCTCAGCCTCGCGGCGTCTTGAAACTCCTGCTGGATCACAATCTTTCTCCAAAAATAGCCGCCAAGCTAGGTAACGTCTTCGGTCAGGTCGATCACGTGGATTCCCTCAAAATGAGTGAAGAGTCCGATACCTTCCTTTGGGAATATGCGAAGGAGAAATCGCCGTAAGAAGGGCGAACTGGCAACAACTCGAGCCTCGTAATAAGTAAGGCATCCTCGCGAAGTATGCGAAGTTTGTCACAAGTGCCAGGGAAGGCGTGGTGATGAATGAAAGTTTGTGGAACGCTAGCATGCAATCGGATTTGGATTCTTTTCAAATATTGATTTATTCTAGTGCTCTAGCCAGTGAAATAATTATTTGCGCCCGCTAAATTTTTAAAAATAATACCACCCCTGATCAAGTTTTCAAAAAAGGCCATCATCCACTTAGATGACCGATCTTAAATAATCGTGTCCCTGAAAGCTGCAATACCGAACAAAAGACGCAATCTGCTTCGATTTTTTGGACATTCAACTTTACTTAAGTATCGAATGGGGGTATTAACTTTGCAGGAAGAAAAAGGGTTTAGACCCGAAATTCACAAAATTTGTTGCGCCTGAACACTTCCTGCGACAACAGTGCGTAGGAATTAACCATTCCCAAACAGAGTAACCACCAATGAACAACTGCCCTCCAAGCGCTTACAATTTCGATACAAGTAAGATCAGAGAGTTTAAGCAAGACGTCGTAATCCACAGAGAAATCAGGTGGAACGACATCCGCGAAAGACTCGAAGATATTCTTGGTCAATGGGCTGGTGATTATGATCGGTTAGTTCAAGTAGGGTTCGAGAATGGATTTTCTTTTGAAGAACCTTCGGGTCGAAAAGAACATTATGAGGCTATATCCGAACTCTTGAACGTCGGCTGCGATCTTTTGCTTATCATTCATTTGGTTGAGGATAGTTCGGAACCTCCGATCGTTCTTAAAGAAATGGAGCGCAGTCTTACTACTGCTCTGAAAGCACTCAAGATAGCCAAGTCTGCTTATTCTAGGAGCACTCAAGGTCTGCTTTCTCCCTCTCTAACAATAGTCGAGCTGTGAGTTCTGAGGACTTTTCTTTTCCTACAGATGACAGCGAGCTGTTCAAATGGCTAGCTGACCGAATGGAGAAGATTTTGACCCTGCCATTTGGCGCTACTGACGACGAAGCAAAGCTGATCGAGGAATACGAACGTGGCCGGGATTACTATCTGAGTGATCATGAAAATCTCAAAAGGCAATATCCTGACAAAAGAGATCGTGATGCTGCCTTTGATTGTTTTGTTCGTAGGATGATCAGTGATCGCCGCACAAAATCGGACGGCTAATTTTAGGTTTGAAATTAGCTGAAGCAACAAACAGCGGTAGTTTCTCCAGATATCTCGGCCCCACCGGAGTGATCTACGATGGACTTAGCAATGACGCCAAGCAACTCGTCTTCACAGAACACCGCCAACCCCGCTCAAAGGGCAAACCGGTGATCCGAAACAACCAAGGAGATGACTGATGCTTTGGATTACTTGCTTTAGCTGGCGCACGGGATAGTGACACTCCACCTGAAGGCAGCGAGCACTCCAGTCGCGTTCCGTTGAGGCGTATGGAAAGCCGTCCTTCTAGGCGGCAGCGGAGCACCATGCCAACATGATCCCATCACGAAGCAACCGCTTGAAAGGACGGCCTTCCAATAAAAGCACTACACCTTGACATCTATTATTTTTTCCTTACCTTAGGTAAGGAATGAACGCAACTCTCACTAGTAAAGGACAAATTACCGTCCCCATCGAGATCCGTAACCAACTTGGACTTCAGGCAGGAGATCGGTTGGATTTTCAACTCAAAGAAGGAAAAGTGGAGGTCACGAAGGTGACTGGCTCGCTCGATAGTTTCATAACAGCCATCCCGAAGGCGAAACGTTCTTTCACTACAGAACAGATTAACGAAGCCATTGCCGCCGGTGCTTGTGAGTGAGGCACTGGATACAAATGTCCTCGTTCGACTTGCGACACGCGATGATGCCGCACAGTTCAAGAAGGCCGGAAAATTAGTCCGCGGAAAATTTTCCCATTCTTCTCCTGCTTGGATCAACGTAATCGTCGTCGTGGAATACTCTTGGGTTCTGGCAAGACTCTATCAATACGACCGCAAGGAAATCGCAACGACCCTGACCGCTCTTCTCGCAGTGGATTGCTTCCGAGTGGAAAATCAAAATCTCGTTCGTTCGGCTATACAGCTCTACACAGAAACCAAAGCCGATTTCTCCGATTGTCTGATCTTGGTTCGCAATCAATCAAACGGTGCAGAATCGACTTATACATT
>JBPOGC010000157.1:0-6621 GCA_051251795.1 Luteolibacter sp. | reverse complement strand
CGTGGTTCAATTTCTCCGCCTTCTGCGAGCGTCGTGACGAAGCCGCTCATTTCTTTTGCTACGTCTTCGTTGGTGCCGGTCACGATCACACTCATGCGGACTCCTTCATCGTTTTTGATGGCCTGAAGCTCCGGTTGGGTTGCATCGACTGCGAAGATTCCGAAGTCAGCCTTGGCCTTTCCTGCTGCGTTAGCGGCTTCGTTGGCACCGATGGAGCCTCCACCTCCGATACAGCAGACAATTTTCACGTTAGGATTTGATTGGAAGATGGTTTCCATCTTGCTGATTCCTTCATCGGGATTGATGGCGCTGGTTTCTGCGACGATCTTTGAGTTCGGGGAAAATTCATTGATGGCTTCCGTGATGCCGTTGCCACGTGCGAGTAGGACGGGAAGTTGTGGGTAGTTGAGGACGGCGACCTCGGCTTCTCCATTGTGCTTTTCCTTGATGAATTCGGATGCTTGCTTGCCGACTTCGTAGCCGAGCGCCTTATTATCGATGAGCCAGCGGGTGTCGGCGTTTTCGATATCGTCATCCCAGGAGATGATCTTCACACCGGCGGCACGTGCTTCCTTGCAGGCGTTTTCGATCCCTTCCGGATCGGCGGGGTGGACGATGATGACATCCATTCCACGGGCGACGAAGTTTTCGATCTGCATGATCTGCTTGGAGACGTTGCTGTCACAGGAGACGTAGTTAAGGTCGTCGCCATTTGCTTCGATTTCAGCGCGTATGGCTCTGCAGTAGCCTGACCAGGTCGGGTTGCTGAGATCCTGGACGGTCATGCCGACCTTGATTTGTCCCTCGTCGCTTTTCCGAAGGCTGTAGGCGAACATTAGGCCGGCGATGGCGACCACTAAGGCGAGTATGAGTTTTTTCATGGTTTCTAGGTTTTTTGATGATGGTCGTGATTCAGGTAACTGACTGGGTGGTTTGCCTGAGGCGGGAAATGGCTCCGCTTCTCCCGAGTTGGTGTAGAATCGCATTTTTCAGATAAATGTAAACATAAAAGAGTTACATTTGTTTTGACAAAGATTTACATTTACTTTTCATTTACGTCGATGAGCAGCGCGAAATCAATGTATTTAACGGTTTTCGAGGATCTGAAGATTCTCATTAGAAATCAGACTTATTTGCCGGGTGACCTGCTGCCGACTGAGGTGGAACTGGGGAAAAAGTATGGTGCATCGCGTCCTACGATTGCGAAGGCGTTGAATTTACTGAGTAAGGAAAAGCTGGTGCACCGGAAGGCGGGTTTTGGCACGCAGGTGCTGGCACCGGGTAAGAATGTCCCGACGATAGCGTTGCTGATTCCCCAGCTTCACGAGACGGAGATTTTTATGCCGATTTGCAAGAGCATCGCGGAGGCGGCGGGTGATGCGGGTATGAAAATCGTCCGTCGTTCCGAGTTTGATCCGAACCATGACGTGCGGGCATTTGCTGGCTCGCTGACCAAGCAATTCATCGATCTCAAGGTTGACGGGGTGTTTTTCACGCCGGTGGAGTCCATCGAAAATCCAAAGGAATTTAATCTGGAAATTATCGAGCGGCTGACGGCCAAGGGTATCCGTGTGGTTCTACTGGATCGCGATGTCTATGACTGGCCGAGCCAGACACCGTATGATCTGGTGGGTATCGACAACATTGAGGCGGGTTTTGTAGTCGGGGAGCACCTGATAGGAAATGGCTGTAGTGATCTGGCTTACGTTACTGAGCCGAATACGGCGATGACGGTGCATCTGCGGAGGATAGGGGTGCATGAGGCTCTGATTCAGAACGGGCTGCGGGCGAGGGATCTGATGGAGTTTTCCATCGATTCGAAGTCTCCTGAGAAAACTGCTGCCGAGATCCTGAAGACCGGCACCACTGGGATCATATGCGCCAATGACGTGATAGCGGCAGGGCTTTTGCGGGCGTTGCTGGACCAAGGGGCTGACATACCCGGGAAGCTTCAGGTCTGCGGGTTTGATGATGTGAAGTATTCCTCCCTGTGGAGTGTGCCGCTGACAAGTTACCGGCAGCCTTGCGAAGATATCGGCAAGGTGGCGGTGGGGACGATGGGCGAAAGGATCAAGCATCCTGATGCTCCGGCCAAGCGAATCACGCTGAAGGGGGAGCTGGTGGTGCGTGCCTCGGCTTTAGGGGAACTGAAGATTGAATAGATATGCTGGTAGGTTGAAGCCTACGCTCCCAATTCTTCGAGTAGTGCTTGGTTGAGTTTTATGCCGGCATCGAAGTTGGCGATGGGGAAATTTTCGTTGGGGGAGTGGATCTGGGCGTCTGCCAGGGCCAGTCCCAGGAGGAGGGTGTCGACTCCGAGGATGTCCTGGAAGGCCTGGACGATGGGGATGGAGCCGCCTTCGCGGATGAGCATGGGCTCGCCGGGGAAGGTGGCTTTCAGAGCGCGCTGGGCGGCTTTCCCGAAATCCGAATGGGGATCGCAGGCGTAGGGCTTGCCGTCGTGGCCTAGCTCGATTTCCATTTTCACGCCGGGTGGGCAGTGTTTTTCGAGATGGGTTTTGAGCTGCTGGAGGATGGTCTGCGGGTCTTGGTCCGGGACGAGGCGGAGGGAGAATTTCACGAAGGCTTCCGCAGGGAGGACGGTTTTGGAGCCTTCGCCCTGGTAGCCGCCGCCGATGCCGTTGATTTCCGCGGTGGGGCGTGCCCAGGTGCGTTCCGCGGAGGTGTAGCCGGGCTCGCCGAAGAGGGCGGGTGAGCCGGTGACTTCCTGGAAATCCTCGTCCTTCACGCCGGGGACTTTCGCCCACATTTCGCGTTCCCATGCTTCGAGGGGGCGGACGGCATCGTAGAAGCCATTGATGGCGACGGTGCCGTCCGGGAGGTGGAGTGAGGCGACGAGGCGGGCGATGGCGGTGGCGGGGTTTGCGACGGCTCCGCCGAAGAGGCCGGAGTGGAGATCGCGCTCGGGGCCGGTGATTTTTACTTCCGCGCAGGCGATGCCGCGCAGGCCGTAGCCGAGGGTGCCGGTGTTTGGCGCGACCATGCCGGTATCGGAGATGGCGATGATGTCGCAGGCTACTAGGTCTTTGTTTTCCTCGAGAAAAGGGGCGAGGTTCGGGGAGCCGATTTCCTCTTCGCCCTCGAAGAGGAGGATGAGGTTCACGGGGAGTTCGCCTTTTTCCTTCAGGGTTTTCTCGATGCCGAGGATGTGGGCGAGCATCTGGCCTTTGTTGTCGGTGGCGCCGCGTGCCCAGATTTTTCCGTCGCGTATCTCGGGGGCGAAGGGCGGGGTTTCCCACAGATCGATGGGATCGGCGGGCTGGACGTCGTAATGGCCGTAGATGAGGACGGTTTTCTTGTCAGGCGAGTGCTGGTTTTTCGCGATGACGATGGGGTGGCCGGGCGTCTGGTGGAGTGAGGTTTCGAGGCCGATTTTTGAAAGTTTTTCGATGAGCCAGTCAGCGCAGGCAAGGACGTCCGGCTTGTGCTTTGAGTCGGTGGAGACGCTGGGAAAGGAAAGGAAGGTGAAGAGGTCTTGGAGTTCTGGAGTCACGAGGAGATGGTTCGCGCGGAAGGGGTTTCCGGCAAGTGTGAAACTGTGGCTCGTAGCAGTGATCAGTTACTTGAAAGATGCAGAAGGAGGAGTGCTGTGACCAATACCAGGATGATGATGGCAAGGCCGATCCAGATCGCCGGGGCGGGGATTTTTTCCCAGAACTTCCTTGGTGGTCGCTTTTTCCTCTTTTTTACACGGCCTTCGCGATGAGTTGTGTTGGCGAAGTCGGAAGTGCTTTTGAGGGGTAGACCGAGATCATGAGTGTCACTGATATTTCGTGTTTCTGACCGCTTTTTTGGAGCGATTTCGGTTCTTTTCCGAGGAAGCTCCATAGGGTTGTTATCAAGGTCTGAGGGTTACCGAAACGCTGTTGTAGTGATCCTTTGGACTGAAAAGCCAGCCGGGATCGCGATCCACGACCTCGTAGCCAGTGAGCATGAAAACGGGGAGAATCTGATTGCTGTTGGGATCGTAGGCTTTCTCGCCGGTGTAGTTTCCGCGGATACGGTATTCGAAATTGTTATCGAAGCCGTAGCGTGCGCCGGGAGAGCCGTTTTCCGAGAGGCGATCCGGGTTTTTTTTCCTGTCTTCCTTGAAGATGACGAGTTGGGCGCTTTTGGCGGACTGGCGTGGCTTGCGGAGGTAGCCCCAGAAGCGCGTTTTTTTCACGTAATAGCGGCGGCCGTAAAAGAAGCTTCCGGTTTGCTCGCTGGCGATTGCGGCTTTGCGCTCGGCTTCGGTGGGGCCGCCCATGTTTGGCGGGCCGCCGGATCCACTGGATACATCGGAGGAGATGGGGGCGCATTGGGAAAGTAATGCGCAGAGGAGCGGGAGTGCGACCCAAGGGAGCTTTGACATGAGGTGGTTTTACCGGGGTGGCGGTGTGGGCGCAAGTGGGAAGAGGTGTGGATGAGATGTGATTTCCGTGTAGCGAGTCGAGGGAAGCTTTTTGCCGGGGCTGGGAGCCTGAGTTCGGGAGCCTGCCTGAGACGCGGCTCTCCATTATTTGTCAATGGTTCGGAGAGCGCGACGGGTGATATGGGTGGTTTGTTTGGTGGGGGATTGGTTTTGCCAGCGGGCGCAGGTCTCACGGACGATATCCGGGGTGGTTTTACTGGCGTCGTTTAGCCAGTTTCCGACGGATAGGCGGACGTAGTTGGAGGGGTCTGATTTCAATGGCTCCAAAAGCTTTATGCCTGGTGCGGGGTTTTCTTTGAGAGCCTGGACGTGGCGGCACCAGACGCCTCTGGGTCGGGTGAGCTCCGAGGCGAAGCGGCGGAGGTGTCCGTGTTTTTCGTGGGTGAAAGGGGTGAGGATCTCGAAGGTTTCCTCAATGTTGGCTATGAATACCTCGCGAAGGGCCAGCCATGCGATTTCCGGGACGGATTTGTTTGTGTCCGTGGCGTAGGGTCGGATGAGGTGAAATTTTTCAGCTATGGAAAGATAGGGGCTGAGGCCGACGAGGTAGGCTCCCCATGAGCGGGGGGAGTCCGAGGGCTGGGTGAGGAGTTTCTCGGAGGCTGCCCGGATGGACGCGGGGGTGGTGAAGATGCCGGTGAGAAATTTGCCGATGGTGGCGATTTTCTTTGGAGCGGTTTTGGGGCTTTTTTCTGAAAAGAATGCTTCCAGTGCGGGGATGTGGTTTTCCCAGCTGAGGGTTTTGAAGACGGCCTTTGCGAGGGCGAGTTGGTCGATGACGAGCCATTCGCAGAGGTTGACGCTTTCGATTTTTCCCTGGTTCAGGAGGGTGAGGACGTCCTTGGGTACGGAGGCGGTGTTGCGCGCTCCGGTGCGGTTTAGGATGTGCTCTGGGATCACGGTGGGACCTTTGGGGCGAATGAAAGCGGCGATGGCTCGCCGCAGTCAAAAGCGCGTCGCGCTGCCTGTTACGAGATGAGGGCTTTGAGGCGGTTGCAGACTTCCACGACGTTTTCGCGGGAATTGAAGGCGGAGATGCGGAAGTAGCCTTCACCGGCGGAGCCAAAGCCGGAGCCGGGGGTGATGACGACCTGGGCTTCGTGTAGCATTTTATCGAACATGTCCCATGAGGTGATGCCTTCCGGGCAACCGACCCAGACGTATGGTGCGTTTTCACCGCCGAAGACTTGCAGGCCGAGTGCGATGCAGGCTTCTCGGAGGAGCTTGGCGTTGCCCATGTAGCCTGCGATGAGTTCTGAGACTTGTTTTTTCCCTTCTTCGGAAAAGACGGCTGCCGCGCCGACCTGGACGGGGTAGGAGGCGCCGTTGAACTTGGTGGAGTGGCGGCGTGACCAGAGCTGGTGGAGCGGGACGGCGGTGCCGTCCTCTGTGAAAGCGTTCACGGTTTTCGGGATGACGGTGTAGGCGCAGCGGACGCCGGTGAAGCCGCCGTTTTTCGAGAAGGAGCGGAACTCGATGGCGCAGTCCTTTGCTCCTTCGATCTCGAAGATGGAGTGGGGGATGTCCGGGTCCTGGATGAAGGCCTCGTAGGCGGCATCGAAGAGGATGATGGCTTTGTTTTCCTTGGCGTAATTGACCCATGCGGTGAGTTGCTCGCGTGTGGCGACGGCTCCGGTGGGGTTGTTGGGGAAGCAGAGGTAGATGAGGTCTGCCTTTTCCGTGGGAACGTCTGCGACGAAGTTGTTTTCCGCGGTGCAGGGCATGTAGAGGAGGCCGTCGTAGGCACCGGTTTCATCGGCTTCGCCGGTGTTGCCTGCCATGACGTTGGTATCGACGTAGACGGGGTAGACGGGGTCTGTGATGGCGATGGTGTTTCCTTTTCCGAAGATATCGAGGATGTTGCCGGAGTCGCACTTGGAGCCGTCCGAGATGAAGACTTCGTCGGCGGAGATGCCGAGGTCTGCGAACTGGTTTTCGACGATGACCTGGCGGAGGAATTCGTAGCCTTGCTCGGGGCCGTAGCCTTTGAAGGTGGCGGCGTCTCCCTGTTCGTCCACGCCTTTGTGCATGGCGTCGCGGACGGCGGATGGGAGTGGCTCGGTGACATCGCCGATGCCGCAGCGGATGATGCGGGCGGCTTTGTCCGGGGCGGACTCGGTGTAGGCTTTTACGCGGCGGCCGATTTCAGGGAAGAGGTAGCCGGCTTTGAGTTTGAGGAAATTGGA
>JBPOGC010000156.1:0-6639 GCA_051251795.1 Luteolibacter sp. | reverse complement strand
TGGATCCAGGTCAGCGCCGCCAGCTCATCATCAAACCCAAGCCCCGTCCCCCCCGGAACCTTGAACTCCGGCTTCCACCCACCAAGCCGCTCCACAAACGCATCCTTCTGGAACAAATGATGCGTCTGCAACCCACACAAGCCCACCAGCCCGGGGAAAAGCAACTCCGTCCGCGCCGCCTCCCACGCAGCGAACGCCTGCCCCAGCGGATGATCCATATAACTCGTCATCACCACCCGCTGGCTGTTCATCGCCGCCGCCTCACTCAGTAGGAACGGCTCATCCACCGCAGGCTTCACCACAGTCACCTGCGCCGCTTTCCGATGTGGCCCGGACTCCCGGTCCACCGCCAGTGGCACCCGGTGTGTCTTCCACAGCTCCCCCCACCCCATCTCTGAAAACGGACAGATATCCTCCACAAAATCCAAAGCCCCCTTCGCCTTCGCCGAAAGCCCTTTCAGAAACTCCCCCGCCGCCTCGAAGGAAATACTCTCATTGAAATCCAGCCTCCACTTCAGCTTCGGATACTCCCCCACCATCTGCTCCAGAAACTCCGTCTCCTTCACCAGATCCCGCCCCGCCTTCATCTTCACCATCGTAAACCCCGCCTCCACAGCAGCCGACAGCTCCCCCACATCCCCTTTCACCAAAGTCGCATGACTCAGCGGCACCTCCATCTCCTCGAAAAGCGACTCCTCCGCCTCCCGCGCCGCTTTGTCAAACTCCGCACACCGCAAAGCCCGCCGCACAATCGGCCAAAACCTCCGCCCCTCAAGATCATCCAGACATTTCTTCAGAGAAGGATCCCCCAGCTCCGGCCAAGGATGAATGCACCCATACCCGTTCCCCACCCGGATCAACACCCCCTCAAACTCCCGCCGAGCCGAAACCGCATTCAAAAAACCATCCGCCTTCAATTTGTAAGGCGAGATCCACACATCAGTTCGTTCCAAAAATTCCACTTCCCACAACCAACCTCACCCATCTCCTCCCGTCAACCGCGCAACAGAATCCGACCAAACGGCTGGGAGTTCTGGGGTATTGAGATTATCCCAACTGTGCTTCTTATAAGGATCGGTTCGTTTTCATAAAACGAATCACAAACATCAAAAGTGAAGTTCGATTTTCTCGCAAACTTGCAACAATTCGAACTAAGAGGCTGTCTGAAAAATGCCGGAATGAGTGCTGAGAGAGATTTTTGTTTGAGGCAAGGCGCGTTGAGGGAATGGATCGGGATCCATGACCGGGGCGTAACAAAGCCTGAAACAGAAAGATCCGCAGCCCTTCAGGGTTACTTTATACCTCATCCGGCATTTTTCAGACGGCCTCTAACAGAATAAAACGGGATCGGCCAATGGCTCCTTATCCTAAGTTCTTCCTTTTCAATACGTAAATCATTTGTCGGGCGAAAAGAGCCGGCCAGATTCTCCAAAGCCCGAAAAATCCATTCTGCCCGACGTAGGACTCCACCCTATATCCACAATGATCCGCCCAGTGATGAAAGTCGCGCACCGTCCAGAACCGCACATGCTCCTTGATATGATAAACAATGGCGGTCACTGGCATTTTTCCACCTAGAGCAAGTCGCAAGCGGTTGACTATAAAACCAAGGTTCGGGATAGTGATGTAGAAAACGCTAGCCTTTGTTTTCAGGAACTCCTGCATCAGTAGCTCCGGTTCCGGAAGATGCTCGATCAATTCCATGGCAACGATTATATCATTATCGCGGATCTTTGATAAATCGGGCACGTTGAGATCTCCAGTCAACTCCCCGCATAGACCCTTTGCACGAAGCTTTTCGATCGCCGCCTCTGAACCATCAACCCCAAGAAGTTCCAGTTCAGGCCGATGCTCGCGTGCGTATTCGAGAAACGCACCGTCTCCACACCCAATGTCTACCAACTTCCCTTGTTCTGGGAGTTGCCGGGTTACCCAGACAAAGCGGTATTTCGGCTCCTGGTGGCCTCTTTTTTCCCAGTAATCGTCGTAATCAGTGAATTCCTCAAGTGGTATGGGATCGAGAAAAACCTCGCTGAAAATTCTTTGGAGCTTGTGTATCATAAGATATCTGAGTGAGGTGGTCTAAGAAGATGTTACTTACCTTAATTAGGATACTGGGGGGATAAAATAAATAGGGTCGTAAATAGAGTCAGGAGTATCAGATAGGATCAAGCGGTTTCTTGATATTTTTATGAGGCGGATTTTTGGGCGCATTTATGACCCCAGAGATATTGTTGGCGCATATCAAATATCATTCTTCCGGTTTGGGTTTGATAAACCTAGTCAATCTGAGCCTCATTTCAGGCTCCTCAATCTGGCTAGCCCATTCAGCAGCCAATTGCGGATCTGAACGATAAATCTTCATCGAAAGTGCCCTAATTGCTAAATCCTTCTTACTACCAGCCTCAAGACTTGTAACCCATTTAGATAGAGCAACCCCATCCTGCGCATACCAAACATCTGCAAGAAGGATAATAGCATCACCCGTGTGCCCGTCGAGATTTTGTGGTATTTTATCAATAAACGCAATGGCTCTTTCAGGGGAAATCTTTGCAATCTCCATTACTGCACTACGAACATATCCACCACCTCCCCTGATGTTCTCCGCTTCAGAAATTATCTGCATTGCCTCGTCGTCTAATCCCCGATGAATTTGTAATTCAACGATACCTGTGACAGCACTCCTACTTTTGACCCAGTCGTCTAACCCTAGACTCCAAGACGTTGCCAAATCAATATTTGAATTTGCAATCGCCCGAGCAACCACAGACGGATTGCTTACTGCAAGACCATTGAAATCTTCCAACGCCAAAATTTCTTCGACCTCGGCGGCTCCAGTAGCGTTTGCAACGATACTACCCAAAAGCTTGCTTTGGTCGATAGTACGCAGCCCCCCATCCTCAACCCACTGCTTCATCATCATGACAGCCCAGCTAGGATTGTCTTCGGAGAGTATCAACAATACCTGCACCATGCATCTATCTCGTTCAATACCCTCTTCAATTTCGGCAAGCGATTCTAGAGATCTATCAATGCGACCGGAACTCAATAAACCGCTGATCGCACCCGATTTCGCTTCATTCAACAAACTTGGCTCACCATCGAAATATGCTGTAAATATATCCCAACTCCATTTCTTGTCACGAAAACCCACACAAAAACCGCAAACCCGAGCGAGACTCGGACTTTTTTTCTCCAGGGACCGATCGGCCAGCCATGCTAATGACTGCGTAAAGTTTGTATCAAAGCATCGAAGAAGATCCGCTCTGTCACCTGTTTCCTCAAAAATTCTAAGCGCGTCATCCAAATCAAGGCTAGAAATATCTCCTTTAACTACCCTCAACCCAGCATTGGTTTGCGCAGGCGCTTCCCGTCCAGGATCTCTCAATCCTTTAGTATCTTGACCGCCTTCACTTTCAGTCTCAAACTTGGCCATACTTATTACAAACGTAATGGCTCCCACTAGGATCAAGGCACCCGTGACTTTAAATTTACCACTTACCATACTCATAATTATTACTCGCTTAGTTTTTTGAATACTGCCTGACGAATCTCGTCGTCTGCAATCTGGTTGATAATACCGGAGATTTGTTCAGGTTTGTCATCCGAAAGGATCGAAACCACACCATCAATGTAAGCGTCCCGCCCTCCATCCCCCGGCGGAACGGTGGCTGCAAATTCCAGAGCTTTCGAAGGATACCGCCTGGCGAGAGCAGATCCCAGTTGCGTTTGAAGCTTACGATTCGATTCTGAAGATGGCATTTTTTCGACAATCCAGCCAAACTGATTAACAAGGCCATCAAAGGACGGCCCTTCGCTGTCACCGAGAGTGCTTCGACTGATGCTCTCGCTAATGCTCGCTATCGCATCGCTCTCATTGAACGAAGCACCAGCCAATCGTTCGAGCAATTTATCACCTCCCTCTTGTGTTTCGTAACTTTCCTTGAATACACCCACCAAAATATGGTCGCGAACCTCTTGGCTTGCTTGCCTGTCAACTGCCCATTTCAGCGCCAAACTAGGAGATGAATGTGAAATCATCAGACTTACTTGCTCCACCTCACTGCTGCCGCGTTCAAAGAAGCCATCGCTGAAAATAAAACGCTCCAACTCTCCCGGATCAAACTGCTGTGCTAGATTTCGCACCATCATGCTGACCATCATGTCTTTGGCTGGTGAGGTACCCCCACCTACAGCATCTCTCTCCTTTTCCCACAGTTGATAAGCACCCATCGCATCGGTTTTTCCTATTTCTTCGACCGCCATAGCTACGAGATTATCCCTTGCGCTGCATAAATTCATTCCCGAAAGATATTCCTGAAATTCTGCACGATCAGTCGATAGCAAGGCGGCTCCAAAGCCAATCCTTGTCCACGCCTTCACATGACCTATTAACTCTTGGTCGATATAATCTACCCCTTCTTTGGCGCCGTAGTATTCGAGAATCAGTTTTCCAAGAAGATCCGAGCAATTCGGATCCAAATTCTCCACAGCTTGGATCTTGAGTGCATCGATAACTTCTTCAGGAGTTGATTTGAACTGTTCCTGCAAACCACTCGTATCATTTGAGATCATCAAGGTCTCAATCAAACGCGAAACATTGGGACGTCCGCCAAAATTTGTATCACGGTCGCGGTGACTCCGCTCAACCTCCCTAGCTTGGCTCCTTTGTTCTCGATATTCAACTTCTACTTGGTCTTGAGAACCTACCATATTTATCTGCAATTTCAGCAATACTGCTAAAAGAATAAAGGTGAGGGTCAGCCAACGAAACCATTTCGTTTTGATAAATTTCATTTTGTGTGCATCGAGTGAGCATTTCGTAACGATCGTATTAATGGCGCAGCGCTGCTGAGCCGTGAGAGTCCATTCTTCACGATGAAGAATGGACTCAAATAACCACTTATTCAGATTAAGAAAAAATCATTGTTCGGGGATATACATTTCTTTTCCTCCATAAATGGCCAGTTTTGCTTTGAACGTAGCGCAATCAGCAAATAGGGTCGGGTAAATAGGGTCTAAATAGGGTCAGGAGTATCAAAACTCAAAATCCCTGCATTAAGATTCCCAAAGAACCAGAAAATTGAGCCGACCCTCTTTCATTAGCAGCTTACGATTGGCAACTAAAGATAAAAGCTGCAGTTTCTCTGCTTGCTATACGCGTATAGCATGTCATAATACTCTCATGCTTGCCATTCGTTTACAACCTGATCTTGAGCAACGCCTAGAGGCTCTTGCCAAGAAGACTGGGCGCACCAAGACCTTTTATGCTCGTGAGGCTATCGAAGAGCATCTTGAGGATTTGGAAGACGCTTATTTAGCTCTCCAACGTCTTGAGAAGCCTGACCGCATCTACACCTCTGAAGAAGTTGAACGTGAGTTGGGATTATCAATTTGATGCTCGCGCTCTTCGTGAGTTTAAAAAGCTGGGTCAATCTGATCAAGAACGTTTGCTTCGATACCTCAAGGAGCGCGTGATTGCCTCTGGTAATCCACAAGCTTTTGGCAAGCCATTGCGCCAAGAACTTGCAGGACTTTGGCGTTACCGCATTGGCGACTTCCGCATGATTTGTCAAATTCAAGACGAGAAGCTCGTCATTCTAGTTGTGCGAGTTGGTCATCGCCGCGACATCTACGATTGACCCCCTTTTTTGAGCTTCGCGGGGGGTGTCAGCTCGTGGATTTCTTTCAGCTTCTGGATGCTGACGTGGGCGTAAATCTCAGTGGTGCTGAGCTCCCATTCGGGTCTCCCATTTAGACCCCATTTACAATCAAACCCACACCAAACAAACAATCAGATATAACATATAAATAGCCAGAAAAGCCACGACACCTCAATAAAGAACCTCCAAAATACACCCAGATGAATTTATACCAACCTCACGCCACCCATCAACTACAGATTTAATAATATTTTTTTTGTACTTAGTTACAAGAAAAATAGCTAACAAAATTAATACGATTGAAATTTTATCGATCATTATAATTTTTTAACAAAAAGATTGCGTTGCTCCTACTGAACCGCTTGATCCTATCTGACACTCCTGACTCCATTTAGTTTCTCAATAATACCTGAGCGAATACTACTCCTGTATCTTTTGCTCTATTTGGGCGGTAATATGCTCGTTGGCTCTCCCTTTTTTTCCGGTTCATGGAAAATGATATCTTCGGTTTTTAGCAACATCGAAACTAGCTCGTCCCCAAAATCATCAACCATCACTTGATATTGCCTTACCGACCTTCCAGAGAGAATCGCAAGTAGTTGAACTTTTTTACCGAGTTTCTTTTGTTTTTCTAAATTTTTTTATTCTGACCAGTGATTATTGCTCTCAATCTGTTTGGCTGAAGGTTAAAGTTTTGACTGATCTCCAAGATTAGATTTTCCTCAACATAAGGATAGATCATCATTTGTTGAGTTGTCCTTGGTGTCACAACTCGAACAAGCTCTTCGACACAGCGCCTTACTCCCACCCTCTCCTTCTTTTCAGAAATTTTTGCATATAGCAATTTGACAAAGGGGAAAGAAAATTCCAGGTCTGCAGGAAACACTACCACCCCATCGGAGTTTGTGACCATGACTTCGGTCAAAATATCAGAGTCACAGTTAGTGGAAATTTCTTGGAAGAAAAAACCCTCTAC
>JBPOGC010000155.1:0-6692 GCA_051251795.1 Luteolibacter sp. | reverse complement strand
GCCGGATCATTTGCGCCCTGCATCCCCTGCCATGACCGTTGCTGTCGTGACAGCCCAGAGCTCCACTAATTTGAATCGATTGTTTCATTGGACTTTCATACTTTCGCCAGCGCATGAATCACTTTAGAAAAATGGTTTTCTCGCATTTTTCCTCAGCTGTTACATCTTTCTAGAAATGAAAACGCCACTATCTCTTATCACCTCCATGGCCATTCTTACAGCTTCCGCCTCAGCGGAAAACAAAGCCACCGCAGAATGGCTCGCCCACCCTGCCGATTTGGAAAAAGGCGAAACAATCCGTACGATCATCCGCATGGAAGTTGACGAGGGCTGGCACACCTACTGGGTCAATCCCGGCGAAGGCGGCATGCCACCAAAGCTCGGCGCCACCCTCCCGGAAGGTTGGCAGATTTCCGAAATACAATATCCAGCCCCGAAGCGATTCTTCACCGGTGAGCTGCCCGGCTTCGGCTACGAGGGAAAGGTTGATTTCCCCGTCACCATCACTCCTGTGGAAAACGCTCACCAGACACCAAGGATAACTGCGACGCTTAGCTGGCTCACATGCGATGACGGCAGTTGCGTCCCCGGAGATGCAGAACTCTCACTGACGGCGTCCAAGGATCCGGCAGTCATAGAAAATGCTTATTCAGCACTGGCCAAGCCTATCCCCGATGCATCACTGAAGCTTGAGTCCGTTGGTGAAAATCTGAAGCTATCACTTACAATTCCATCAATTGAAATATTTGATCCTAAAACAATAACAAACGTTTTTCCGAAAACACCAGATACGGTAGATACAGCTGCTCCCATCGATTTTAAAGAAGATTCCAAAACACCGGGCACTTGGACTGCTACCGTCCCGAAAAGCGAATACCTCTCCGGCGAGCCAGAAGCCATGACCCTTGTGATCGCCACTGAGGGGAAAGATGGAAAAGCGCTTTGGGAGATCACCTCTTCCGCAGACTGATCCAACTGCACCCTTTTCATTACACCGAATTCACCTTTCATGACCTCTTCTCCTACGGCGAACCTCTCCTCATTCCTCATCACCCTTCGCCATCTGATCCGGGAGCCTTCGGTTGTTGGCGCTGAAGACTCGTTCTTCCGCGTCCTGCGCCGGGAGCTGGAAGAACTCGATATTTCAGTAGAGCGTCACAGCGGCATCCTCATCGCCCGGGGAAACAAACCCGACAGCATCATGCTCTCCGCCCATGTGGACCGGAACGGACTGGTCTGCACTGGTCCGAACGAATTCCAGTATGCCGCCTTCATCGCCGGAAACCGAAGCGAACTCACCGGCGACTCCATTTCCGAACAAATGGTCGACACCATTGCAGACCGCTTCACTGACCAGCGAGTCCAGGCACACCTTCCATACATAGGTACATATATCGGCCAGGGCACCATCTCCTCCGGCTACCTCTGTCCGAAGCGCCTGAACCTCATCTTCGAACTAGATGGCCTCGACTACCTGGAGCCGGGCACTCCCATCTCATTCGTGGATCGCCTTTCCGTGACCAGCACCCACATCTCCGCCCAGCTAGACAATGTTCTCAGCGTGGCTCTCATCATCTACATGTTTCGGAATGGATTCCAAGGAACCGCCCTCTTCACTGCCCAGGAAGAAGCCGGACGGAGCTGGCGTTTCGCCATGGAGTGGCTACAGCGCGAGGCGATTTCCACAAGCCGCCTGCTAGTCCTTGATACCAGCCCCTACCCCAGCACCGAAGCCGCCGCCGCGCAGGATCTGGTTCTACGGAAAAAAGATGCGTCCGGTAGCTTTGATCAGGATTTCACCGAGGAAATCGCAAGCCGCTGCGATGCCCTGGAAATCAGCCACACTTACAAGGATGAGTGGATCGAGCAGCAAAATGAACTGGGCGAAAAGAAATTCTCCCTCGGACGGACGGAACTGGGTCGCCTGGTAGCCGCCAGCGAAGGACAGATCAATGGCACGACCCTCCAGATCCCCACAACCGGCTACCATACAGCCGAGGAAACCGCCTCCCTGAAGTCGATCCAAGCTGCGATCAGACTCCTCTCCTCTTACATCCACTGACTGCGCTTTTGGGGGAAATAAGAAATTTTCATTTTTTTTGCGAACAACTAGACGGATTCCCAAAACAGGAACGCTCTCCCTTTGTAACCACAAAAAAACTCAAATTTTATGAAATCTTTCCTCTCCGCAGCTCTCATCAGCGCCTTCGCCCTCACCACCGCATTTTCCGCGGAAATCGGTAAGGAAGCTCCAGCTTTCACTGCCAAAAATGCAAAGGGTGAAGAAGTCAGCCTTTCAGATTACAAAGACAAGGTCGTTGTCCTCGAATGGGTCAACTTTGATTGCCCCTTCGTCAAAAAGCATTACTCGGCGAAGAACATGCAGCAGCTCCAGGCTGACTATGCTGCCAAAGACGTGGTCTGGATCAGCGTGAATTCATCCGCGGAAGGAAAGCAAGGCTACCTCGAAGCCTCAAAACTCGGCGAGCGCGCTGCCGAAGAAGGCAGCAAAGCTGGCCAGATCATCCTCGATACCGATGGCACCATCGGAAAAGCATACGATGCCAAAACCACTCCTCACATGATGATCATCGCGAAGGACGGCACAGTCGCCTACAATGGCGCGATCGACTCCGTGAAATCCACTGACTCCGCTGATATAGCTGGAGCTGACAAACTTTTTGCTAACGCACTCGACGCCGTTCTTTCCGGAACGGAAGTCGTCAACGCCAAGAACAAGCCTTACGGCTGCGGCGTTAAATACTAATTTCCTTGTTGTTTAACTGTTGTGTTTCGGTGAAAAACCGTCGTCCTTAGGGCGGCGGTTTTTTGATTTTCACGAAACAAGCCTTGCTGCTGAGAATGGCTATTATTAGTGAAAGTCGTCATGCACGTATCGAAACGACTTTTCCACTCCAGTTTAGCCATTTCATTTGCCACCCCTCTCCTGGCCAATCCGACCCAATTGGATCAACCCGGGCGTATCGCCGAAACGATTTCCGAGCCCGCTGCCACTGACAATGGAGATTTCCTGACCAGCGTTGAATTTGCCTGGGCATCACGCTACCTGGCTGAAGGACGGACTGCATTTGACGACAACGGAATCTTCAGCGCTCTCGCAGCAGTCGGTTACCGCGATGTTTCCCTGGAAGTCTGGCAAGGCTTTTCCGATGGAAGCTCCGCCCGCGAGTTCCAAGCCTCCCTCTTCTACGCATTCGATCTGGAGGTCTTCGATATGGCGCTAGGGCTCACCCACATCAATGACACGGACGGTGGCGATGATGACCTCGACATTTCCATAGCATTTACCGGGAGCCTTCTTGCCGGACTTGAGTGGGATGCGATTTATTACTACGGATTCGACCGCAAGGGTTCCTACCTGGAAGTCGGCGTTTCCCGCACATGGGAGACCGAATGTGTGGATGTTTCCCTGGGCGCACACCTTGGCTCGAATTTCGGTTACGTCATGGATGGCCACGAAGGCGCGGATCACTTCGTCCTTTCGGCTGATGTCTCGCGGGAGCTTGTTGAAGGACTCACAGTCAGCGCCGGATATTCCTATTATTTCGACATTGATGCCGATCCAATCACTGATCCTGAGGACGGCGATCTCTTTGATGGCTCTGTCGTTGGCTTTGCAGTTGAATACGTTTTCTAAAAAAACAAAAACCTTCCCGATTCCGCTGGGAAATCCCGCCCCGTAGACGAGTATCCGCACATGTTCAGCACCAAGCAACTTTCCGAAGAGCAAATCGCCACGATCAAATCCTGGGCTGCGGACGGAGCACAGCTCCCCGATATCCAGCTCCGTATGAAAGAGGAAATGGATTTTTCCCTGACTTACATGGACACCCGCTTCGTCGTGCTCGATCTTGGCATCGAGCTCATCGAGCCGGAAAAGGAAGTCCCGGTGGAAGAAATCAAGCCCGCCCCGGTTCCCACGGGTGAAGTGAATGTCTCCATGGACAGCATCGCCGTCCCAGGCACTGTCGTCTCCGGGAAAATCAGTTTCAGCGATGGCGAGCAAGCCCTCTGGTCAATCGATCAGACAGGTCGTCCCAGTATGAATCCCGACACCCCCGGTTACAAGCCGAGCCAGGAAGACCTCTTGGAATTCCAGGCACAACTCAGGCTTCTGATCGAACAGAGCGGACTGTAAGCGGCCACTTGAAAGCCGGTCACTCCTTCGCCCGGACATTCATCTCCCAGACATCCCTGCTGCCCAAAGCCGCACTCGCTCCTTTTCCGTTCAGCCAGGCCATCGCCTCCGCATCTCTTCGTAGATTTGCGTCCCAAAACGCTGTGGAAAGCCCTAGGATCGCCGGATGAAATGTGCCGGCATTCTGATCTTCTCTCTGGCCAAAGCTGGAATGTCGCGCTCCATGGAAGACAACCTGCCATGCTGCAGCGTGTTTCAGATTTGGAAAAACTTTCAGTCGGTCTTCAGCACTTTCCCCTCCGATCCTGCTCTCGTCCAGCGTCCCCGTCATCAGCATACACGGGATGTTCACCGTTGCGAATGCCGCCTCCAGATCTCCCTTCCGGGGAGGGCTGGGACTCATCATCAGCGCCGCATCGAGCCTCTTTTCCAAAAAAGCCGACTGCCCCAGAAATGACTGACCGGCCACAGCCTGAGTCGTCTTCGCTCCGAAGGAATGCCCGGATATCCCAATTTTATCCAGATCCATTCTCTCGAATAGAACATGCCCTTTCTCCACATTCCAGGTGCTCAGCGCGTCTATCACAACGGGTATGTCCGCCACACGTGCTAGGAAATTTTCACCGGATGCCGCTTGCTTCATCGCGCCCATCCTCGCCATCGACTTCAAATTTTTCCACACCTCCTCGTCACTACCGGGATGCTGCACGAATACGACGCAGTATCCTCTCAGAGCCCAATGCTCACCCAGATACGGGCTGGCGTCACAGGAACCTCCCAAACCGTGACTGAATATGATCACCGGAGCGGGACCCTTCGTTCCTGGAAAATACACACGGATCGGAAGCACCCGCTCTCGCCCTATATCGCGAACCTCCATTCTTTCTGAAACAACTTTTGACTCTGTGACGGACATGGGATCATAGTCCTCCCCTTTCGCAAAAATCACCAAGAGACCTAGACATAAGAAGGGTTTCATCCCCCCTCAGAACACCTGAAACCTCACTTGGTTGCTCTTTTCAATCTCAGGCAACAGCGCTACCCGCCCTGATCGCTCTTTGAGCCATCAGTTTCCTTACGAGGAACACCACCCCTACTACCGCGATCACAAGCAGTGAAATACCAAGGACAGGGCGATAGTAAATCCATGCAATCCCGATCACCACGGCAGACACCGGCACTGTGCAAAGAAATGCCACCAGACCCGTTCCTACTCCCACAATATTCCCGATGAAAGGCACCACATCCGCCAATACGGAAAGCGGCCGGAATATCGCAGAGAACCCTAGAAACATCACGATCATCCCCACGCCCCGGATCACCCAGGTCATGAACTTGTTACTTTCCTGCGCGGTCTCGAACATCGCATCCGCACTTTGGTTCCCTTCCGTCAGCATCAGGATTTTTCCTCCTACTTTCGTCTGATATACTTCGAAACTATCGCCCCGTAATTTTGCCACCACACTCACTTCTCCGGGGAGAGCTACTTGGTAACTCACCTTCGCATCGCCGATCATCGGATTTGCCGGATCTTCACCCAGGTAAAATTCAGTTCCCGGCTTGTGGACTTTTTTCCCGGAGACAGCCTCTGGTATCACCGCATCCTCGGCTCCCTCCAAAGGTTCAAAATTCCCTATTTTCGCTGCTAGATTTTCAGAAAGAGTATACGCGCCGACAGTAATCGGACTCGCAATCCATGTCTTGGCTTCCAGCGGCAAATCAGGATTTTCGTGACCAGCGGGGTTTTTGAATTTCGAGGAATCCACACGACCCGGCAACCAGTCCTTCGCGTAGGAATACGTAGTGACCGCCTCTTCAGAACCACCCAGCTTCTTCTTCGTTTCAGTCTTCGATTGCTCATTCCACTGATACATCTCCACAGAACGCTTCAGAACCAAAGCCTCCACGGAAATACCAAACGCAGGATCTGTCACCGGCTCCACCGCTTCCGCAAAACCCGAGAGATGAACCAGCTCCCCATCACTTCCACCGTCCAGGCTCTCTGATGAAATCGGAACCACATCCCGCGCACCTTCCTCCAGGGACTTGCGGGTCTTCACCGCCCTGCCTTCATTCCAAAACAGAGCCAGCACTGCCAATCCGATCATCACCACACCCACGAGCACGCCTTTGATCGAGCTTCCGATACGGCTGAACCATCCGGTCGTGGTGGTCTCTGTAAATGAATCTGGCATACGCCACCCTGGCCAAGCCATCCCTCTCTCTACAATTCAAAAAAGATCGCGGTTGCTCCAACCACCCTCCGGTCTGATATAAGCACATGAGCGAAACATTCCACGGATGGGGCACAAAGACAAAGGGCGGCAAACTCGAAGAATTTGAATTCGATCCCGGCAAGATGAAACCGGATCAGGTGCAGATCAAAATCGAGTCCTGCGGCATCTGCCATTCGGATATTTCCCTGATAGACAACGACTGGGGAAATGCGGAATACCCTCTCGTCCCAGGGCATGAGGTAATCGGGATCATCGAAAAAGTCGGGGATCAGGCAAAAGGGCTTTCCGTCGGAGAC
>JBPOGC010000154.1:0-6753 GCA_051251795.1 Luteolibacter sp. | reverse complement strand
ACGGAATCGGCCGGGTTCAGCAATTTCGCCTCAAGCCCGCGAATGGATGCCTGCTGCTTGGCGAGCGGAATGCCGCAAATGAGAAACGTGGTGCTGATAGCGATGATGGTGGATTTTTTCACGATGACAGTACTGGTGGAGACGGCTCCGAGCGATGAGGCTGAAGCAAATACGGGAAGGGCAATGACTGGGCCGGCTTTGGCCATCTCCGCTGTCAGGCCGGCGGTGAGTAAGCCAAGAGAGATCTTAGCTCCGCGGCTGACGAGTGACCGGTGAAGCGACTCCAAAGCACGGCGGGATTGTTTCTGCACCGCCGCAGCGGATCTCCCCACGCGGCGGGCGATTTCCGGGAAGGTCATTTCATTCACAAAATGAAGCAGCAATACATGCCTGTCAGATTCGGGAAGTTTGTCGATGGCAACGTCGAGATGGGGCAGTGCCTCATGCCATGCTGGATCTATGGGGTGGGAGGGATCTGTGGGCGTATTCATAAGGGCAGCCTTCTTACGGTGGTGCCGGGACTCAATGCGGCGTGCGGATCTCGCCTCCAGAATCGTGGTGCGGTGAAGCCAGGCTGGGAGGGGCGCGCTGCCACGGGAAACATGGGCCGCCTTTTTCGCAAGCACGCCGAGCACCCGCTGCGCCACATCCTCAGCCAGCGTCCGTTCGTTCAAAATCCGCAGCGCGGCATGGAAAATCAGTCCGGAGTAGCGCTCGGCAAGCCGTCGGAACGCCTGCTCATCTCCCGATTCCACAAATGAGTTGAGGAGGTTCTCGTCTGAATGGTTTTCCTGCATTTCTATCCTATTACTGACACTTTTGCAGAAAAACGGACAATTATCTGCGGAAAGATGTCACTTATATTCCCGAAGATCTCCTTTCACGCAGAAGGGTGCCAATCCGTGGAAGACATCTGATGAAAAGCCGCGTGGGAGTGCGAGGACGTTTGCAGAGGCTCCGTGGGATGACCGGAGTGAGAGTTTCGGAAGCGGCTCGAATGACGGCTGATTTATTTTAAAATCTAATTTACTTTTGCAACGCGGGGATCGGGGCAGTATCGGACTCGGATTTCTTTGGAAGCCATGAAACAATATTTTGCCATCGCCGCCGCCGTTCTTATTACCGTTCAGAGCGCTTTCGCAGAGACGGGAACCGAGCTCATCGACAAAATGATCGCAGCTCCGGGCTCGTATTCGCAGGTCTGTGACATCCTGATCACGACGAGGGATGTGCCGCTTAAGCCGTTCCAGATTCAGGATTACTCAGGGGCATATTTCTCCGATAAAAACCTCGCCCTTATGAAATCCCGGCGCGGGGAGGTGGTGGCGGCTGTCAGAAAACGCCTCGGTGAAATCGATCTTTCGAGGGAGCCGGTGACGCCAGGCCCGGATCCAAATGCAGATGAGAAAACTGCTGAGAGTGAAATTTATGGTGGGGATCCGATGGCGTTAAGTTCGTTCCTTCTGGAAATTATCAAGAAGACCTCCGCGACCGAGACTCTGCCGGAGTTGTTAGCCCTGGAGTCGAAGATGGTGGCTGCAATCGCCGCTGCGAGGGAGGGAAAGGAGCCACCGGAAGTCTACGGATGGTTCGCTGTGATGGTGGACATCGACCACAAGGATCTGGAATCGTGGAAAATGCCCGTTGAGGGGGAGCCAAGACCCAAAGCTTCACAAACCGGCAAACTGAATCGCTCGCGCGCCGCCCAGCGTGACCTCGTGACTCTCATGGCATATCTAATGAGAGAGCAGAAATACGAGCCGTATCTGGCCACGGATTTTGAGAAAGCCTATGTGAATGGCTTGAAGAAGCAGGCGAAGGAATTTGATCTGAACTCGCCGGGTAAAGCCAATGACGCCTCCGTCAAGACGGATCCGATTTCCGGAGTGCGTTACCGGGAATATGAAGAGATCGCGATTCCCTACACCCGCCCGCTGCGCGATGGGGTGCGGGCTGCTGCGGAGAAGTGGATTTCCGAACATTGAGATGAAGTTCATGGGCATCTGGCTGCGGATTTGCCGGATCATCCGGTGACACAGATTTCAAGCGAAGCTTTCAATATAAACGTCAAGCTTGACCGACTGGTCAATGCTCCCAAGATCCCATCATGAATAAAACCCTTACGAAGCAGGAACTGGTATGGGTGATCACCCGGGTGATTGGAATGATTTTCCTATGGTTAGCCATACAGAAGATCGGGACTTTACTGGGCGTATATTGGCTATCCGAGACTTCACGGAGTTTGGCGGGAATGGTTGTCAAACCCCTGCTTTTCCTCTTCGCAGTATATGGGTTTCTGGCATTCTATTTCCTCAGAAGAGGAGACGCTTTCGTTTCCCTGGTCTCAACGATAGGCAATCAGAACTACGGGGATCAAAGCGGGATAGAGGATCCGGACAGCTTCAAGGAATGGCTTTCCGAGGATGTATCCAGAAAAAGCCACAGCACCAAGGAGCAGCTAACAATGTATGAGGAGTGGCGGCTGGAAAGACACTAGGCTCGAATTCGCCCTGAATTTACTCCCGCAGTGGAGCGATGTGCTAGTATTGGAATTGGGACTCCCATTAATATTATGAAAATCCATCTTCCTTTGACCGCTGCGCTCCTGATCGCTGTCCAACCTGCTTGTGCCGAGACGGGAACCGAACTACTCGACAAGCTCATCGCCGCTCCCGGCTCCTACTCCCAGGTCTGCAGCTTCCTGACAACGACAGAGGACATCCCTTTCAAGGCATTTCAGATCCAGGATTACTCCGGGGCTTATTTTTCAGACAGCAATATCGCCCTGATGAAATCACGGCGTGAGGAAGTTGTCGCAGCGGTACGCAGACGCCTTGGAGAGATCGACCTGACAAGGGAACCAGTTCTGCCGAAGCCGGACATAACGGCAAATCCAGCGGATCACGAAACAGGCAATCGCTACGGCGCGGATCCGGAATCACTCAACTCCTTCCTTTTGGAAATCATCAAACAGACTGATGCCATCGAGGCTTTGCCAGAGCTGCTAGTGCTTGAGGAAAAATTGGTCAAAGGTATCGACAAGGTAAGGATTGAAGGCGCTCCCCCAAAGGTATCCGGATGGTCTTCAATAGTATTTTCCAAGAGAGATGAACCACAAGCTGCCCGCGAACACCGGGGCAGCCTGAACAGCGCTCGCATCGCCCAGCGGGATCTCGTCGCTCTCATTGCACTGCTGATGCGGGAGAGGAAATACGAACCCTACCTGGTCACGGATTTTGAAAAAGCCTACGTCCAAGGCCTGCGCAAAGCAGAGAAGGAATTCAATCTCTCCGCCCCAGACAAAACAGACGACCTATCAATTGAAACCGACCCGGTGTCCGGCATTCGCCACTACGATTACGTGGAGGTGGAAATCCCCTACTCCAAGGCGATTCGTGATTCCGTCAGAGCTGCCGCTGGGAAATGGATTTCCGAACACTGAATGGAAACGATGAAACCCATCGCCATCGTTTTTCTCCTGCTTGCGGCAGTGTGTCCGGGAGAGGCCATACACGGTCACAAGCTTGTCACTGTCCGCGCCGGGGATTATGAACTTGGTTCGGCAGATCACCCTCTGAACAAGCCGCGCATTTTCAAGACCCGCGGCTTTCGCATTGCCGATGCGGAGACGACGAACGCGCAGTTCGCAGCATTTGTCGAGGCGACCGGCTACATCACCCATGCCGAGCGGAATGGGTGGAGCCTTGTGGGTGGAGAAGGTGACGCGGAATGGGCGTGGAAACATACGGAAGGCGCGGACTGGAGGCATCCCTTCGGCCCGGACGGCGCGGTGGCGGCGGATTTACCGGATCATCCCGTGACACAGATTTCCGGAGAGGACGCGCGGGCTTACTGCGAATGGGCAGGCGGGCGCTTGCCGGATATTGATGAATGGGAGCTTGCGGCACGTGCCGGAGCCAAGACCACCTATCCCTGGGGCGACGAATTCGAGGCAAAGCATGCGAATATATGGAACGGCGAGAACCACAGGAAAAACACGCGGCAGGACGGGTTCGTGCTGACCGCCCCGGTGCGCAGCTTTCCTCCCAACGCATGGGGACTCCACGATGTGATCGGAAATGTCTTCGAATACTGCGAAGGCCGTCCGGCTTGGATGCCAGCAAAGGAATTGGAACGAAAAATCTGCGGGCGCGGCGGTTCCTGGTGGTGCTCTGCGGGCAGCTGCAATTTTTTCAACCTCCTGGATATCGGCAGCATGTTTCGCACCGCCTCGCTGCCAAACCAGGGATTCCGCATCGTTTTCGAGCTGGAATGATCCTCATTCAAAGCCCGTAAGATCTTGCATCATGGCCGCAGAACGGCGATTGAAAGGTCATGGATCGCTGGTTCCTCATCTCCGCAACAGTTCTCGCCGTACTGGCGACACTGCGTGGACTGCTGGCACTCCGCCACGGCAACCGCAGCCGCTGGACGATTTGGTGGATGATCGGCGTCATGGCCTGCCAGATCGGCTACCTCGGAGTCCGCGGGGAAATGAGAGGAGCCTGCCCCCTCCGCAGCATCGCTGAAATTTCCGTCTACCTCGCCTGGTCGCTCACACTGTTCTACCTCCTTATCGGCCCCGTTTACCGCATCTCATTGCTCGGCGTTTTCACAGCCCCACTCGTCGCCATCTTCCAAGGCTTCGCCCTCATCCCCGGAAAACTCGACCCGGCACCCACCCGGGTTCTTGAGACAACAGCATGGGGCGAGACACACTCCGCCATGTCCGTCCTTGCCTACGGCGCACTCGCACTCGCCGCCGTCGCCGGAGTCATGTTCCTTGTGCTCAACCGCCAGCTGAAAGCCCACGATCTCAAAGGCGGCCTCTTCAAGTTCCTCCCTCCGGTCCCCGAGCTCCTCGTCTCCCTTGAGCGCCTCCTCTGGCTCGGCATGTTCCTCCTCACCATCGGCCTCATCGCCGGCATCCTCATGCCACACGAAAGCCCCGGCGCATGGAAGCACGTCTTCGTCGCCACCGGAGTCTGGTCGGCATACCTCGCCCTCATGGTCGTAAAACGCGTCCGTGGCATCACTGGCAAACGCTTCGCCCTCGGAGCTGTCGGCCTCTTCATCCTTTCCCTTGGAGTTTTCGCTTTCGTCTAAATGGAACTCGCCTGCCTCGGATTGAACCACACCACCGCCCCCGTCGAAGTCCGGGAGCGCTTCGCCATTGGCAATACCAGACTCGGCGAGGCATCCGCCGATCTCCTCAAACTCGCCGGTTCGCCGGAAGCCGTCGTCGTCTCAACCTGCAATCGCACCGAATTCTACCTCGCCGCCGAGAACTCCCATGCCGCCATTTCCCTCTTGGAAAAAAACCTCGCCGAGAAAGTCCACGGCCACGAGGAGCCCTTCTACCGCTACGAAAAAACCGCCGCCGCCCGCCACCTCTGCAAAGTCGTCAGCGGCCTCGACTCCATGCTCCTCGGCGAGACCGAAATCTTCGGCCAGGTAAAACAAGCCTACAAAGCCGCCCACAGTGCAGGTGCCACAGGCACCACCCTCAACAAACTCTTCCAGAAAGTCTTCAGCATCGGCAAGAAAGTCCGCACCCAGACCTCCATCCAGGAAGGCTCCACCTCCATCGGCAACGTCGCCGTGGAGCTCGCCGAGAAAATCTTCGGCCACCTGAAAAACAGCGAAGTCATGGTTCTCGGCGCAGGCGAAATGAGCCGCCTCACCGCCCAGGCACTCGTCTCCCGTGGCGCGAAATCCATCATCGTCGCAAACCGCACCCATGACCGCGCCGTCGAGCTAGCCGCAGAAATGAACGGCCGCGCCGTCCGCTTCGACGACTGGCTCGGAGTCCTCAAAAACGTCGACGTCGTCATCTCCTCCACCGGCGCCCCCCACACCATCATCCACAAGGAAGAAATCGAGTCCGTCCGCCGCGCCCGGAAATTCCGCCCCCTTTTCCTGATTGATATTGCCGTCCCCCGCGACATCGACAGCTCCGTCGAGGAAATCGAGGAAGTCTACCTCTACGACATCGACGCCCTCGAGCAACTAGCCGAAGAAGCCAAAACCCGCCGCCTCGCCCAGATCATCGAATGCGAAAAGATCATCGAGACCGAGCTGGCAAAACTATTAACCTAAGCCAGGCGCAGCCTTTTGACTGCGGCGAGCATCGCCGCCTTTCCTAAACCCAGCGGAAAAACACATCCCAAAAGCCCGAAAGACCCTCCCCCAATTTTCCACCCGCCCCCATAAACAAAAGCGGTGATCCTCCCCGCACTCAAAAGCACCGCCGACCATGCAACCCACCTGGCCACACGCCCCACCACACAACACATTCTCCCCGGGCATCTACATGGTCACAGCCGGAACCCACTACAAATCCCGCCATCTAAAATCCCGCAAACGCCTCAAACACTTCTCCGAACTTCTCATCTCCCTCGCGGAAAAACACCAGTGGCAGCTCCAGGCATGGGCAATTCTTTCAAACCACTACCACTTCATCGCAAAGTCACCCAAAGAAGGAAAACAATCCCTCCCAACATTCCTCGCACAGCTCCACCGGGAAAGTGCCACCTTCCTCAACCAGCTCGACGCCACACCCGGCCGCAAAGTCTGGTTCAACTACTTCGACACCCCGCTCACCTATCAGAAATCCTATTACGCCCGGCTCAACTACGTGAACAACAACCCCGTAAAGCACGGACTTGTCCTGACAGCAAAAGACTACCCCTGGTGCTCCGCCGCATGGTTCGAGAAAAACACCACCCCTTCATTCCATAAAACCATCTCCTC
>JBPOGC010000153.1:0-6757 GCA_051251795.1 Luteolibacter sp. | reverse complement strand
GAGATCATCTACGAGAAATCCGGAGCCCTCGAGATCGACCCACGCGACCCACAAGCCATTTCCAATCTCAATTCAAAAAAAGAACCCCATCTCATCACAGTCGCCGATGGCATTGACCTCCAGCCCATCCACGCCTTCCGCATGCTCGCCTTCCAGGCAGATCCACTCCACCCCATCCTACTGAAAGACACCCTCACCCCACCTTCCGGAGAAACCGATTTTTTAACAGCACTCCTATCCGCCTCACAGACCATCGGCTCCCTCCTCTGCGACGGCATTGGCGATGCCATACTCATCCGCAACGAGACCGCACCCGGCCAATCCCTCCGCCTCGCCTACAATATTCTCCAAGCAGCCGGCACCCGCATTTTCAAGACAGACTATGTAGCATGCCCCTCCTGCGGCCGCACCCTTTTCAACCTCCAGTCCACAACCCAGAAAATCCGCGCCGCCACCGGCCACCTGAAAGGCGTACGCATCGCCGTCATGGGTTGCATCGTAAACGGCCCCGGTGAAATGGCAGACGCCGATTTCGGCTATGTCGGAGGAGCACCTGGGAAGATCAACCTCTACGTCGGCAAAACCCCGGTGAAATTCAATATCCCGGAGGCCGAAGCCGTAGAGCGCCTCATAGATCTCATCCGCGAGCACGACAAATGGATCGACGCCCCTGAGAACACCCCCGTCACAGCCTGAAACATGTCAGACACCATCACCGTCGAAAAAACGGAAACTACCACCGAAACCCAGCCACCCTGGAACGTCATCGTCCATGATGATCCAGTGAACCTCATGGCATACGTCACCTACGTCCTCGTAAAAGTCTTCGGCTACAACGAAAAACAAGCCACCACACTCATGCTACAAGTCCATGAACAAGGTCGCTCCATAGTCTGGACAGGCGAGTTGGAGAAAGCCGAGTTCTACACACAGCAACTCCAGTTCCATCAATTGAAAACCTCTCTCGAAAAAGCAGAATGAAAGTCCTCCCCACCATGGAAGGAGGCCTCCGTATCGATCCGGAAACGGAAGAGGACTGGCACATCCTCCGCGCCATCGCCCAGGATGCCAACAGCGAGGAAACAGACCTCGCCACCCGCTTGGGAAACGATATCACCGACGAAAAGGTCGCCGAGGATTGGCAAGAAATCATCGTACCGGATCTCCGTGAATCCTTCACCGACGCACTCCATCACATCTATGCCGCCATCGAGGCCGCCTCCGTCTTTTCCCAAGGAGAGGAATCCCCCATCTGGATAACCCGCGAAGATTCGTTAACCTGGTATAGCGCCCTGAACCAAGCCCGCCTGTCACTGGAGGAGAAATACAAATTCGGCCCCAACCCGGAATCAGACCCAGCCAACCTCACCCCCCTCCGCCACGAAGCCCTGGTCCGCTCCCACTTCTACTCCGCCCTCCAGTCCTTCATCCTGGAGCACGCCTTGTAGAGAGCAGGAAGAATTAACTACCAAAGCCAAAAAAGATTCGTGAGATTCGTGGTTCCTAAAACAACAACCCGAGCCTTCTCACTGATCACTCGGCACTAATCACTACCCTCCCATAGGTAGTAAATCCAGTGGAGCTCTCCACATCCACCTCCAGGATCTGCCCGGTCAGCTTGTCCGCATCCCCCTCGAAAATCACAATCTTGTTCTGCGGAGTCCGTCCCGAAAGCGTCGATGAATTGTTCTTCGACACCCCCTCGCAAAGCACCACCTGCCGCGTCCCGACGATCGCCTCGTTCTTCGCCTTCGCCAGCCGATCCACCGTTTCCAGAAGCCGCTGGTTCCTCTCCTCCTTCACAGTCTCATCGAGCTGCCCCTCCATCTCCGCAGCAGGAGTATCCTTCCGCTTCGAGTAGCGGAACACAAACGCATTGTCGAACTCCAGCCGATCTACTGTATCGATAGTAGCTTGAAAATCCTCTTCCGTCTCACCGGGAAACCCGACGATCACATCCGTGGTAATCGCAATATCCGGACGCGCCACCTTCATCTTCTCACAGATCTCCACGAACTTCGCATTCTTGTAAGGCCTCCGCATCAACTTGAGAATCCTGTCCGATCCACTCTGCATCGGAAAATGAATGTGAGACATCAGCTTCGGTAGATACGTGAAGGCAGCCACCAGATCATCCCGGTAGCCAATCGGATGCGGAGAAGTAAACCGTATCCTCTCGATCCCCTCCACCTCATGCACCGCCTCCAGCAACTGCACGAAAGGCGATTTCCCATCCACCTTCGGAAACTCCGTCCGACCGTATAGATTCACGATCTGCCCCAGCAAAGTCACCTCCTTTACCCCCTGCCCGACCAAAAATTCCACCTCCTTCACAATATCCGCGATCGGCCTTCCCCGCTCCTTGCCCCTCGTATCCGGCACAATACAAAACGAGCACCGCATATTGCAGCCCTGCATGATCGAGACAAACGCGGAAGCATTCCGCGCCTTCGGCATGTGATCGCGAATCGTATTCTGCGAGTCCACCTCCTCCGCGATGTCACAAACCGAACTCCCCGTCATCGAAAGCGCCGGATCATCCATCCGCGCCTCCAGCCGCTTGCTCAGGATCCCATCCACATACTCGAAAACCTTGTGATACTTTTGCGTCCCCACCACCACATCCAGGTGCGGAATGCGCTCAAAAAGCTCCTGCCCACGCGATTGCGCCATGCACCCCATGAACCCATACACCACATGCGCCCGCTTCTGCCGCTGCGCGCCCATGATGCCCATTTTCCCAAGCGCCTTCTGCTCCGCCTGATCACGCACCGAGCACGTGTTGATCAGGATCGCATCCGCGTCCTTCTCAGTCGGCGTCAGCGTATAGCCGCCCTCCGTGAACATCCGCGCCACCTGCTCGGTATCGCGCTCATTCATCTGGCAGCCGTAAGTTTTCAGGTAAACCTTGGGCATCTCGGAAAAAATATCAGGAAATCGTCAGCCGTTCATCGGACTCCAGCTTCTCAGTCAAAGCAGGATAACCACCCGCTGTCTGCATGTTGAAGCAGAGCAAATACAGAGTGAAAATCTTCGGATCAAACACATCCACCAGTTTCTCGACCGTGTCGTCCAGCTTCGCCTTATCCAGTTCCTTTGGAAGTTCACCAGTCACGGAACCTTTCCCGTCGTGCTCGATCCCCATCCCGTCACAAAACATAGCCAGCATCTTCTGCTGCCCCGCCATCAGGTAGGATTGCAGAACCTGCTCCCCGATCGAGTCACAAGCCTTCACCTGCAGAGTCTTCTGGATCCAGGCATACTGCTCAGGCAGCGACTTCTTCTGTACAAAAACAGGCCGCAGCTTCCGGTGTGACGCCAGCGTGGCAACAGCGGTCTTGTAAACATCCCTGTCGTTCGCCCGGAACCAGTCCAGCATTTCAGTTACAACGGCAGGGTCAATGGCGGTAAATATCTCGTGGGACTTCAAAATCAGAAAAAGTTCAGTGGGCGCAAAGTCAAACCACTCACCCAATGGAACGCAACATTCTTCCAAAAAAAGACACCCAAAAAAACCAGAACAAAAAACTTGGCGAACTTGGCGGTTCAAAAAATCACAACCCCAGCTTCCCCACCCTCCATGATCCAAACTCTTTCCCCAACCCAGGAAAACTTCGCGCCTTAGCCTCTTCGCGGTTCAAAAAGCACAACCAAAGAAAAAAATCCACCGCCCTCCAAAAACCTCACACCTCGCTCAACCCCTCCTCAATCGCCCAAAGCACCTTCGTTTCCACATCCTTCCCCACCGGCCTGCTCCCCTTCGCACAATCCGCGAACCACCTGCCCAGCACCTTCCGCCTCTCCTGCGGAAAGCCCTTGGTATAGCCATCCTCGTTCGCAGCCACCAGCAGCTCCTCATCGCGCCGCCCGTGCGCCCTCTCCAGAATGCGCCCATACCTCACCAAAACCCCGTCCAGAAGTATCCACGGAAAATTCACATTCCCCGGCGGCCCCATCACCAGCTCCTTCGTCTCCCCGGTGGAAAACTTCACCCCCTCCCGCAGATCCACCTTCAGATCCGGCAGCATCCCTCCCTTGAACCAAGCCATACCCCCGCCACCCAGAGTCCCCAGCGCCATACCCAGCCCATGCGTCAGCCCGCCCGTGGAAACGTCCACCGCCGCACCTCCCGCAAAACCGGTCAGAGCAGCCACCATCGTCAGCTGCCCCCTGCTCAAACCCCATTTTTTCCAAACCTCCTCACTCTCCAGATCAATGTCCTGGAACGCCTCCTCCCCGCTCTCCACCTTCAGCAGGTGATGCCGATAAATCTTCAACAACTTCCCGAAGCACGCTTTCTCCAGCTTCTTGAGCCTCTCGAAATACTTCACCCGTAGATCCTCCTCCTTCTGCTTTCGCCGCGTCGGCATCCGCTCATCCTTATCCTCCATCTTCACATACACACGGAGCTCCAGCGCTTCCGCCAGAAACTCCCTTACAACCTCCGCCGCCTCATTCCGCCGCTCATCCCACTCCATTTCAATCAGAGAAATCGTCTCTTCCAACCGTCCCCGGTGCCGCTCCTCGATCTCCAGCAGCCCCTTCATCAGCACCAGCCTCTGCTCATACTTCGCCCGGTGCGCATCGAAGGTTCTCACCAGATTGAAAGCACTCCCCAGCTTCTCCCGCCACACCTCCTCATGCTCAGTCCCACTCTCTCCACGCACATTCAGCAACGCCAGCCTAGGCCTGCCCGTCCACCGCAGAATCTCCATTTCCGCCAGGAAATCATCCCTAAGCGGCCTACCCGGATCCACCACATAAAGCACACCCGCCCCCTCCAACAGCGGCTCCAGCAGTCTCTTCTCATCCTGAAAATCATCCCCCCTCTCCGCCACAAACCGCCGCAAAACATCCCGCCCAGGCACCCCCTCTCCTTGCATCCGCCGGATTTCCCGCATCGCCTCCACCGGCCTCGAAAACCCCGGCGTATCAATAAAACGCACACACTCCTTCCTCCCGAAAACCACCTTGTGCACCTGCGCCCGGGTAGTCTCCCCCGGCACCGGACTCACCCTCAGCACCTCATTGTCATCGATCTCCAGCAGCGTCGAAATCACCGCGCTCTTCCCCATATTCACCCGCCCCACAACCGCAAACTCCGGCACTCCCTCACTCACAACCCACCTCCTCTACGCTAAGACAAAACAAGCCCAGCCACTGCTCACCAACCACTCTGCACTGTTCACTCATTCTCATAAAAATAAATCTCCGCGGCAGCATCCGCCAAACCGTCCACAAAATCACGCCAAACCCCCTTCTCTTCCTCCGCCACTCCCATCGGCACACCATCCTTCCCCGCATTCGCCACCAGGAAAAACACCATCGTTTCGGAACCCGCGATCCTCCTCACCTGCTCATGCAGAGCCCTCATCCGTGGTGGCGAAAGCGCCCACCCCTCCGCCAGAAGCACCACCCCCGCCGGAGCCTCCCGTATCGACTCCGCCGCCGCATCCTCCCCCTTCTCATCCCATACACCCACCTCATACCACTCCCCCGGATTCACCCGCAGCCTCCTCAGTAGAAAACCACGCAGCCCCTCCTCGGAAATCCCCGTCCCCCCCACATCCAGCACCAGCACCCCGTCCATCGGAGACTCACTCACATCCACACGCCGCACCCCCATCATCTCCCGCCAAAGCCCCCGATGCCCCTTCCCCTGAAAATCCAATCCACCCAGAGCCCCTCTCTCCTTGATTACCGCAACCCCCCAGAGCAAAAGCCTCGGTAAAAAGCCCCAGATAAAAACAGCAGAAAACAGAAAAGGCACCCATGTATCAGCAGACTCCAAGCGCAAGGCATTCCATCCATCCACCTCATATTGACTCAACCAGATCTCCGTGATTCCAGGTTCCCAATCAGGAAACAACCAACTCCATGGTAAACTCAAATAGGATGAAACATCATGCAGTCTCGCCGCCATCCACCCCGGCGTCGTCGATTCCCAGAAAAACCCCACCTCCAGAAACCAGATACACCCCAGCAGCCCCGCCATCAACCCCACCGAAAACATCATCGCCCCCACCTGAGTGAGCCTCACCAGATTCCACCCCAGCGCCTCCCAGCCCCGCCCGCCTTCCAGCCGCAAGCGCTTCCACCAATCCATTTTCCCACCCCCGCCAAACCTACCCACCAGCCACCCGAGCAACCTCGGCACAAAACCAAGTCCTTTAGAAAACCTCCCCCTCAGCACCCACGCCAGCCCCGCCCCCACCAGCACCAGAATCTGCAACCCCACAGCCACCCCCAGCACCATCGGCACCCGGAAACCCATCTTCTCCCTGTCCAGCATCCCCGTCATCACCCCCACACCCATCAGGAACATCACCACAACCACCAGCCCGCCCACAAGAAAACGCCCCCCCGCCCACACATCCCCCGGCAAATCCACCTCTCCGCGCCGCTTCTCTTCCAGCCACGCACGCATCCCCACCCGCCTGGCTTCAGCTCCGTCCAGCCCTTTCACAGCCTTCCGCAAAACACCCCCATCCACCTCACTCCCCGACTCCCGGCCACAAAAAGCCTCGAAATCAACCAGATCCCTCAATGTCCACCGAACTTTCAACCCCGCCAGCCTAACCCACCCTCCCCCCCATGCAATCACAGAGACAAACCAACAAAGGAACCCCCAATTCCAAAATCAAGAAAACCCAACCCCAGACAAAAAGATTCGTCAGATTCGTGGTTCAAAAAAACAACCCCAGCTTCCGTGTATTCCGTGTATTCCGTGTATTCCGTGTATTCCGTGTATTCCGTG
>JBPOGC010000152.1:0-6956 GCA_051251795.1 Luteolibacter sp. | reverse complement strand
ATAGTCGCGGCTCCCTTCTACCTATTGTAAAACACCACCATGTTTTACAATCCCGAGCTACCACTCAGGAAACACCTGAACCATCTACCCCACTGGCAGCAGGACAGCTCATGGGTATTCATCACTTGGCGGCTCGCCGATTCCGTCCCATCCGGCCTGTTGGATGCTTGGCTCACCGAGCGCGACGAATGGACTGCCCGCCACCCTCAACCACACAATTCTGAAACCGAAGCAGAATACCATCGCCTCTTCTCCACCAAGCTCGAGGAATGGATGGATCAGGGCATGGGTTCCTGCCTCCTCCGCGATCCTCGATTTTCTGCCATCGTCGCGGAAAACCTTCTCTACTTTTCAGGTGAAAGATTTCTTGTGGATAGCTTCGTGGTGATGCCAAACCACGTTCACGTCCTCGCCCAGCTGTTACCAGGTTCCCCATTGGAAAAAGTCGTGCAATCTTGGAAGCAACGATCTGCCCGGAAAATCAACGAGCTCCGAGAAGAAACCGGAAACCTATGGGCAAAGCGCTATTGGGACAGATTAGTCCGTAGTGAAGAACATTTTTGGAAAATCCGCAGATACATTCTCTGCAACCCCACCAAGGCAAACCTGCCCGAAGGCGAATATCTGCTCTACACGCCGTGGCATTGAGAGAATAGAAAGGAACCGCGACTATGAAGTCGCGACATGCACAGCGAACAACTCTCCGGCGAATCTATCTCCTATTGCCGTCCCCTCAAATAGATGGAGAAAGGAACCCCGACCTCTCCAGCGAACGACCCTCCGGCTAATCCATTTCCCATCCCAATCGCGACTTCATAGTCGCGGCTCCTTTCTTCTTGCGTATTCGTTGTTTTCAGTAAATATTGAAAACAACGAAAGGGTAACCCATGAGACTAGAACCAACCGAAGGAATCGAAGTTTACTATGACGGCCGCTGCGGGATGTGCTGCAGCTTTCATGAATGGATCAACCGGCAGGCACGCGCCTTCCCCATTGATTTCATCCCCTACCAAGCGGCTGACGCAGAGCGAAAGTTCCCCGGTCTCGGAACACTGGATCCGGCTCGCGAAATGATCGTCCGGACAGGCGAATATAAAGTCTTCAGGGGAGCGGAGGCATGGGTTTGGTGCCTGTATAGTTGCCGGAATTTCCAGGTAACTGCACGCAGACTAGCAGGGCCGGGCTTACTACCCGTGGCCGTGCAGGCTTGCCGGGTGCTTGCAGCAAATCGGCACGCTCTGAGCAAAGTGTTTTTCCGGAGGAAGGACAAAGTCGTGCGTGAGGAGTTGCACCATATGGAGACCCCCGAGTGCAAAGGCGAGTTTTGTGCAACAAAGTGAGATCCAAATTTTAAATCCAAGATCATGAACCCCTTTATATTGGAAACCGCACTGCGAGTTGCAGGATTGATTTTAACCGGTCTGGTAGTGGCGAATTTCGTCGCGGCAAAGAGATGGCGATATGCAGAGAGTCTTGCAGGATCCACGGTGATCGTGCGGCAGGTTTTCTACGTTCACTGCGCTTATATCGTGGTGATCATAGCGGCTTTGGCATTGTTGTGTTTGGGTTGGCCGGGATTGCTGCTGGAGGGAGCAATGAGCAGGGTGCTATGCGCTTTCTTCGCTCTGTTCTGGGGTAGCCGGATGGTTGTGCAGCTTATCTACTATGATCGTGAGCTACGCGGTGCAGACCGTGGCTGGGATCTCTTTTTCCTCGGGGTCTTTTTTACGCTGAGCACTGTTTTCACCCTAGCTGCTATTTTCCAATGAAAGATCTGTTAGAAATCGGACTGCTGATTGGGGGGTATTCATTGGTGGCGCTGTGCATCGGTAGCTTCTGGATTCCCAAGGCGCTCGGCTGGCGCGATAAGCTGGCTGGCCTCAGTCCGCTGATGCGGGAGCTGTGGTGGACTTACTCGATCTATGTCTGGAGCAGTCATCTGTTTTTCGCTGTGCTAGCTCTCGGCTTAGGGGATTGGCTGATGGGTGGAACGGGGTCCGCGATAGCGATGTGCACGTTTATCTTACTCTGGTGGTCGGTGCGGCTGTTCTTGCAGTTCTTTGGATTCGATCTGAGTGAAATCGAGGGGAGCCTGGCCAATAGGGCGAGCAAGCATTTGCTGACTTTGCTCTTCATGGGCTTGGTCGTCCTCTTCGCTGGTCTGCTGTGCTGGAACACCGGATTGATTGGAGCAGGAGGCTTGAAATGATCTGGGGCATCATCGCTCTGGTGCTCGCCGGGATCGCAGCGGGGCCGCTTCTGACAAATGTCCGGCCTCTGTGGCTGAAAAGGCTCGCGGGATGGCTCATCCTGGGAGGTATCGTAGTGGGAGCAGATGCGGCTCTTACTGATGTTATACCGCTTTGGCGAATGGTCGGAATCTGCTGCGTGCTTCTCGGCGGGATGAAGGGCTTGGTTTACGCGGAATGGGCTGGATCGAACAGACTTCCGATCCTCCGCTACTGCGTTTTCGCCTTCCTTTGGTTCGGGATGGACGTGGCAAGCTTCCAAAATCGGCGCGAAGGGCTGAGTTGGAAGGGTGATGTGAAACTGGGCCTGCTCCTGATGCTTCTTGGGACACTGTGCGCTTGGCTGGTCTGGGCAATGGGGTGGCGGCAGATCCTGATCATGTTCCTGCCAATGAGCCTGGGCTTCCATTTTGGAGCCTTGCGGGTGCTCAAAGGTGGAATGCGGGCAAAAGGCTTTCCCGTGAGAACCCTCTTTCCAAATGTTCTCGCCACCCGGGGAGTCGGAGACTTCTGGAGCAAGCGCTGGAACGTTGGCTACTCACAGATGATGCAGCGTCTCGTAGGGCGTCCGGTCGAAGGCTTGTTCGGAAAACCCGTCGGGGTGATGGCGATTTTTTTCGGCTCCGGAATCCTCCATGAACTGGCAATCACTCTTCCCGTGCGGGATGGATACGGCCTGCCGACCTTGTATTTCACATTTCACGGCGCACTCGCACTTCTCGAAAAGAAGTGGGGACGCCCATTCGGGAAAATTCCCGCCTTACTTGCCGTGGCCGTGCCGCTGGGATTCCTGTTTCCTCCGGCGTTTCAGGACGAGGTCATCGCAAGATGTCTTGAGGTCTTCGATTTCCTACAGCCCTAGAAGGCGAAAGGAACCGCGACTCCGAAGTCGCGACATGCTCGGCGAGCAACCTTCTCTACCCCACAGCTCGGTTCTTCTCATCTACCTGAGCATTCAGCGTGCAGAAGTCATAAAGCCACCCCAGCCCGAACAGCCCGCCAGTCAGCAGCCAGAGAATCCCAGTTCCTATTTTCCCAAGATAAAACCGATGAATCCCAAAAAAACCTAGGAACAACTGGAGCAACCAAGCAATCGAGTAGTCAAACGGCCCGGCTTTAAATCTTCCCTCTGCCTCTTTCTCCATCCCTGGAATCAGGAAGAGATCCACTATCCAACCAATCAGAAATAGCCCTCCGGTCAAAAGCCAGATCACCCCTGTCACAGGCTTTCCATAATAAAACCGATGCATCCCGATAAACCCGAACACCCACATCAAATACCCCACTCCCGTGCTATGCGTTTTCCCGATCTCATCTGACATGTGGAAAAACATGGATCAATCCCACCTCCGCGCGAATCGAAAATTGGAATACCGGCGCAAAACCCGGCTCCAACCCATCACTCGTCATGCGCAAAAGATCCCACACATTCCCGCCATGAATCCCTTTACACCATTGTCACGGAATTTAACTTCCAAAAATACCCCCCTTGGGGTGAAAGTCCCGTCAGCACCATGTCCAATCCTTTCCGCGAAGACCTCGTTTCCCGTAGCCGCCCGGAGCCTTGCACCGTAGTCATTTTCGGCGCAACAGGCGATCTCACCCACCGCAAACTCATCCCCGCACTCTACAACCTCGCTGTTGGCGGCGAGCTGCCGACGGGCGTCAACATCATCGGCTTCGCCCGCCGCGAAAAGTCCGACGAGGAATTCCGCGCCGGACTCGAAGAGCTGAACAAAAAAGTCTCCCGCACCGGCCACGACCCGGAAATCTGGGACAACTTCATCAAAAGCGTCAGCTACCACAAATCCGAGTTCACCGACGACGATGGCTACACCTCGCTCGCGAAAAAACTAGATGAGATTGATGCCAATCACGGCGGAAAAGGCAACCGCCTCTTCTACATCGCCTCCGCCCCGGAGTTCTTCGATGAAATCCTCCTGAACCTCAAAAAAGCCGGCCTCAACGAATCAAAGGAAGGCTCATGGGCACGCGTTATTGTCGAAAAACCCTTCGGCACAGACCTCAAAACCGCCCAGCACCTCAACCAGGTCGTAAACGACACCTTCCACGAGAAAGACACCTACCGCATCGACCACTATCTCGGAAAGGAAACCGCTCAGAACCTCATGGTCCTGCGCTTCGCAAACGCCATTTTCGAGCCCCTCTGGAACAGCAAATACATCGGCCACATCCAGATCACCTGCGCCGAAAACCTCGGCATGGAGGGCGGACGCGGCGGTTACTATGAAAAGTCCGGAGCCCTTCGCGACATGGTGCAGAACCACCTCCTCCAGCTCCTCAGCCTCGTCGCCATGGAGCCCCCCACAGACCTTTCAGCAGACGGTGTGCGTGACGAAAAAGTAAAAGTCATCCGCTCCCTCCGCCAATGGGACACCCCGGAAAAAGTCGCCGAAAACGTGATCCGTGCCCAATATACCGCCGGCCACGTCGATGGAAAATCCGTCCCCGGCTACCGTGAGGAAGACCGCGTCTCCCCCACATCGGAAACCGAATCCTACGTCGCACTCCGCCTGATGATCGACACCTGGCGCTGGAGCGGAGTCCCCTTCTACATTCGCATGGGCAAGCAGCTCCCGAAAAAATCCACCGAGATCTCCATCCATTTCAAGGAAGCCCCTTCCGTTCTCTTCAGCGCACTCTCAGGCGGCGTTCCCGGCGGCAACGTCCTCGTCATCCGCATCCAGCCGGACGAAGGTATCTCCCTCCGCATGGTCTCGAAAATCCCCGGTACCAGTCTCCGCCTGGAGCCCGTGAAAATGGATTTCCAATACTCCACCAGCTTCGGAAAAGGCAGCCCGGAGGCCTACGAACGCCTCATCCTCGACGCCATGGCCGGAGACGCCACCCTCTTCGCCCGCCGCGATGAAGTGGAAGAAGCATGGCGCTTCATCGATCACATCGAGCGCGCCTGGCACGAGTCCGATAACAAACCGCCAATGGCGGAATTCGTAGCCGGCTCATGGGGCCCAAAGGAAGCCGATGAAATGATAAAAACTGACGGCTTCGCTTGGCGTAGACTTTGATTTTTCATCTCTAAATTTAAGACCAAACCATGAGTTCCACAATTTCAGAAAAATACTCCGAGCTCGGCAAAGAAGTCGAAATCTCACAGATCGACAAGGAACTCCACAGCCTTTGGGAGCAAGACGAAGCTCGCACCAACGCCACCCTCATGAACCTCGTGGTCTACTCCGAGGAAGAGGGAAGCTTGCTGGAAAACTCCCGTATCATCAACAATCTCACCCAGGAAAACGCCTGCCGCGCCATCCTCGTGGAGATCGCCTGGCGCGGGGAGCCGGATCTCCGCGCATGGATCACCGCCCACTGCCATCTCTCACACGGCCACAAATCCGTCTGCTGCGAGCAAATCGCCTTCCACCTCACCGGCTACGTCACCGGCCGTTTCCGTAACACCGTCTTCGCACACCTCAATTCAGACCTCCCGCTCATCTACTGGTGGCAAGGTCCGCTTTCGGAAGTCTTCACAGAACGCCTTGCCGCCGTCATCGACAGGCTCATCGTCGATAGCTCCCGCTGGGACAACGTCCGCGATGGCTTCGAGCGCATCAGCCAGGCCGTCGAGGGAAACACCACCCTCACCGTCCAGGATCTCGCATGGACACGCTGCTGGCAATACCGCGTCGCCATCGCCGCCCTCTTCGATGACTCCCTCGCTCACCCACTCCTCACCGAGGTAGAAAAAATCACTATCAGACATCGTCCCCGCAACATCAACACAGCCCTCCAGCTCCTCGCCTGGCTCGCCGCCCAAGCAGGTTGGAAAGTTGCCGGGAAAAACCTTTTGGAAACAAAAACCGGCTCCCGGATCGCAGTTGAACTCATTTCGGACGAAGACTCCTCCGCTCTCGGCCTGGTCGAACTCTCATCCCAAGCCACCACAGTCCGCGTCAGCCAGGAAAAAGACTCCAACCTACTCTCACGCGAGCTCATCGCTGGCGAATACCACGTCAGCTCCTACGCCCCAGCCGACCCTGCTGACGACGCAGACCTGGTCGCCGTGCAACTCGCCCGCGGCGGCAAAAACTCCCTCTTCCTAAGAATCCTCCCCAGCTTCCTGGAGCTCTTGGATTGACCGGAGCGCAATGGGAGCAAAGCGGACATGGAGGAACTAGTTTCCCGCTAGGACTTTCCTCAAACTTCAGTCCACCCGGAACCCAAGCACTTCACCCTTGAATCCTCAGCCCCACAACGGGACTGTAAGGAATCCGGAGACTCACATGTATTGAAGACCGGAAGTCATCGCATGAACACACCCGTCTCCCAGCTCCTCACCACCGTCCGGGATCGCGTCGCGGAAGTAGTCGTAGGCCAGGAACACCTCGTCGAGCGCCTTCTCCTTGCCCTGCTCTGCAACGGCCACGTCCTCCTCGAAGGCGTCCCCGGAGTTGCCAAGACCCTCACCGTCAACTCCCTCGCCCGCGCCGTCCACGCCCAGTTCAGCCGCATCCAGTTCACCCCGGATCTCCTCCCCGGCGACCTCACCGGCACCCTCGTCTACGATCCGCGTACCCACACCTTCACCCCGGAAAAAGGCCCCATCTTTTCCAACCTTCTCCTTGCAGACGAAATCAACCGCGCCCCCGCAAAAGTCCAGAGCGCACTCCTCGAGGCCATGCAGGAAAAGCAAGTCACCCTCGGCAAGGAAACCTTCCCCCTCCCGAA
>JBPOGC010000151.1:0-6994 GCA_051251795.1 Luteolibacter sp. | reverse complement strand
AACCATTCCAACACCGGACGTTTAGGGACAAACGTCCCTGCCATCTCTCCTCTGACACATTCCGGATTTACAGACAGCCTGAAAAAAAGGAACCTCCCCCATGCTCCAGTTCTCGGACGCGCCTTACCAATTCTTCGAGGCAAAGCCATCACCGCCCCTCATCTGGCTAGGGCGCACGCTCAACCGGCACATCATCCTCCCCGGAAAAAACCACCGCATCTCCGGGATCACCATCGAAGGCGAAACCCAAGCCCTCATCGACGCGCGCGACGCCGGCCACCGCCTCCTTTTCGTGATGAACCACCCCAGCCACAGCGACCCGCAGGTCGTCACGGAAGTTCACCGCCGCCTCGGCATCCCCTCCTGCTTCATGGCCGCCTACGACGTCTTCCTCCGTGGAAAATCCGCCGCATGGGCCATGCAACGGATGGGAAACTTCTCCATAGACCGCGAGGGCAGCGACAGGAAAGCCATGGCCGCCGCCATCGAAATCCTGAAAAAAGGCGACCGCGCCCTCAACATCTTCCCGGAAGGAAACGTCTACCTCACCAACGACCGCGTAACCCCCTTCCTCGATGGAGCCGCCTTCATCGCCCTAAAAGCCCAGGCCGCCCTCGGCGACACCCCGGTGACAATCATACCACTCAGCCTCAAGTTCACACACCTCACCACCCCGCGCGAAACCATCACCGCCAGAATGCTCCAGCTCGCCACAGACAGCGGCTACCAATTCCCCGAAGGCTCCACCGCAAACCCCGTGAAAGCCGTCCTCGGTCTCGGCCAGCACATCCTCAGCCTCTATCTGGAAAAACACGGACAGGACCTCCACGAGGAGAAAGACGGTAAATCCCTCTTCAATACTTTGGAAACCTTCGCCACCAGCCTCGTCACAGATACCGAGCAAGCCCTCGAAATCACACCCGGGGAAAATGAAGAACTCGTCTCCCGCATCGCGAAAGTCCGCTCAAACATCCACGCCCTCCGCACCGATCCGGAATCCCGGACACAGGCAGGGACGTTTGTCCCCAAACGTCCGCTTCTTGAAGCTCCCCCAATCCCCCGGGATACTCCTCCCAAAAACGACCAAAGCCTGGATGGCCTGGCCGACCAAGCCATCCTCGCACTGAGAATCCACGGCTACCTCCAGCCCTACCTCACCGGGCAACCCACCATCGACCGCTACGACGAAACCGTCGAGCGCATCGCCGAGGATTTTTACTCAAAAGCCATGCCCCGCACCGGCCCGAGAAAAGCAATGCTGAGAATCGGCACACCAATCGACGTGCGGGATTATTCAGGGGAAAAACTCAGAGTTGCCATCTCCCGCCTGACTTCAAACATGGAGGCAGCCGTTCAAACTGGAATTTCTGAACTGAATCAAATCAACAAATCACTAGGCAATAGAGCATGCGGATAAAAACCACAAAAATGAATGAAACTTAGATCATTCTCTCCCTAGGGGAGAACGGGTATCTTTCTGCCATTCCACGATTTTTTCTGGAACCAACTCATCGAGCGAAACCTTCAAAGCCCTCGCAATGAGTATCATTTCTATATCCGATACGCCGCGAACCTGCCTCTCGATTTGCGAAATTGATTCCCTCCCCACATCAAAGCCAACAAGATTGCACTTCGCGGCAAGATTGCTCTGGGTAATGCCCAGATCCTGCCGGATAGCACGAACATTCGGCCCTACGGTATTTCGCCGCAATTTCTGACGCTCACTCTTCAAGGCTCCAAAAATGACCATGAGCGCTCAAAAGCACGGAATTCTAGAATTCCAAAACTTGACTTAACACATCACTTGCAATGAAGTGATGACATCTTGAACGAAACATTATGAAACTTCCGATATATGGCTCTCTTGTGGCTCTTGTTTTCATGAGTCCACTGGCATCCCGAGCGGAACAAACCCAGCGGATCGAAATCTCCGAAAATGAGGGGCTTTTAAAATTTCAAGGAATCCAGGACAGAACCTATTTCTTCCAAACTTCCAAGCCAGGAGCCGAACTGAAGGAGTGGACTTGGTTGCCATACGTCCAATCGGGAAACGGAGCGGAACTCAGCGTCCCTTTCACGCTTGATAACGACAAGGGGTTTTTCCGCCTTCAATACACGGATCAAGATATTCCCGAGGGAAAAACAGCGGAGACTGCCGACTTCGATGACGATGGATTGGACAATCTCTCCGAAGTCGCGACCCATTCCACCAACCCTCTCGCCGTGGATACTGATGGCGATACCTTGCCCGATGGCTGGGAGATCACCCACGGCATCAACCCCGCTTTCGCTGGTGATTCCAACAACCTCTTCCCTGGAGATGATATCACATATACCGAGGCCTTCCAATCTGGACTCCAGAACAATCCCAACGCCACCCTAGCCGATCTGGATGGCGACAACACCGCCAATGGCGAAGATGCTGCACCTCTTGATCCTGCAATCAACTGGAAACGAAGTCCCGAATCAACATATGCATGGATCCCCGTCGTTCTTCCGGACAGTTACAAACCGAACGTTATCAACAATCATCTGGATGTATTGGGTTCGCTTATCGACAGGGATGATCCGGAGCAAAAGTTCGTAATAAAAACGATAGACGGCTCCGAAACAATCATTGCGGCCGACTTTCTGAATCCACCCGCTTACCTAGACGGAGATTCCATGGACATGGAACTTACTGAAATTTCCGGTGGCGGATGGTTGTCAGACTCAAAAGATTTTCTAATTTCCGGCAGAGCATATATCGATGGTGGTGGAATCGAATTCGGATTTGTCACCATGCTATACAATGCGGAGAATGAAGCTTGGGAATGGATAGGGAATCCAGATGCATTAGATGTATCGACGGACGGTTATGTCAATGCGGAACACGAAAGTGAATACCCAGATTGGTTTCTCGGAAATGGTGATGTCATCGCAACGTCCGCAAACGGACGCATTTTGATGACAGTAAAAAAGTCCACCAGATATCTAGAACATGAAATTTTTTCGTACAATGCGCAGAGCTATGAAAAACGGCTCAATCCTAATCTTCAGGTTTTGTATTACAGCGATATTGTAGAGGGCGGACAGGCAATGATCAGCTGGTACGATAAGGAAACACGGTATTTCCATACAAGTGTTTGGGATGGTCAGGGTTTTGAACCTATCCCCTATACATCGGGTGATCCGGTCGAGTACTACGGCATTGACATGGCGCACTGTCCTAACGGTCAGCTATGGATTATCGGGAACAACAACGGCTGGGTGAAACAAAATGAAGCGAGCGACTCTTGGGTAGAGGCTGAAAGCTTGAAATTCAGATTCCCAACAGGCCCTTATAATAATAACAACGGAATAAACAACAGGGGAGAGGTGATTGGCGAAAGTCATATATGGAGAAATACGGAGATACATCCTCTTGTGGAACTTTGCCCGGCCTTCGAAGACCTTCCAGCCACAAATTTGAAGGTGATTGATTCAAATGAAACTGGCGCAATTTTAGCTGAGGTTACGACCGAAAACGGCAGCAATACCGAAGCTGGGTTAATGGTACCAATGGAAATTGTCTCACGGGACAAGTTTATCGCCGGTTCCTTCACTATTCCGGAAGGATGGGACAGCTTGGAAATGGAATTTACAGGCCCTGATGGCACTCTCGGAAAATACGGTAACTTTCTCAGCAGCGGCAGCACCAAAATCTACAATAGCGAGGAAGAGATCCTTGCCGATGCCGACTACAACGCAGGCAGCCAGTCTGATAACCAGAAAGTCTGGTTTGTCAGGGATGCAACGAATTACAGGAAGCTCACCTTTTACACTTGTTATGACTCTACGGGAGAAACCCAGATCAAACTGTTCCTTGACGAAGACCCTGAAGCCTTCTGCGAATTCCAGCACACGCTTACGCCAGCTGCAGACTTTGCGGAAATCATCGATTACGTGGATGAATGGGTGAAAGGCACCAGCTTCGGCTTCCCAAGCACCGCAGGATCATCGACTGCATCCAACCAGATAAGTAGCGATGGAGAAAGTAGCGGAGGCATCCACAACCTCACTCGAATTGCCTTGGTTCCGTTCTTCACCGTGGTCAATAACGTCGAAGGTCTGACGTCTGTAGCTGTGGGTCTCTTGGATGGTATTAAGCAGGGAGCCATTGATGACTGGAACCTTGTCCTTCTCATAAAGAACGGAGCCGTGGGAGCCGGAGGTTGGGCTCTTCAGTCGGCTGAGAGTGAACTTACAAAATGGGTCAGCGATCCCCTGAAACGCGCTGCAGAGCTTAAAAAAGCAGCCGACCGCCTTTGTGAGGAATGGGTCTTCAAGCCCATGGCAGACATCCAGGCGGATCTATCCACCTGGGCAGGCTTCAAAAAGAGGAGCTGGCAGACCTGGCATAGCGTGAAAAGCACTGGTGTGAAGGCTTGGGTGCTACCCTCCCGGGGATGGGATTATGTTAAAATCGGCCTCTCCAGCTGGGTTGATGACTTCGCGGACCGCATGATGGAGGGCGCGGAAAAAGCACACTGGAGCGAGTCCATCTTTGTAATGGATAAAATCACAGGAACGGGCAACGAAATCGGGCGTCAAGCCAGCTATACATTTGGCTACACTCTTGGTTATGTTTGCGAACAGGCGGCTGTGGGGATCGCAACAGGCGGAACCGTGAAGGTCGCATCCATTATGACCAAAGGAGGCGTGAAAGTCGCTGGACTCCTGGCCGCCCGCCGCGTTCTACCCGTCGTCGCCCGCCTTCAATTTCTAAAGAAATGGGCCGCCAGTGTCGCGATCTCCGTAGAGATGAAAATCGCGGTGGAGAAAGGGCTCACAACAGCTGCAGAAATCCCCCTTTCCGCAGTAATAAGAGATTCGGTAGCCGAAGTAATTGAGCGCGGCATGGCTCGGGCCACCTTTGAAAGGACTGCTTTCTCCAATTCGAAGCTTCTCGATCAAGTCCTTGCTGCGCTCACGATCAAGAAACTTCTTCTTACTCCGGGAAGAGAAGATCAGCTCTGGCACAAATTTGCGCTATTCTTCGAGGTCATGGGCGAAAAGGCCACCGCACCAGCCGCCAAAGGTTGGGTGCAAGCATACAACAGACTACTCAAATTTGATGGCGATATCTTCGAAGAGGATCGAGCCGATGATCTCCTTTCATTGTTTCGTGCCGAATCATCGGACGCAGGAAAAGAAGCCCTCCGGAAAAGCCTAGATGAGTTCGGAACAACCGATGGAACTGGCAAATTTTGGTTACGAGACATCGAGAAAATTCAAGCTGAAGGATATCGCTACTCAAATTTTGATCCTAGATTCGATGCTTCGGGTAATCCAGTTGCTGGATCACCGAAACTAGGGGTTAATAACGAAAACGGGTGGTATGTTAGCTTCGAAAAAATTAATTCTGCTGCTGCTGCAAAATCCCGCTTCCAACTTCCTGCTACGAGCACCGCAAGATACCGTTTGGAATTTGATTGGGAAGCTGTAAAAGATCACATCAATGTTCCACGAGGCAGGCAAGGGAGTGCGGATTGGTTTGAACCGCTCTGTAGGGATTACCCTGAAAATGGAGCGGGGAGTGGCGGGCAAATGCTAATCGATGGTGTGGAAGTCCCCATAAAGGCAATCTGGGATATTTCTGGCTCCAGCCCAGTTCAAATCTACTAAACAAAATTATGAACGAATCAGAACTATCAAAGGCGCTTACGAATATGTTTTATGACCGTTTGACGGATATTTTCAAGAAAGACTTAATTACATATTCTGGTACAGACGACTTAGACAAAATTCAAAACAAGCTATCCGATTGGCAGCACGCTGGATATTTAAAAATCCTAAAACCAATCAGAGAATGCGAAAACATGGAACCATGCATACGCTTACTTAGTAAAATTCTCGTTCCTTGAACAAATCCAAACCATACCACCGCGAAAATACTTTAACTCTATTGCAAGATAACTGCTGGAAATACGGTACCCACCCTGAAAACGGATGGCACTGTTCGCTGGATGAATTTACAGAAGCTGCCACTGCCAAAGATCGACTCCATCTTCCCCCCACGAATAGCTCTAGAGAGCCGAATCGAATTTGAAACCAGTCCAATAAAAGAAAAGATCTTAGTTCCCTATGGCCGACAATACAACGCGGAGTGGCTGGAACCGTTAGCTCGAAATTATCCAGATTACGGTAGTGGTGGAGGGAGCCAGGTTCTTGTAAACGATGCAGAGATCGTGATTAGGCGCGTTATTGATCTTTCAAGAAATCCGCCAACTGTAATTTTCACAAGACCTAAAATGCATATCAAAGAATTAAAATCGGCCTTGAATCGTTACATGGATGTCGGTCACACCGAAGTCACGAAAGAAGAAATCATACGAGCTTCTGCGGGTGATTCTGCCCTTGCTAAAATCAATCTTTATGATTGGCAAGCATCTGGATGGATCCATGTAAAGATGGATTTAGATGATGCCAATAGCGGGGATATTTGCGTGGAAATAAAAGGCTATATTGACAATGATAAGCCTTGGTCTGATCCGATGAGCGGAAAAATGTAAATTCAACTTACCAGAAAAACTATATGCGCTTCCGGGAATCTATTGCATTTAGGGAGTAAATTGAGCTAGATTAAAATTATGCAAGAACAGACCTTTGAGAACTATCCGGATCTCGGTAGCGGTAAGGCAAGTCAGACTCTTACAGAAAACCATCGTGAAAGAATCATTAATTTCGATGCTACATTCCCAACACGTTATTTACCAAGCACCATGAGCGATATTCAGATACCAAGACTTAGAGATGACATAAATCGAGGCCTTGATTACGGTTGTTTTGATCTTACTAAAGCAAATTTACTCGAAATGTGTGATGGCGACTTAGCTTTGGCCTTTTTGGCTCTCAAACAGTGGGAAACCAGAGGTTTGTTGGAGATAGTTTCAAATCCTAATTTGGCAAATGACGATGAAATCTGTATACGTATGCTCAATTATATAGACAAGGAAAGCCCTTGGCCAAATTT
>JBPOGC010000150.1:0-7005 GCA_051251795.1 Luteolibacter sp. | reverse complement strand
GTGCAGATGGATTTGTTTTCACAGGCGATCCTGGAAGGAAAGGAATGGAAGGTGGACGGAACGGAGGGACTGCGGGATCACCTGGTGATGGAAGCGATTTTCAAGTCCGTAGCGAGTGGAAGGGCGGAGGCGGTTGGGAAGGTATGAAAAGACCGTCTGAAGGTTTCTATGATCCATGTGTCTCCGTGATTGTGTCTTTTGAAGTGACCCAAAGTGTTTCCACGTCGCCTTGGATTTCTGACGCGATATGTAGCTCTATTTTTATTTTTTCTCCGGGGTGCCAAGCCTGAGGGTTCCACCGTGAGCTGTGATGTGAGTGATTTTCTGCCCTTTTTCAGGGATCAAGACTTTGCAGTGGACGTTGGTTGTTTTGCCGGGTTTTGCGTCGGGCTTGATCTTCAGTGGAAAGGTGAGGGTGGTGTCTTTTTTGGTAAAAGAGAGAGTTTTTGAAGAGACTCCGTAGGGGAGGGCGAGGAGCTCGACGGTGGCCTTTCCTTCGAAGGGTATGAGTTGATCGATGTTGGTGGTGAAGGTGGCGGGCTGGCCTATGGTGGCGGTGGTGAGATCCAGCGTGAGTGTGACGTATGGCTCCGAGATGGTGATGGGTATGAATGGTGTGGAGACTTTCACCCGGCTCCCGGGGGTGTTTGCCTCGGCGGTGAAGCACGTTTGCCAAGTGGCGGGTTCCGCGTCTTTTTTTGCGTTGATTTCGTAGAGGGCTTCGGTTTCCCCCGGGGGAATGTCGACACTGCCGGGGGCGGAGAGGCCGGGGGGTGTCCAGAGGAGCTTTATGGTGATTTTTCCGTCGAAGCCGGGAGCGCGGTTGGCTTTGATTTTTATCATGAGTTTGCCGTTTTTTACTATGGGGATAGTAGGCGGATCCGCGGTGATGGAAAAAGCGGCGGCGGGGATGACTGTTGTGGGAATTCGATCCGATGTGACGGAGTGGTAAGTGCCTTCGTTGTTCACTTCCACTAGGTTTATAGTATCTGTGAGGGGGGATGTGATTGTCTTCGCTGGATTCTTTGTGGTTGCGGAGATTGTGTATGGATGAAGTGTGGTGGTAAGGGGTGCGTCCGGCGTTGCCTCGAAGATGACGGGGAAGCTGTTAATGGAGCGGGGGATGGGCGGGGTGATGAGCTTGATGCCGGGTGGGAGGTTTTGGGTAGTGAATGTGATGTCATCGCCGGAGAGGTTTGCTTTGCTCAGCTGGATGACGGTTGCGTAGCGGTTGCCCCGGGGAATGGTGAAGGCCTTGTCTTTCTGGGGTTGGTTGCGCTCCGTGGTGGGAAGGTAGGCTTTGAGTGAGGGGGATTTCTCCTCAATCTGGATGCGGAAGGTGAAGTCAGGGCCGGTGCGATTCAGTTGATCCTTGATGATGAGGAAGTATTCGCCATCGGCGGGGCATTTCCATTTTATGAGGCTGTCAGGGAGGTTTTGATTGTCGTCCGCAAATTGTAGGTTTTTGCCTTTTTTATCCTGGAGAATGAGAACTGAATCGAGGGGGGAACGGTGGGTGCGGGCGAGGACTTTGATTTCAAGATCCTGCTTTTTCTTTGCCTGGAAACGGAAGTAGCGTTTTTGGGATGCCTGGTTGAGGATGCCATCGACGGCAGAGGGGATGGGGGGGAAGAGGATGGCTGTGTCTTTGCCGAGGTTGCCATATTGAGAAATATGTTCCAGAGCCGAGACGGTCACGGTGTGGGGTGAGGGAGCTGTTTCACCGTTTGAGACAGGAAATACGGGGTGTCGGGGGGTGGGCTGGTCTGGGAGGGTGATGGTTTTTTTGAAAGGGCCGGCGGGGTCTCCGGTGAAGGTGAATTCTATGCTTTCGCCGGGTTTTCCGCCGAGGGGGAAGATGGTGGCGGGGCGGGGGAAAGTGCCGACGTGCAGGCGGTATTGGGATAGGCCGTTGCCTTGGTAGGTGGCTTCGCGGATGGCGATGGTGTAGTCCGCGTCACTGGGGGCGATGAATGAGAGGAAGGGGTCGGTTTTGAGGAGGGGGGTGTCGTCGCTGCTGGCTATGGTGGTGCCGGAGGGGGAGAAGATGGTGATGCGGGCATCGAAAACGGTGCGGCCGAGGCGCATGGCTTCCGCTTCGACGGAGAGGCGCTGGCCTTTTTTCAGCGAGACTAGGTATGTGTCCTGGTCTTCGGTTGTGATGGTGCCCTGGGCGGTGGTGTTGAGGGGGATGGGTTGTGCTTCTGCGAGGGTATTGTTGGGTTCCTTTTCCTGGAGTGTGGGGAAGTGGCCGACGTGGAAGGTCTGGAGGAAGGAGACTTCGTTCTCAGTGCGGATGCGAAGGGGGTGTTCGCCCAGGGGGGCGTCCGGGGCGATGTGCAGGATGGCGGTGGCTTTCTTTTTGTTCTTCCCGTCGGGTTTGAGGTCGGTGAGGGAGAGGCCGGGCTGGTAAGTTATGAGTTCTTTGAAGGTGGCAATGTTGTCGTCTGTGAGAGTGATGGTGACGGAGGTGCCACGCTGGCCGCCGGGAGGGGAGAGGGGTGAGAATGCGTGGGATTGAGTGACCAGTGCCAAGTGGGCGGTGATCAGTGACAAGAGTTTGGTGCAGCGGTTCATTGAGCTGGGAAAAGTTTGGCGCGGCGGGACGCCACGTGCACGGCCTGCCGCGAGACGCGACAGCTATGCTTTTTTGGAGAGGATGGAGTCGATGACTTCGCCGCCATCGACGATTTCTATGGGGCGATCTCCGGGGGACATGATCTCGGATTCGGCTTTGATGCCGATCTGGTGGTAGAGTGTTTTTGCAAGATCCTGGATGCCGACTTTGTCCTCTTCGGGCTCGCCGCCGAGGGCATCGGAGGCGCCGTGGATGTGGCCGCCTTTCACTCCGCCGCCTGCCAGCATGGTGGAAAATACGCGTGGCCAGTGGTCGCGGCCTCCGGTGGGGTTGATCTTCGGGGTGCGGCCGAATTCCGAGGTGACCATGACGAGGGTGTTTTCAAGCATGCCGCGGCGGTCGAGATCGCGGATCAGGGTGGCGATGGCGCGGTCTGTGGGTGGCATGTTTTTTTCGATGCCTGCTTTTATGTTGTCGTGGTGATCCCAGCCCCCAGCGGTGAGGGAGACGAAGCGGACGCCACCTTCGACGAGGCGGCGGGCAAGGAGCATACGCTGGCCGGCCTGGTTCTTGCCGTATTCCTCTTTGATTTTTTCGGGCTCTTTTGACATGTCGAAGGCTTCGCGGGCTTTCTGTGAGGAGATGAGCTTGTAAGCGTGCTGGTAGAAGGCATCCATGGAGTCCAGGGCGTCTGATTTCTCCAGTTTCCTGAAGTGGTCGTCGACGGTCTGGAGGAGGGAGCGGCGGCGGTGGAAGCGTTCGTCATCGACGTCTTTTGCTAGATTCAGGTCGCGGACTTTGAAGTTGCTTCCCTTGGCAGGATCGGCACCGAGGGCGAAGGGGCCGTAGGCGGAGGGGAGGTAGCCGGAGTTTGCGAATTCATTGGGGACATTCGGTACGCAGACGTAGGGAGGGAGGTCGTTGCGGGAGCCGAGCTCGTGGGAAACTACGGAGCCGATGGACGGGAATGCGAGAGCGGGCGAGGGGCGGTAGCCTGTGAACATGTTGTGGGTGCCGCGCTCGTGGGCGGCCTCACCGTGTGACATGCTGCGGATGACAGTGATCTTGTCGGCGATTTTCGCAGTTTCTTTCATGAATTGGCTGAACTGTATACCGGGGATCTTGGTATCGATTGCTCCGAAGGGACCGCGGTATTCGGCTGGGGAGAAGGGTTTGGGATCGAAGGATTCCTGGTGGGACATGCCGCCGGGAAGGAAGATATGGATGACGCTCTGGGCAACGGGATCGTGCTGGGGGAGCTGCTTCATCGCGGCGGTGGCGCGTGCTCCGAAGAACTGGGGGAGAGCCATTCCGACGGAGCCGAGCAAGCCTACGTAGAGGAACTCGCGGCGCGAGGTGTAGTTTTCAAGCGGGTTTCCGGGGCATTGGACTCTCATGGCTGTGGGTGGGATTTGAGTTTGGCGTGACTTTAAGTTTACGAAACTTTTATGGCCGATGTTACAGGCTTTATATCCGGTCGTTTGAAGAACGGGGCGTCTGAGTCACAACCCGGCATCGCCCAGCTCTTCCTTTTCAAATTTACTCAACATAGGGGATTCAGGTATTTTGACTCTTCTTTTGATCGAAACAAGAAAAGACCCAAGAAGCCAAAACAGTAGGGCAATGTACATGATTTGGCTGGAGAGGGAGCCGGATGTTATTTTTTCGGGTAACAGGATGCAGGCGTAAATAACGAGAAATGAGATTCTTGGTATCAATGTGTGCCAGAAGGTATGAAAGACTGAAGCGTTGAGAAGGACGTTGCAGTGAAGGCAGTTGAAAAGGAGCCGTTCTGAACGGCACTTGATACCATTTCAAGGGAAGCAGATTTTGTTCCCCGCAAGGCGGGCAGGTGTATGGCTGGGGTTTCATTGATGAGGGAGACTAGTCGGAAGCTAGGGATGGTGAAAGTCGGTTGGTAATATGAGTGGTGATATAAGCGTATCTTACTAATAACGGTAGTCGCTATTAGAGTAGGATTTTTTGGGGTGCAGTGGGTGATGGAGTTGGTTAGGGTTTCCGCGATGAAATTGCCGAAGATGAATGGGCTGGAGGTTCTCGAGTTGATCGGGACGGGGGAGTGCGGACGGGTTTTTGCGGCAAAGGACAATGATGGCCGGGTGGTGGCGGTGAAGGTGTTCGAAGGGATGGCGATCAACCGGGCTCTTCTTTCGAAGATGACGGAACGTCTTGAGGACGGGGGGTGGCCGGAGGGTGTGCTTGAGGTGGATGCGGCTGACTTCCAGGGGAGACCGGCTTGTTGGGTGATGCCGAATTTCGCGGATGCGGAGGGCGAGGGGGAAGAAGTGGTGTGGAAGGTGAGGGCTCTCCAGCATAAGATGGGGGAGCATCCCGGGGAGGAGTCCTGGGAGCTGGTAAAGGAGATCGGCGCGGCGCTGGCGGCGATGCACAGGCGGCGTGTGGCGCACGGGAACCTGAAACCGGGGAATGTCTTTTTCGATGAGAACGGGAAGGTGAAGCTGGGAGACTGGACGCTGGGGAATATGCCGGGGATCAGTCATTCCGGTTTCACAGATGCGCTTTTGTATCAATCACCGGAGCAGCTTGTGGAGCCGGGGGGGTATTTCGAGGAGGGTGGGTATCAGTGGGATGTTTTTGCTTTTGGGGTGCTTGCTTTCCGGTTGCTGACGGGTGTTTTCCCGAGGTGTGATGATACGTTTTCCTCGGTGACTCCTGAGGCGGGCGAGACGAAGAAGGAAGGAATCCATGCGGATGCGGCGCTTATTGCAAAGAATTTGCTGCTCAGCTCCGGGGTTGTGTGGCCATCGGAGCCTGCGAATAAGCTGGAGGGTGAATACAGGAGGTGGATTGAGAAGTGTCTGTTGCTAGATGTATCGGAACGGCCTGGATCGATGACTGAAGTGATGGCGGGTTTTGTTTCTGCGGAGGCGAAGGTGATGGCTGAGGAGGAGAGGGAGGGGCTGGTGGTTTTGCGCCAGAAGGCTGAGAGCTCGGGCAGGCGGGTAACGTTTTTTGCAGGTATGGCTGCGGCTGCCTGTGTGGTTTTGGGGGGGCTTTGGTATCTTTCCACCCGGCAATTGGCCAATGAGCGTTCCGAGAGGACGCGTGAGAAGGTTTTTCTGGATAATCGTGCTACGGAAGCGGTGGGCAATATGGAGGTTGCGATTGCGGAGAAGACGGTTGCGGAGCAGGAGATGGAGTATGAGGGTGAGCTTGGATTGGCGCGTCTGGAGGCTTCGCGCTTGATCGGAGACAGGTTGTTCGAGTGGGCTATGGAGAGGGGGCACCGGAAGCTTCCGCCATTGGACGGCAGGGAGCTGCGGCTCAAGCGTCTGGAGCGTTTTTATGAGGATTTCCTTAGACGGACGGCGGAGGTGAAGAGTCTGGAAGACGAGCGAGCGAGGGTGAGGTTGCAGCTGGCTGAGATATCTCTGGGCGACGGGGATGGTGATGCGGCAGAGGAGCGGCTTATTGCAGCGATCGACGGCTGGACGGAGTCCAATATGGACGGGGAAACGAAGCTCCGCCTGGGCCGGGATGCTCTTTTGCTGGCTCTGCTGAAAATGGAAAACCGCAGTGATGATGCTGGTGAGTCTTTCGAAAAGGCCAGGGAGGCGCTTCTGGATGTCCCCGAGGGGGAGGTTGACGGAGATCGCCTGCATCAGTTACTGGCGATTTTGGATTTCCATGAGGCGAAGCTGTTGGCGGAGGCCGGAGAAGATGGGAAGGCTCTGACGCAGCTGATGGAGGCAACCAAAAAGTTGAACGAACTGGCGGACGCCCGGCCAGATGTGGCGGTTTTGAGATCGGAGTTGGCTGCGTGTTATCTTTCCTCCGCTACGATTCTGGAGGGGATCGGGAAGCTGGGCGATGCCCGTGAGGTGCGGACTCTCGCGGCAGCGGAGATGGTTCGGCTTCTGCAGGACGATCCGGAAAATGTGGAGCTGAGACTTGAGCTTGCGGGTTGCTATGGTGCAATGGCTGAGGCTTCCGTATTGGCTGGTGATGTCGGCGGGGCTGAGAAGGTTTCCAGTGAGGCGATGGGGCTTTTGGATTCCGTTTTAAAAGAGAGGCCTGATTCAAAGGTGGCGGCTACGCGCAAGGCAGGGCAACTGGGCTTGCTGGCCGGGCTACTGCGCGACCAGGGAAAGGCAAAGGAGGCGATGAAGGCCTTCGAGGAGGGGATTTCATTGCTGGAGAGACAAGGGGGGGATGATAAAATGGTGGATTACAGGTTGGCTTTGCTTTGGTGGCAAAAGGGACGGATGCTTGGTTTCGAGGGTAACAAGGAGGATGAAATGGCTTATCTTAGCAAAGCCAGACTTGCCCTTAGAGACCTTGAGGCAACGGGCTGTGATGAAGAGCCCGGGGCTGATGAGTTGCAGCGTTCGAGCGCATATCTACTTGGTGACTACGCGCATTCGTTGGAGCTGGCTGGGAAAGAC
>JBPOGC010000015.1:0-29267 GCA_051251795.1 Luteolibacter sp. | reverse complement strand
CGCACCCGGATCGGTGACTCCGCCTCATACAAGCCGATGCCGAAAAACCGATCCCGCTTGTCGTAAATCACCGCCAGCTCACCGGTAATACCCTCACGATTCTGGGATTTGATGCTATCCGCATACACCCAGGGATGCCCGCTCCGCACCGCCGTTTCCGCACGTGGAAACAGACGCAGGCGCAATCTCCCTTTTACCTCGTTACTATCAGACATTTGTTAAAGAAACAGACCCTCCTACATACCCGGGGAGCTGCCTATGAAAAATTTCCGCAAGGGCAACTTCCGGCCTTTCGCTTTTTCAGGGACATCACCTTGGATTTCCCATAAGCATCATACCCATGCAGCTAAAGGGATGGATCAAACGGGGAACACCTTGGCCTCTCGTGTTGGTTCTCGCCCTCGCTTGGGTTGCCATGTCCTGGTCTGATTACCGCAGCTTCTCGGTCGAGGAGATGGGCGTGGATCGGGAAGTCGTCCTCCAGTACTATGATCGCGAACTCCGTCTGCTGGAAGCGGAGGATCGTGCTAACGCGTATCAGAAATGGATGTTCCATGGGGACGACCCTGAGGAATGGCTGCGTGATTCCGAAAGAATCATCCGCGAAACATATCTGGATGCCACCGGCGAAGAAGGACGGCGGCTTCTGGATGCCATCCGGTACAAACTTTCCGGCGAAATAGACACGGAGCTCTATTCTGGCGATTCCGGATATCTTTCCGATTTGAAAGCCTGGCTCCTAGATAACAAGGACACAGCCCGTAGCTGGGATTACGAAATGTATCTCGCCAACCGGGAAGATTCGCAAATCACCGAGATCTACCGCTCCCAGAACGACGGACTTATGCTCCGCGCGACCTACATCAGCCTCCTATATGACTCGCTGGTCTGCATCGGCCTGGGCTTTGCCATTTTCCATTTCATCCGGCGGAAAAAAGACACTCCGGCACTGCCCGCCATTGTGAAGTCCTGGGCGCCATCCACAGTCATTTCGGTATTTTTCGCAGCAAATCTCCTGCTAGTCCCTTGGTTCTACGTTGCGGGATTCATCTATGATCTCCAGGAACTCTTCTTCGGCTGGTGGTTCTCGTATCCTGTTTATGAATTGCTCTGGCGTGGCTTCCCGGCCTTCTGCCTCATCTTCCTTTTTCTAAAATGGCCTCGAAACGCTTGGAAAACCTTCGGTCTTGGCAAGCCTGTACACATCCCGCTTCTGCTCATCTCCTTCAGTCTCGTTTCCCTTGTGGAGTACTTGTATGGCTTCCTCACACCAGACACGATTGCAGATCCCACGGACATTCTCGATTACGCTACCGCGGATACCTACTACATGCTCACCACGGTCTTTTCCTCGGTTATCCTCGCACCACTATTCGAAGAAATCGTCTTCCGTGGCTTTCTATTCCAAGGGCTGCGGGAGAAAATCGGGACCCTTCAGGCTGGCGTCGTATCCACCGTATTGTTTTCGCTCGTCCACACCCAATACGATATCTGGGGCTTGGTCTACGTAGGGATCACCGGAGCCGTCGCCGCGTTTCTCGTCTGGCGCACCGGCTCCCTGAAAACCGCCATCGCACTCCACGCCCTAGGCAACCTTCTGATCACCTGGGACGTCTATCTTTCCTACCAGGCACCGCTCTGAGTCAAGAGCCCCTAAGGCACACGGGGGAACTTGGAGAAATCAGGTTTCCGTTTTTCCAGGAAAGCCTCTTTGCCCTCCTTGCCTTCCTCGCTCATGTAGTAGAGGAGGGTGGCGTTTCCGGCCAGATCGAGAAGACCCATCTGGCCATCGCAATCAGCGTTGAGAGCGGACTTCAGGCAGCGCAGAGCGAGGGGCGAGTGGGCGAGCATTTCGCGGCACCATTGGATCGTTTCTTTTTCCAGGTCTTCGAGGGGGACGACAGTATTGACCAGTCCCATGTCCAGGGCTTGCCGGGCATCATACTGGCGGCAGAGATACCAGATCTCACGGGCTTTTTTCTGGCCTACGATTCGGGCAAGGTAGCTGGAGCCGAGACCACCGTCGAAGCTGCCGACTTTCGGGCCGGTCTGGCCAAACCGGGCGTTCTCCGCGGCGATGGTCAGATCGCAGACGATGTGCAGAACATGACCGCCGCCGATGGCGTAGCCTGCGACCATTGCGACAACGGGTTTTGGAAGAGAGCGGATTTTTTTCTGAAGATCTAGGACATTGAGCCTCGGGACTCCGTCGTCTCCGATGTAACCTGCCTGGCCGCGCACTTTCTGGTCACCACCCGAGCAAAAGGCCAGATCGCCCTCTCCTGTTAGAATGATCACACCCACTTCCGGATCCTGGTGCGCCAGCTCGAAGGCGTGTAGCATTTCGCTGACAGTCTTCGGCCGGAAGGCGTTTCTCACCTCGGGACGGTTGATGGTGATTTTGGCGATTTTACCCTCATCCGTGGTTTCGTAACGGATGTCCTCGAATTCAAATTTAGAAGTCCACATCTGCTAGGAAGCTGCAACACGTTCCCTTCTCCCGCAATGAAAACCGATCCCAGAGTGGCAGCCGGGAAGTGGAGAAATCTCCCGTTGCGCGGGTTCGGAAAAACCTTACGATACGTAATGACGATTCATTGCAATGGGGAAAACTGCCGCACACCGGGGTGGATGCGACTGGTTCTTCTCTCCGCAGGGATCTATCACATTCTCTTCGCCGTCTGGGTGAACATGTGGCCGCTCCATTGCTTCGATCTGCTCGCACTCATGCATCCCAACCATGTCGGCCTGTGGCGCGGAGTGGGACTGGTGAGTGCGGGGCTCGGCCTTGCGTTTCTTCTCACTGCGAAAAATCCGGTGAAGCACTGGAACGTTGTGCTAATCGGATTCCTGAAATTCTGTGTGGTGACGGCCTTCGTAGGCTATTCGATATTCTCGGGGGAACTCCCCTTCTCCGCACTGGGGCTTCTGATCCTTGACGATATGATCTGGCTCGGGCCTTTTTTCCTCATCCTCTGGATTTCCATACGCGCCCACTCCGGCATACCCGTATCGCGCACTGAGCCCTATTCCATTGAAGAAGCCGCAGCCACCTACAAGCTCTCCAGCGGTGAGTCATTGGCAGACGCATCGAATGAATCACCTTTGGTACTGGTCTTCCTACGTCACTTTGGATGCACTTTCACGCGTCAGATTTTGCGGGGTCTCCAGGGGCTCGAGCAGGAGGCAAAGCAGAACAATGCGAAGCTCGTACTGGTGCACATGCTCCAGTCCGGCAAAGAGATCAACTATCTGGGGCAAAACTCCAATGTCCCACGTATCGCGGATCCCCGCTGCGAGCTGTACCGCGCGTTCGGTCTTGGGAAGGGCGGCTTCCTGGAACTCTTCAGTCTGCAGGTTCTTTGGCGCGGAGCGATTTCCATGTTCAAAGGCTGCGGAGTAGGTCATCTCGCAGGGGACGGGCTGCAAATGCCGGGCGCTTTTGTATTCGAAAAAGGAAAAATCATTTCCTCCCAGCCCGCGCAAACCGCAGCGGATCTTCCGGATCTCCCGGCGCTGTTTGGCAAGGCTACGACTCACTGAAAAAAAATCTGATTTCAGGGCGGGACGTACCGCCAGAATTCAACCAAAACTTTCCCCATGATCTCACTAAAAGGTAAAACCTTCCTTGTTACAGGAGCCTCCAGCGGTATCGGTGCCGCATTGTGTGAAAAGCTGCTCAGCCACGAAGCTGACGTGCTGGGAGTCACGAGGCGCCCGAACGCACTGCACCAGGATGTCTCGCCGATCCAGGCGGATCTCACTTCCCGGGAGGAGGTGTCCGGCGTTTTCAGGAATCTTGGGAAAATCGACGGCCTGATCAATTCCGCCGGCTGCGCGTATCTGTCCCGCATTGTAGATGGAAATGCGGCGGACTGGGAGGAGATGTGGCGGGTCAACGTTCTCGCCCTTGCGATGTGCTGCCAGTTTTCGCTCAAGCATTTCCCGAAAGGTGGTGGGCGTATCGTAAATGTTTCCTCCATGTCCGGCCACCGGGTTCCCCCTTCCGGAGGCTTCTATTCCCCGACGAAGTTCGCCGTCCGCGCCATAACCGAATCATTGCGTTCCGAGCTGAAAGCCGTCCGCAGCCCGATCCAGGTGGCATCGGTATCACCTGGCTTTGTCGATACACCGTTGCTGGAAAACTACTTCCGGGGGCGCGAAGACAAGCTGAATGAGACGCGGGCGAAGATGAAAATACTCCAACCGGAAGACGTCGCGGAGTGTATCATGAACATTCTCACGGCTCCCGCACATGTGGAAATCGGTGATATTTTGCTTCGCTCCGCGGATCAGATGGCCTGAGTCCGGAAAAAGCCAATATGAAAAATGAGAATCAAACCGGATCCCCCGTCATGGGGTTTCTTCGCCTCATTCTGCTGGTTTTCACATCGCTGGCGGTGAGCTCGTGCCTGGATATCGAAGAGGAAGTCTGGATCAATGCGGATGCCTCGGGAGCCGCCCGCATCCAGGTATGGCTGCCCGAGGCCGCTGCAAAGATGCAAGGGGGCGAGGAGGGTGTCCGGAAAACGATCGAGGGATTTGTGAATTCCAGTACTGCCTTCAGCTCATACAGCCTGAACACCCAGACCGAAGACAGGATCCTGCATATCGATCTGACCGTAACCTTCGATGACGCGATGGATCTCGCGGCTCTAGAGACGGAAGGTGATGCCTCAAACCTGCCTCCTGGAAGTAGCGAGCTTGTGGGAGCAACCTCCGTCGATTTTTCAGGGCTGAGCCTCGTCTACTCGCGGAGTACCGAGTTTTCAAAAGGCATCCCGGGCTCGTTTTTCATCCCGGAGTCCCGTCTGCAAGGCCATGGCATTACCACCATTTTCCACCTGCCTATGGCCGCATCCTCGCACAATGCCACTTCCACGGAAGACGATGGCCGGACTTTGATCTGGAAAACACCGCTTGCCGTCGCTTTCAAGAAACCCATCGAAAACCAGTTCACCATGCCCCTGCCAATTCCCTGGGCAGGCATAGCTTTGGGCACATTGCTGGTCATGGTGCTGATTGGCACGGGAGTTTACTACTTCTGGAACAATCGGAAGAAAAAGAAGGCACTCTGACCCTCTGTCCAAAAAGGGCACAAAAAAACCACTGTCACGGTAAGGCGACAGTGGCAATAGAACTGAAATTGAGAATGGAACCTTAGTTCACCGCAACAGCGGATGAACCGGTCTCACCTGTGCGGATGCGGATCGCTTCGTCAACAGAGGAGAGGAAAACCTTTCCGTCACCGATCTTGCCGGTATTTGCGCTCTTGACGATTGCCTGGGCAACGCCTTCCGCTTGTTCGTCGTCAACGACAATTTCGATTTTCACTTTAGGAAGGAAGTCGACTGTGTATTCAGAACCACGGTAGATCTCGGTATGACCTTTTTGACGGCCAAAGCCTTTGACTTCGGTGACGGTCATTCCTTGAACTCCGACTTCTGCCAGGGCTTCTTTAACTTCTTCAAGCTTGAATGGTTTAATGATGGCTTCGATTTTTTTCATGATTGAGCGGTTGGTAGATCGAGATGAGCAAGCGGCGTGCCAAGTTGATTTTTGCACGACACAGCGGAATCACATCAAATAAAACAGATATCATCCCAATTGCTAGACGAAATCTCCAGTCTCGTGGAATTATTTTTTAAGGATCGGGTTGCGAATGCATGCTACTTCGGTGAACATAACTGCGTAACAGATCATAGAATTTATGAAAAATATCATCATCACATTGCTATCGCTGGCTATCTGCCAATTCGCATCCGCCGGGAAAAAAGTCGAGATCACAGGGAACGACCAGATGCAATACAACGTGAAAGCTTTCGAAGTGACGGAAGGCGAACAAGTCGTTCTTTCCTTCAAGCACATCGGCCAGCTTCCAGTCGTGGCAATGGGTCACAATGTGGTAATTCTCAAGGCGGGCACAGCCGTTCCTGCTTTCGCAACGAAGTGCGCTCCTGCCAAGGACACCCAATACATCCCACAGGACGCTGATTCGAAAGCCGAAGTCGTTGCCCATACGAAGCTTCTGGGCGGTGGCGAGTCCGATGAAATCACCTTCACAGCACCAGCCGCCGGTGAATATCCTTTCATCTGCACCTTCCCGGGTCACTTCGCCATCATGCAAGGCGTGATGACCGTTAAGGCCAAATAGAGCGAACCGGAAGGAACTCTTTTCAAAATACCGCACCGCTTTGAAAGCCGTGCGGTATTTTTTTGAGTGAAAATCAGGGGAACATGCCGCGTTCCGTCTTCGCAGTGGCAACAGTCTTTATCGCAAGCGCTTGAGCGGCCATACGGCTGGACAGCTTGTTCTTTACTGCGAAAGCAGCCACGTTTTCAAAGGCAGTGTGCAGTTTGGTTTCCAGTTTCGTGATGACCTCCCTCTCGGTCCAGTTGAAGCGTTGAAGGTTTTGCACCCATTCGAAATAGGAAACCGTCACCCCTCCCGAGTTGCACAGAATGTCCGGAACCACATAGATATCGTCGCGCTCCTCAAGAATGCGATCCGCCTCCGGTATCGTCGGGCCATTGGCTCCCTCGGCAAGTACCTTGCACTTCAAGAGACCGGCGTTTTTCTCGGTAATGACATGACCCACAGCGCATGGTGCGAGAACGTCGCACTCCATTGTCAGCAATTCATTCGGATCGAGAGGCTTGGCTCCTTCAAAGCCGACGACGGTCAGGTGCTCCTCCTCATAGGCACGTAGGGCATTGATATCGATCCCGTCGGGATTTTGAACCGCGCCTGTGACATCTGAAACGGCGATCACTTTGATCCCATATGAATTCATGGTTGCGGCCGCATGTTTCCCGACGTTTCCGAAGCCTTGGATCACAGCCGTGGCATTCTTGTTGGGAATGCCGATCTTCCCGAGAGCTGCGGAAGCAAGAAACGCCACCCCGTGCCCCGTAGCCCGGGTGCGTCCTGCAGAGCCCTGGAGGGTGAGTGGCTTCCCGGTGACAATGGATGGAACAAGATAGCCCTGATGTGTGGAATACGTATCCGTGATCCATGCCATGGTCTGCGAATTCGTGCCCATATCGGGAGCCATCACGTCGATTTCAGGGCCGATGAAAGGGATCATCTCCATGGTGAAACGGCGGGTCATCCGCTCGAGCTCACCCTGTGACATGGAGCGCGGATCACACTTTATCCCACCTTTTCCACCGCCATATGGCAGGTCGAGCAGGGCGCATTTCCAGTTCATCCACATCGCCAGTGCCGCCACCTCACCGATGTCCACTTCCGGATGGTAGCGAAGGCCGCCCTTCACCGGGCCGCGTGTGAGATGGTGCTGAACCCTGTGGCCGTGGAAAACCGTGGTGGTGCCGTCATCCAGCTTTACCGGAACAGTGACGGTGATAATGCGCTTGGGCCACTTGCAGCGCTCGCGGATGTCAGGGGTCAATTCCAGGAAGTCGGCAACCCGGTCGAACTGGGTTGCTGCCATGGAAAATACCGGGTTCTTGAGAAGCTCTTCGCGCATGCGGAAAAGCTCATAGAGAACCTGCTATGTGCCAATCTGCAAATTTGGCAAAAGCGGTCTTCTTTTCCGAAACAAACGAGCCGATTTCCTTCAACTACTATGCAAAACAGGAAATCGGCTCGCTACCAGCTCCTAGAAGCAGGGAGTATTCCGGGTCAATGACCGAGCATCCATGGACGCGCGGTTTGTTTCTGTGACTGTAGCTTGCCAAGTTTGGTTTCCTTGACGTTGTTTTTGCGGATCTTCGTGCCGCTGCCGCAACCACAGCCACTGCCGCATGAGTGGGACTCGCGGACATTAGGCTCATGCCTGCTCTTCTCGTTAACCCCGTGCGCCTTGCGGAGAGACGGGTTCATGAGCGAGAGGTTTGGCGCGAGCACCAGGCGCTGGGCGAGCTTCCTGCATGTAGGGCAGCCCACCGGGTCGTTTCGTTCGGCGATGGTCATGAGCTCGGAGAAATCTCCGCAGTCACGACAACTGAATTCGTATAGTGGCATGATCTTGTGATTCGTAGGTTACTTCACTTTCGCAAGATCCGCGTCGCCCGTGACCATCTTCGTCGGCCCGTCCGCGTTCGGCATGATGTCGAAATCGAAGATCTCCGTTGGCAACCAGAGGGTCGCGCAGGCATTCGGGATATCCACGATGCCACTGATGTGTCCTTCGACAGGAGCGGTTCCGAGAATCGCGTAGGCCTGCTCACCCGTGTAGCCGAATTTCTTCATGTACTCGATGGCGTTGAGGCAGGCCATTTTGTAAGCGACGAATGGATCGAGGTAATGCTGCTTTCCGAACTCATCGACGGAGATGCCTTCGAAGATGATGTGGCGCTTGTATTCCGGGGAAAGCGGACTTGGGAGGAAGAGCGGGTTGCGGATCGCGTATTTCTCCATGCCGTTTTTGATGAGGCTGACGCGGATATCGAGGAAGCCGGCCATTTCGATGGCACCACAGAAAGTGATTTCCCCATCACCCTGCGAAAAGTGGAGATCACCCATGGAGAGACCACCGTCTTTTACGTAGACTGGGAAATAGACTTTGGAACCGCGGGTAAGGTTCTTGATGTCGCAGTTGCCACCATGTTCACGGGGTGGGACTGTGCGGGCACCTTCGGCCGCTGCGGTGTCGCGCTCGGTACCTTTCATACGTCCCATATGCGCCGTTTCAGCATACGGGAGTGTGGCAAGTGCTGGCACGCGGTCCGGCTCTGTATCGTAGAGTTCTTTCTCACGCTTGTTCCACTCATTGAGCATTTCCTTGGAAGGAAGGCAGCCGATGAGACCCGGGTGCATGATACCTGCGAACTCGACATTCGGGATGTGGCGGGAGGATGTATAGATGCCATGGAAATCCCAGCATGCCTTGCGCGCATCCGGATAATGATCAGTAAGGAAACCACCACCATTCGTCTTGGCGAAGAGGCCGGTGAATCCCCAGTTGGATTCTTCGAAAACACCCACGTCAAGAATGTCCACTACCATGAGATCACCCGGCTCAGCTCCCTCCACTCCGATTGGCCCGGAGAGGTAATGAACTTTGGACAGATCGACCACATCGATGTCGTTGGCCTCGTCATCGTTCTTGATCTGGCCACCTGTCCAATCGATGCACTCAACACGGAACTCATCGCCTGGCTTCACATGCGCGACCATTGGGATATCCGGGTGCCAGCGGTTGTGAAGGCAGTCTTGGGATTCAGGAGTGGCATCGAGGTCTACTTTGATTAACGTTTTCATTGGCTTTGTGTTTCTTGGTTTGTGGTACGAGTTGGTTTGAATAATCAGACGGCGAGCATTTCTTTGATCTTGTCCGCATCGACGCTTGCCCGGTCGTCCTCGCGAACGAGTTTCCCCTTTTCTATGACCATCAGGCGGTCACAGGTATCGAGTACGAAGCTGAGCACCTGCTCGCTGACTATGATCGTGAGGTTCTTCATGTCCCGGATCTCTCTGAGTGTCCGGGAGATGTCCTTGATGATGGATGGCTGGATTCCCTCCGTTGGCTCATCTAGGAGCAGGACGGAAGGATTCGTCATCAGGGCACGGCCAATGGCAAGCTGCTGCTGCTGTCCGCCGGAAAGGTTCCCCCCCTTGCGGTTCCTCATTTCCTGAAGAACGGGGAAGAGTGCGTAGATCTCCTCGACAGCTTCACGCTTCACGCGACCCTGTACACCCGAGACCAGGTTGTCGTAGACGCTGAGATACGGGAAGATCATCCGCCCCTGGGGAACGAACGCGATGCCGCTCTCAACCCTCTTGTAGGAAGGTGCTTTCGTGATGTTTTTCCCGCCAATCTCCACCTTGCCTGAGCGGCTGGGGATCATGCCGATGAGGGAACGGAAGAGCGTGCTCTTACCCATGCCATTTCGCCCGACAATCCCCAAAATTTGCCCCTTTTCCGCACTGAAGCTCATGTCAGGGATAACGAGGCTCTGCCCGTAGGCGACTTGTAAATTGTTTACTGTAAGCATAGTACTAGATAGTTAGTGTCCGATGTAGACCTCAATGACTTTCGGATCCGAGCTGACGACATCCATCGTCCCTTCAGCCAAGATCTTGCCCATGTGCATGACGGTTACCCGGTCGGCGATTTCGCGAACAAATTCCATGTCGTGCTCAATGACGATGACGGAGCGATCTTTGGAAATACTCCGGATCAGATCAGCGGTCTCCAGACGTTCTTTCACACTCATTCCAGCCACAGGCTCGTCCAGCATGATGACTTCCGGGTCCTGCATGAGGAGCATGCCGATCTCAAGCCACTGCTTCTGGCCGTGACTTAGTATCCCTGCCTCGGTGTCCATTTGGTTATCCAGCCCGATGGTCTTGGCAACACTGTGGATGCGATCCATGATCTCTTCCGTGCGTCGGAAGAAGAGGCAACCGAACACACCGCGACCCACCGGATGGGAGAGTTCAAGGTTTTCGAAAACCGTGAGACCTTCATAAGTAGACGGGGTCTGGAATTTCCTACCAAGCCCGGCACGGACGATCTTGAATTCGCGCTGTTTGCGCAATTCGCGCCCTTTGAATTTCACACTGCCGGAGGTGGCCTTTGTTTTCCCGCAAATCAGATCGAGCACTGTAGTCTTGCCAGCTCCGTTCGGCCCGATGATCACGTGAACGTGATTTTTCGCGAGGTAGAAGTTAAAACCGTCTACTGCTTTGAACCCGTCAAAGGACACACCAAGGTCTTCAATGGTGAGGATGTCTTCGTTATCAATTTTCATCCGTAATTGGTGTGCTGGTTGTTTCCGGGGTGGTGGATTTGCTGAACTTTTCTTTGAGCCCCGAGAATTTCTCAAAGAGACCGGCCAGACCGTTTGGGAAGAACATCACGACTGCGATGAAAGTACCTCCCATCAGATAGAGCCAGAGGTCGGGATAGGCTTCGGAGAACGTGGTCTTGCTCCAGTTCACGAGGAGACAGCCGAAGATCGCGCCAAGGACGGACAGCCTGCCACCTACCGCAGTGAAGATCACCAGCTCGATGGATGGCACGATACCCACGATGGATGGCGACATGAAGCCGACCTGGAGAACGAACATCGCCCCACCCAAGCCACTGAGCATGGCTGCAAATGTGAAGACTGCCGTGCGGATCATCGCCACATTGTATCCGGAGAAACGAACCCGCTCCTCCTGATCCCGAATTGCCACCAGAACGCGGCCGAGGCGGGTGTTGATGATGTATTTCGCACCGAGAGCCACCATGAAGAGAAGCACGACGCAGAGGAAATACAGGATTTGCTGCGCACTTTCCGTGCGGATGTCCCAGCCAAGCAATGTGCGAAGATCGGTGATACCGTTACGGCCACCGGTGAGACCCTGGTTCCCATCGATACCGAGGGAGAAGATCAGTGCCATTGCCTGCGTGATGATCGCGAAGTAAACGCCACCCACTCGTCTCTTGAATAGCGCCCAGCCGATGATGAAGGCGACCAGAGCGGGGACGACGAATATAGCGGCAATCGTAAACGGCAGGCTCTCAAACGGCTTCCAGATGGCAGGGAGCTCGGTGATCTGGTTCCAGTCCATGAAGTCCGGAATACCCGGGGTCGTCTGGATGGACGTGGTTTCCGGATCCGAGGCTTCCAACTTGAGAAATGCAGCCATACAGTAGCCTCCGAGACCGAAGAACACTCCCTGGCCAAGACTAAGAACGCCGCAGCGACCCCATAGCAGAACCAGGCCGATGGCCACGAATCCGAAGCTGATATATTTTCCCACCAGGTTTAACCGGAAAACCGGAAGAACCAGTGGGAGCACTACAAGCAGGAGAATGGCAAATGCCGCGAAGGCGATCGCCTCTCCTTTGTTTTTAAACAGGGTTCTGAAAATTACAGAGTTCATTGAGTAGTAGTTGAATTTGAAAATTTCAGATTAATTGCCGCGCACTTTGCTCGGGAAGAGACCTTGCGGGCGGAACATGAGAGCGATGACGATCACCAGAAGTGTGGCCACCTTGCCCTTCGTACCTTCCAGGAAGAACTCAAGGATGGACTGCGCCTGGGCGATTCCGAATGCTGAGGCGACACAACCGAGCAAGCTTGCCGATCCACCTGCAACAACCACGAGGAATGCATCCACGATGTAGCGGCTGCCGCTGTCCGGCCCGGTGGAGCCGATGGTGGTGAAGGCCGCACCGGCGATACCCGCGATGCCGCAACCGAGTGCGAATGCAAGGCGGTCGACTTTGCCGGTGTTAATCCCGACGGCACCGCTCATTTTCCTGTTCTGGACAGTGGCACGCAGGCGAAGGCCGAACTTGGAGCGGAAGATGAAGAGGATGAGGGTAACAGTGACAATCAATGAAAGGCAGAGGACGAAGACTCCGTTAATCGGGATATCGATCATTTCACTCATGGCGAAGGAACCCATCAGCCACTCGGGCAAAGTGGGGCTGACCTCGCGAGCACCGAAGATCTGGCGGTAGCCTTGCTGCATCACCAAGCTAAGACCCCACGTCGCCAAAAGCGTATCCAAGGGTCGGTGGTAAAGATGTCGTATTAACAGCCATTCGACGAAGGCGCCGACTATGGCGCAGATTGTGAAAGCGATGAAGATGGCTACGATAAAGTAATAGGCGCCGAAATTGGGCGCGTACTGTTCAGTAAGATTGGAGCACAGATAAACTGTGTAAGCTCCCATGGCCATGAATTCACCATGAGCCATGTTGATGACGCCCATCTGTCCGAAGATCAGCGCGAGGCCGAGGCCCATGAGCAGCAGTACGCTAAAAAGGCTGAGACCTGAAAATCCCTGCATTAGAAAGATACTCTGCAATTCTTCAGTGGTGTATTCGCCCATAATTAGAAAAAGTTGAGGTGGTAAAAGATATGGCCGGTGGCCGTGTTGAAGCTGGAAGGGTTTTTCGAAAGGAAATGGAGGGCCGCGACCGAGCACGGCCCTCCTGGGAATCTTGGTAGACTAGGCTCTCGTTAGAGCGAGAGCAGGCGGCTCACTGGTAGCCTTTAGGGAATGGATCAGGCTCGATCAGCTCTGATTCGTAAACGATCTCAGCTTGGCCGTCCTTTTTCCACTTGCCTACGCGAGCCTTGCTCCAGAGGTGGTGGTTCGGGTGAACCTTAACGTAACCTTCCGGTGCGTTGGTCATCTCAAGACCAGGGGAAGCTTCAGCGATCTTGGCGATATCGAAGCTTCCTGCTTTTTCTACAGCTGCTTTCCAGAGCCATGGGCCGAGGTAAGCAGCCTGTGTCACGTCACCGATGACGCTGTCCTTGCCATATTTCTCTTTGAATGCTGCGACGAATTCTTTGTTGGATTCGTTCTCGAGGCTCTGGAAGTACTTCATGCAGGAGTAGAAGCCTTCGAGGTTTTCACCACCGATGCCGAGAACTTCGTCTTCTGTAACCGAGATGGTGAGAAGTGTTTGCTTAGCGCTAGTGATACCAGCTGCCTTGAGCTGCTTGTAAAAGGAAACGTTGGAACCACCTACAACCGCTGCGTAGACCACGTCAGGCTTCTTTAGCTTGATCTTGTTGATCAGGGAGCCGAACTGAGTGGTGCCAAGTGCGTAGAATTCTTCTCCGACAACCTTGCCCTTGAGTACGTTTTCGATGTGCTTCCGGGCAATTTTCATCGAGGTACGTGGCCAGATGTAGTCGGATCCAATGAGGTAGAAGGTTTTAGCCTTCTTCTCTTTGGCGACCCAGTTGAGACCATCGAGGATTTGCTGGGTAGCTTCCTGGCCGGTGTAGATCACGTTCGGGGATTGCTCGAGACCTTCGTAGAAAGTCGGGTAATAGAGCATTCCCTTTTCTTTCTCGAAAACCGGGAGAACGGCTTTGCGTGAAGCGGAAGTCCAGCAGCCGAAGACGGTGCCGACTTTGTCGCTCACAAGAAGCTTCTTTGCTTTCTCAGCGAAGGTAGGCCAGTCACTGGCACCATCTTCCTTGATCACTTTGATCTGTCTGCCGAGGACTCCGCCCATGGCGTTGATCTGATCGATGGCGAGCTGCTCTGCCTGGATGGATCCGGTTTCGCTGATTGCCATTGTTCCTGTTGCTGAGTGAAGCTGTCCAACAGTGACGGTTGTGTCAGTCACTGCCAGGCCTGTTGTGTTCACTTCGGAAGTGGGAGGAGCTTCGGCCATAAGGGAGGAACCCGTGGCAAGTGCCAAGAGCGCCACCGATAGGGAGCATAAGGGGATTCGTTTTGTTAGTTTCATTTTTATAGGACGCTTTGGTTCAATATTCGTCAGGAGGGTTTGACCTTTACCGACACATGGGATTTAGCACCCGATATGCCGTTGGCACGGGGTGGATGTTGAAATCGAATCAGCATGTACTCGGGTGAGAAAGCGGCCACCCAATGGAAAACGGGGGTATGGCATACGTATTGCTCGGATACCTTAAAGGGTTATGTTGAGCGCTATTCATGAAGGAAGACCGGAGGCCGATGAGCCGCTACAGATTGATCCGGAAATCATCGATCTGAAGCGGCTGCAGATGTTTTATGTGGCTGTGAAAGAAGGGACGTTCTCAGCTTCCGCCCATTCACTTGGTGTCAGTCCCTCCGCAGTGAGCCACGCCTTGAAAGCTTTGGAAGAGGATGTCGGCTGCTCGTTGTTCAAGCGATCCGGACCGCATGTTCACCCGACCGGTGCCGCGCTGAGGCTTTTGCCCATCGTCGAGGATCTTCTACACCGTATGGCTTCGGTTCGCTCGGAGCTGGCAAAGATGAACGGCAGGGATGAAAAGCTGGTGTTTGGAATCACCGCGAGCGCGAGGCTTATTCTTACGAGTTCTGTGATGTCAGCATTCTGTGAGTGCTTTCCGAACGCCGAGGTGGAAATCTTCCGCACTTTGGGGAAAGAGGATCGGAGCAACCGGGTGGATCTTGATTTCCAAATCGGTTGTGACGAACACGTTCCCCGCAATTCCGTGCGGAGGCATCTTGCCGAGGAAACCCTCAATGTGTATGCCGCTCCCTTTCACGACCTCGGCCTGAGCGGCAAAGTCACCATTCCCCAATTAAAGAAAACCGTTTTGGTATTTCCTGACAAAATGGCGGCCGATCTGGTAACGAGAGAGCTTTTCCCGAATTCGGAATCAGGGCTCAGACGCTGGGTCATGCCGGATGCTCTCGCGGCAAGGGATCTTGCCGTTCAGGGACAGTGTCTTGCTTTCCTGCCGGAGTCTGCCGCTGAGAACGCGGTTTCACGAGGGGATCTGAAGCAATTGAAAACACATGGCCGTCCGGTGACACGAACTTTCAGCGCATGGTGGGACGTGGGAAGCCCGTTGCCATGGATCGCAGAAGTTTTCCTAAGCCTGCTGACAGTTCATTCCGAGAAAGACGATTAGGAACTGAAAGCACAATTGGGCTCAAGCAGCCGAGGATATGAGGCGGGCTGTCTGTTCCGTCGGAGCAACCTGAGGCGGGAGCATGGAAACCTCGTAAAGCCGCTGCAATTCCGAGGTGACTCGCGCGATGCTCGCAATTTCATCGTTGGAAATTCCCAAGGGCTCATAGAGAAGGCTGGCACGTTTCAACAAATCGATAGGTATGTGGGGCTTGCCACTGGCTTCCATCATGGAAGCTGCCGCCTCGATGTTGACAGGGTCGCTCAGTTTCTTGCGGGCAGCGGCCAGTCTCTCCAAAGGCAGCTTGCCACAAATCCTTTCGCACACGGGGACATCCTTGCGACACACCGTGACAAGTCGTTGGAACGGATCCTTCTTGGAAAATCCACTTACCAGGCTTCCAAGCTTCTGTTCCTCCGCTTTGATTCCCCAGGGACTCCGTGCTATGAAGCCGTCGAGCGCGTCCGCCGGCAAACCCTGAAGACGCTGATCCATGGGAAGAAATTTGAAAACGACTTCCGGTCTCGGGGAAAGTTTCAGGGAATTGAGCCACTCACTGAACTGGTGGCGGGTCAGCGAGCTGCGGTTTTCTATTCCTATCTGAAGACGCTGCGGCAGTTTTCTACTGGTTGTGACAGAATCCGGGCAAAGCGATTTGTAAATGCTTGTCTGGAGAACAAGCTCGGGTGGGCTGGGGACGGAGAAAAAAGCAACTTTCCACTGATCACGCTGTCCGGGGAGAGCCAGGACTTCCGCCGCAAAGATCTCCCAAGGCAGAACTCCGCCAATCAAACCGCCAACGAGCATCTCCCGCGCGATGCTGCCGTAGCTGGCTCTCGCCACAAACTCCACACCCACAGATTCCAAGAAGTCTTCGTCGAAAAAAGGAAGGATTTCAAGGGAAGGCAAAATCCCAAATTTTTCCTGGTTTCCGAGGGGCATAAGATAGGGTCTAGAATACGGGAAGGTGGATTAGTAAGCAGTTGATACCAAGCAGATAGCATACCAGAGAAACCAAGATCCAGGTTTGGAATTTGTCAAAATATCCCGACTCCAGGGCACTTCTGGTAAAGCCACCGCAATGCGGCATATACTACTGCAAAACCTTTTCCGAGGCCTTACAGATCAAACGACAAAGAATGAATAAGATCGATCAGTGGTATGCCCGGACTATGAATGATATTCCTGGATACTCTTCACGGTAAGCTCGTTTTCCTTGAGGGAACGGATGGCTTTTATGGTCGCCTCAGCGGCGGCCATGTTGGTGGCATAGGAAATCTTCTGAGCAATGGCGGTGGAACGGATCAGGATTTCATCGGCACGGGACTCGTGGGTCGAGGGAGTGTTGATGAGGTAGTCGATCTCGTTGTTCTTCATCATGTCGATGACGTTCGGTCGCGCTTGCTCGAGGACTTTGTAAACGCGTTGGGCTGGAATACCTGCCTCGGCAAGTTTCTCCAAAGTGCCACCAGTGGAGCAAATGGTGAAGCCGAGTTCGTGCAGTTCCTTTGCAACGGTGACGGCGCGTTCCTTGTCACGATCCGCGACGGAAAGGAAGACTTTGCCTTCCTTCGGCAGGGCATTGAAGGCGGAAATCTGGGACTTCGCGTAAGCCATTCCCCAGTCCGCGTCGATTCCCATGACCTCGCCGGTGGATTTCATTTCCGGGCCGAGAACGATATCGATACCCGGGAAGCGGTTCCATGGGAAAACGGCTTCTTTCACCGAGTAATGCGGTGGGTGAATGGTCTCCGTGTAGCCCATGTCGGCGAGCTTTTCTCCGACCATGATTTTCGCAGCGAGCTTTGCGAGGGAAACTCCGGTGGCTTTTGAGACAAAGGGCACGGTGCGGGAGGCACGTGGGTTGACCTCGATTACGTAGAGTTCCTCGTCCTTCACGGCGAACTGGATGTTCATCAGGCCGCGTACTTCCAGCTCTTTGGCGAGGTCTTTGGCAGCCTTGTCGATCTTGGCTTTGATCTCGTCGGAGATGGAAAACGCCGGGATGCAGCAGGCGGAGTCTCCGGAGTGGATACCTGCCTGCTCGATGTGCTGCATGATGGCACCAACCACGGAAGTCTCGCCATCGCTGATGCAATCGACATCAATTTCGGTGGCGTTATCAAGGAAACGGTCGACCAGAACCGGGCGCTCTGGTGAGGCGGTTACGGCCTCACGCATGTAGGTGGAAAGCTCGGAATCCGAATAAACGATCATCATCGCACGACCGCCAAGAACGAATGACGGGCGGACGAGGACGGGGTATCCGATGCGGTTGGCTACCTCGATGGCCTCGGCCTCATTGGTGGCGGTGCCGGCTTCGGCTTGTTTGAGCCCGAGCTTGTCGAGGAGGGCGGAGAAAAATTTCCTGTCCTCGGCGAGTTCGATGTTCTTCGGCGAGGTGCCGATGATGGGGACGCCGTGGCGCTCAAGATCCGCAGCGAGGTTCAGAGGGGTCTGGCCGCCGAACTGGACGATGACGCCGTGCGGTTGCTCCTGATCACAAATGTTCAGAACATCCTCAAGGGTGAGCGGCTCGAAGAAGAGCTTGTCCGAGGTATCGTAATCGGTGGAGACGGTCTCGGGATTCGAGTTCACCATGATGGTCTCATAGCCGAGCTCTTTGAGCGCGAAGGCGGCGTGGACACAGCAGTAGTCGAACTCGATGCCCTGGCCGATGCGGTTCGGGCCGCCACCGAGGATGATGATCTTCTTTTTGTCCGACTGGCGGGCTTCGTTTTCATCGCCGTAGGTGGAGTAGAAATACGGGGTGAACGCCTCGAACTCCGCCGCACAGGTATCAACGAGACGGTAGGTCGGGATGATTCCGGCAGCTTTGCGATCCGCGCGGATGCTGTCCTCGGTGGTATCTTTTGATTTCGCGATCTGGCGATCTGAAAAACCGAGTTTCTTGGCACGTTTCAGATCCATGTTCGCAAGGTCTTTTCCTTCATCCGCGATCTGCTGGAGGTGGCGGAGGAACCATGGATCGATGTTCGTCGCATCGAAAATCTCCTCGAGAGTCCAGCCGCTTACGAAGGCGGTCTGGAGCCAGAAGATGCGTTCCGCGTTAGGGATCTGAAGCTTCCTGAGGATCTCATCCTTGGAAGGCGATTGCGGATCACCGTTGTCAAAGCCGAAGCCCCAGCGACCTGTCTCCAGAGAGCGGAGGCATTTCTGCATGGATTCCTTGAAGGTGCGGCCGATGGACATGGCCTCGCCGACGGACTTCATGGAGGTGGTGAGAACGGCGTTTGCCGTTGGGAATTTCTCGAAAGTGAAGCGTGGGATCTTCGTGACCACATAGTCGATGGTCGGCTCGAAGGAAGCGGGGGTGACCTGGGTGATGTCGTTCGGCAGCTCATCAAGCGTATACCCGACGGCGAGTTTCGCGGCGATCTTCGCGATGGGGAAGCCGGTGGCTTTCGAGGCGAGCGCGGAGGAGCGGGAGACCCGGGGGTTCATCTCGATGACGATCATGCGGCCGGTCTTCGGGCAGGTGGCGAACTGGATGTTCGAGCCGCCGGTCTCAACGCCGATCTCACGGATGACGGCGAAGGAAGCGTCCCGCATGACCTGGTACTCACGGTCGGTGAGCGTCTGGATGGGAGCCACGGTGATGGAATCCCCCGTGTGAACGCCCATGGGATCGAGGTTCTCGATGGAGCAGATGATCACGCAGTTGTCCGCGCGGTCACGCATGACTTCCATCTCGAATTCCTTCCAGCCGAGGAGCGACTCGTCGATGAGGACTTCGGAAACAGGAGAGAGATCGAGGCCGCGGTGAATGATTTCCTCATATTCCTGCTTGTTGTAAGCAATACCGCCACCCTGGCCACCGAGGGTGAAGGCAGGACGGACGATGAGCGGGAAGGTGCCGATTTCATCCGCGACTTTCTTCGCCTCTTCCATGGTGTGGGCGATGCCGGAGCGCGGCATGTCGAGGCCGATTTTCTCCATGGCTTCCTTGAAAAGGTGACGGTCTTCTCCTTTGTCGATGGCCTCGGCATTCGCTCCGATCATTTTCACCCCGTACTTGTCGAGAGTGCCGGCTTTGAACAGATCCATGGAGGTGTTCAGCGCGGTCTGGCCGCCGAGAGTGGGAAGAAGGGCGTCCGGCTGCTCGCGGATGATGATCTTTTCAACCACTTCCGGAGTGATCGGCTCAATATAGGTGCGGTGTGCAAACTCCGGATCGGTCATGATCGTGGCGGGGTTTGAGTTTACCAGGACGACCTCGTAGCCTTCTTCTTTCAGGGCTTTGCAGGCTTGGACACCGGAGTAGTCAAACTCACAGCCCTGGCCGATAACGATTGGGCCGGAGCCGATGACGAGAATTTTGCGGATCGAGGTGTCTTTTGGCATGATTGCGCGCGTGTTGCTTAAACTTTCAGTGGTGTGGCAGGGGATGATCGGATTGTAAAGGCAGGCATGGAGAAATCATACGAAAAGCCTTCGATTATTCCTCCGAGAGCCGATGGTTGTATTGAATAGATCTCCTGAGGGCGTGCATGACTTCCACCATGCCGTGGAATGGTTTTGTAATTCTCTCGCACTCAGGATTCGCGTGAGACTGGAGGCTCACGTAGCGTCCGATTTCCGAATAGAGTGATCGCATCTTTGTATTCAAAACGCCTGCCTCAGAGCCAAGGGCGGACATCCGCTTGTTTGCCCCGCCTATGTCCTGGAAGGCTTCCGAAGCCTTGCCACGCCGGTCTTTTTTCCGGCTTTCTATCTTGTCTTCGATAGCGTCGATCCTCGTGTTCCCGGCTTCGACCTTCTCCCCGATCTCCGTCCGTTCTTTCTTCAGTTCTGAAAACGTTTGCTTGAGGCTCTTCATTTTTGATGAAATTTTCTCGAGTTCATTATCCGTATGATCTCCCTCTTTGGTCAGAACTTCCAGTTTCGTCTTGAGGCCTTCATAGGTACGGCGGATTTCGCGGGCTTTGGAAATCACCCCGTCACGATGCTTCGAGGCCTCGTCCATTTCGGCCAGGATCATCTTACGTTCTTCAAGCAGATCCTGGAATGCGTCGGCATTGGCACTAAGGAGACCGGCGCGTTCTTCGTGCGCGTTGGTCAGATAGCCTTGGCACTCGTCCAGCTCTTTGTTGATCGTGTCGAGTTCCTTGGCCAACTTGCGGAGGCTCCAGTATTCGACGGAAATTTCCTCAATATTCTCGGCATCCCTCCAGATTGACTGACCGAGATGCATTTCCGCTTCCTTGAGGAGATGGGTTTCCGAAGCAGCATCACCTAACCGGACATTCTTGCGGCTATAGCCGAAAATTTGTGCGAAACGAAAAACTAGGAAACGTGTTGGTGTCATCGGCAGTTGGCTTGTCTATCGCTTTAGCAGTTTCTTCAGATGCTCGATCACACCCATGTCTTCAAGAGTGGTAACGTTGCCGGTTATCGTTCCATGGACGACGAGTTCCTTTAGTAGTCGCCGGATGATTTTCCCTGAGCGTGTTTTTGGCAAGGAGGGAGTGAAATGGATATCGTCCGGCTTGGCGATGGCTCCGATCACTGTCCCGACATGGTTGCGAAGTTCCTTCTCAAGGGCTTCGGACGACTCCTGCCCGGTTTTGAGCGTGACGAAGGCGGCGACGGCCTGGCCTTTCAAATCGTGAGGGCGACCTACAACGGCAGCCTCCGCAACGGCCGGATGCGCGACCAGGGCGGACTCGATTTCCGCAGTACCAAGACGGTGGCCGGAGACGTTCAAAACATCATCGAGGCGGCCTATGATCCAGAAATTGCCCTTCTTGTCACGGCGCGCGCCATCTCCAGCCGTGTAGAGGCCGGGATAATCGGAGAAATAGGTTTTCTTGAAGCGTGCTTTGTCCCCGTAAATGGATCGCGTCATTGATGGCCATGGCTTGCGAATGACGAGGCGGCCATCGATGCCGGGGGCGCATTCCTTTCCTTCGTCATCAAGGATCACAGCATCAATGCCGAAGAAGGGCCGGGTGGCGGTGCCGGGGATGCAAGGAGTCGCGCCAGGGATAGGCGAAATGAGGATGGCTCCGGTTTCCGTCTGCCACCAGGTATCGACGATGGGACAACGGCCTCCACCGATTTTCTCATGATACCAGTGCCATGCCTCGGGGTTGATCGGTTCGCCCACGGAGCCGAGTAGGCGGAGCGAGGAGAGATCGTGTTTTTCCGGAAATTCATCGCCCGCTTTAATGAAGGCGCGAATGGCGGTGGGTGCGGTGTAGAAGATGGTGACGCGGTGCTCTTCCACCATTTTCCAAAATCGTCCGAAGTCCGGCTGGTTTGGCGCTCCCTCGTACATGACCTGGGTAACACCATTCGCCAGCGGGCCGTAGACTATGTAAGAGTGGCCTGTGATCCAGCCGACATCGGCCGTACACCAGTAGACGTCCTCGTCGCGCATATCGAAGATATACTTGCAGGTAGTGTAGGTGCCGGTGAGGTAACCGCCGGAGGTGTGGAGTATCCCCTTCGGTTTCCCTGTGGAGCCTGAGGTGTAGAGAATGAAAAGCGGATGCTCGGAATCGAAGCCTTTCGGCTCGTGCTTCGCGGAGGCGTCCTCCATTTCATCATGATACCAGTGATCGCGATCCGGACTCATGGAGACTTCGTTCTCAGTCCGGCGCACGACGAAAATGTTCTTCACCTTGTCGTATTTCTTCAGCGCTTCATCGACGGCGGGTTTCAAGGAAACGATTTTCCCGCGCCTCCAGCCACCGTCCGCGGTGATGACTGCTGTAGCTCCAGAATCCTCGAGACGATCCAGAATCGCCTCCGAGGCAAATCCTCCAAAAACGACATTGTGAACCGCACCGATGCGGGCACAGGCCAGCATGGCAACGGCTGCCTCCGGGATCATCGGCATGTAGATGAGGACGCGGTCTTTTGATTTTACTCCACGATTCAGAAGCACGTTGGCGAACTTGCAGACCTCGCGATGCAGCTGTGCGTAGGTGATGGTGCGCTTGTCGCCGGGCTCGCCCTCCCAGATGATCGCCGCCTTGTTCGCGCGTGCGCCGGTGGCGTGGCGATCCACGCAGTTCTCCGCGACATTGATTTTCCCGCCCAGAAACCACTTCGCATTCGGCGCTTTCCACTCCAGGACTTTGGAAAACGGTTTTTGCCAATGAAGTTCCTTTGCCTCGGATGCCCAGAATTTCTCGGGCTTGTCGATCGAGTGCTTGTACAGCTTCTCGTAGGCCGCCATTGATGGAATGCGTGCCTTTTTCGAGAATTCTCTCGATGGCTTGTGGACAGCCACAAGTTCCGCCGCGTGTGCTGCGGATTTCTTGGCCGATTTTGAAAGTGGTTTCGATTTTTTCGCGCTCATTGCTGGGATTGGCAATAAGCTAGTGATCCGCTCTCAGACGGGCAACCGCGAAAATAGCTTCAGGTGCGTGATTCAGTTACACCACACCGTAGGCAAGCATGGCATCGGCTACTTTTACGAAACCGGCGACATTCGCCCCACTTCTGTAATCCACAGGTTTGCCTTCACGGGTACCGTATTTCACACATTTCTCATGGATGTCGGACATGATCGTCGTCAGGCGTTCATCGACTTCCTTACGGCTCCAGCTGATACGAAGCTGGTTCTGGCTTTGCTCCAGCCCGGAAACGGCCACTCCTCCTGCGTTGGCTGCTTTCGCCGGACCGAAGAGCACATCGTTTTCTATGAAATGCTCGGTCGCTTCTGCGGTACAGGGCATGTTCGCGCCTTCCGCGACGGCCTTTGCTCCGTTTTCGACCAAGATTCTGGCTTCTTCCAGATCCAGTTCATTTTGCGTGGCACATGGGAAAACAAGGTCTGCCGCTACGCTCCACGGTGCCTCGCCCTCGACATATTTGCAGCCGAATTTCTCGGCATACTCCGAGATGCGGCCACGGCGGTTCTCCTTCAAGTCGATGAGCCACGCAAGTTTCTCTTCATCAATCCCATCAGCATCGTGGACAAACCCGCCGGAATCGGACGCGGTGAGAACCTTCACTCCCCTCTGGATCAGTTTCTCGATGCAGTAGAGCGCGACGTTCCCGGAACCGGAGACCAAGGCGGTCTTCCCTTCCAGCTGGTCGTCCTGGTAATTGAGCATTTCCTTCATGAAATACACAGCTCCGTAACCAGTGGCTTCCTTCCGGACGAGACTGCCGCCGAAAGCGAGACCTTTTCCTGTCAGAATCCCGGCGAAACGGTTTTCAAGGCGCTTGTATTCGCCGAAAAGGTAGCTGATCTCACGAGCGCCCACACCGATGTCGCCCGCCGGGACGTCCACATCCTCACCGATGTGGCGGTGAAGCTCGATCATCATCGATTTACAGAAACGCATGACCTCGCGATCCGAGCGGCCTTTCGGGTTAAAATTCGATCCGCCTTTCGCGCCACCCATTGGGAGGCCGGTGAGGCTATTTTTTAAAACCTGCTCGAAGCCAAGGAACTTGAGAACGCTCTGGTTCACGCTTGGATGAAAACGGAGACCACCTTTGTAGGGGCCGATGGAATTGTTGAACTGAACGCGCCATGCACGATCCGCATGGATCGCGCCCTTGTCGTCTTCCCAGCTCACTCGAAAGCTGATGATGCGATCCGGCTCGGTCATGCGCTCCAGGATGTAATCCTCCCGATATCTCGTATGATCAGCGGTAAACGGAATGATCGTCTCCACAACTTCCCGGACGGCCTGTTGGAACTCGGGCTCGCCCTGGTTCCGCTTTTTCAGGCCCGCCATGAACTTGGATATCTCTTTTTGATGTGGGTTTTTACTCATTCGGTTTTGATGTTAATTCTAAGAGGTTATTCCCCTAATGTTATTCGACTAATCTGTGGGTCGTAACCAAAAAAACGCTTCCGACCTGGAGCACAGGAAGGAAGCGGTTTGAAAATTATAACCGGGCTGATGCCGGTAGCTTTAGCGTTTGTGCTTACGCTTGAAAGTAAGAGCAGCGGCCTGTTTGGCGATGATGCCTTGGAGATACGCGGCCTCTTCCGGATCTTTGGTGCCATCCACGTCCTGGAGTTTTTCCTCGGCACGTTTCATGGCTTCCTCAGCGGCACTTTCATCAATCTCGGACTCGCCGAGAGCGCTGTCGGTAAGGATCACAGCCTTATCGTGGGCGACTTCCGCGAAACCGGAACCGATCGCCATAGAGACGACCTGGCCGCCCTTCAGATAGCGAAGCTCACCAGGTTGAAGCGCGGTGACCAGACCAGCATGGCTGGTGAGGATTCCCATTTCGCCGTCCGCACCGGGCAGATAGACGTTCTCGACAGTGTCGGAAAAAATCTTCTTCTCGGGAGTTACGATTTCGAGATGGAGTGACATAGAGTTATTGGTTGCTTGTTATTCGTTGTCCGCCGGAAATTCATTTCCAACAGACAACTTCTAACGTCTGGCGGGATTAGTCGCGCTCGACGGTGTCGATGCCTGCCTTCATGTAGAAGTTGCCTTCGGAGACATCATCCCATTTTCCATCAAGGATTTCAGCGAAGCCTTTGACGGTGTCTTCCATGGAAACGAGAGCACCTGGAACACTGGTGAAGATTTCCGCAACGAAGAACGGCTGGGTGAGGAAACGTTGCAATTTACGAGCACGGAAGACGCTGAGCTTGTCCTCATCGGAAAGCTCGTCCATGCCGAGAATGGCGATGATGTCCTGAAGATCCTTGTAGCGCTGAAGCACGAGCTGAACGCCACGGGCAACGCGGTAGTGCTCTTCACCTACAACTTCCGGGGCGAGTGCCTTGGAGGTGGAAGCGAGTGGATCGACAGCCGGGAAGAGAGCCTGCTCCGCGAGGGAACGCTCAAGAACCACGGTCGCGTCAAGGTGAGCGAAGGTGTTGGCAGGAGCCGGGTCGGTAAGGTCATCCGCAGGGACGTAAACCGCTTGAATCGAAGTAATGGATCCTTTGTTGGTGGATGTGATCCGCTCCTGGAGGGATGCCATTTCTTCGGAAAGAGTCGGCTGGTAACCCACGGCGGATGGTGTCCGGCCAAGAAGCGCGGATACCTCGGAACCAGCTTGGGAGAAACGGAAAATGTTATCCACGAAGAGGAGAACGTCCTGGCCTTCCTCATCACGGAAATACTCAGCCATTGTGAGAGCGGAGAGAGCAACGCGGAGACGCGCGCCCGGAGGCTCGTTCATCTGGCCATAGCAAAGTGCCACTTTGGAGCCTTCAGCAGCGAGGACAGGGTTGCCCGCGCTATCGAGTTTGACGTGACCGTTGTCATCCTTCTCACAGGCGATAACGCCGGACTCGATCATTTCCCAGTAAAGATCGTTACCCTCACGAGTCCGCTCACCAACACCGGCGAAGACGGAGAAACCACCGTGTGCAAGGGCGATGTTGTTGATCAGCTCCATGATAACCACGGTCTTACCAACACCAGCACCACCGAAGAGGCCGCCTTTACCACCCTTAACAAGCGGGCAGATGAGGTCGATGACCTTGATACCGGTTGGCAGGATTTCTTCACTAGCGGATTGATCGGTAAGTGATGGAGCAGGGCGATGGATCGGGGAACGAAGATTCGCGTCTTCGAGAGGCTTGTTTTCGTCAACGAGGTCACCTGTGACGTTGAAGATACGTCCGAGAACTTGCTTACCGACAGGAACGGCAATTGGCTTGCCTGTGTCTGTCAGTGTCATTCCACGCTTGAGGCCGTCCGTAGTGGACATCGCAACTGCGCGAACCCAGCCGTCACCAAGGTGCTGCTGAACTTCCAGAACGAGCTTCGTCTGCACATCGTTGAGAACGTATTGGATCTCAAGGGCGTTGAAGATTTCCGGCAGTTTGCTGGCTTGGGAGAAATCGGCGTCGATGACGGCGCCGATGATTTGGACGATGGTTCCTTGGTTGCTCATGGTGGAAGAAGTAGTCGGTGGATTTGTAAAAGGTAGAAAAGTGGGGATTCGGAGGGAATTACTCCATTGCTTTCATCGCAGTCGTGATTTCCAGAAGCTCTGCGGTGATCGCTGCCTGGCGGACTTTGTTGTATTGGAGAGTGAGTTCCTTGATGAATTTCTTCGCATTGTCTGTAGCGGCCTTCATGGCCACCATCCGTGCGGAGTGCTCAGTCGCGCGGGACTCGAGGAGTGCCTGGTAGACTTGGAAATTGATGTAAAGCGGAAGAATCGAAGCGAGGACATCAACAGGTGACGGCTCAAAAAGGTGATCCGTGGTGCGACCTGCGATCGCGCCGTCATCATCAGTGGCTGCCGGTGGCTCCACTGGCAGAAGGGTGATTTTTTCAGGAACCTGGCTAAGGGTGTTTACGAAACGTGTATAGACGATGGAAACCTTGTCGTAGTTTCCGTCGGTGAACTGCTTGGTAAGGAACGCTGCAATCGCACGAGCCTCAGCGAACGGGACCGGGTCTTTCACCGAGAAATCAGCGAGGATTTTCTTATCCGTTTTCTCGAGCATCACGCGGAGCTTGCGACCAACTGTGACGTAATCGGCAGTGGCGGAAGTTTCAGCGCGGAGCTTTTTGCCAATGTTCGTGTTGAGCGGGCCGCAAAGACCTTTGTCGGTGGAGATCACGAGAACCAGCTCGCGATCGCCTTCACGCACCTCAAGGAGCGGGTGGCTTACCTCGTCGTTGTCACCATCGGCTATGTCGCTGAGGACGGAATTGAGCTGGCTGGAGTAATCCCGGCCGGCCATTGCCTGATCCTGGGCTTTCTTCATTTTCGCAGCCGCGACGAGTTGCATCGCCCGGGTGATCTGGGCGGTGTTCTTGACCGATTTGATTCGGCGGCGGATGTCTCGAAGGTTGGCCATAAGAGCTAGATGCTAAATGAAGTGAGCAGGGAAATTATTTAAAGGATTTGAAGAAGTCGTCGAGCGCTTGCTTGACTGCATCGACCATGGTCGCGTTCTTCTTGAGATCCGGCTTTTCGTTACGGATCGTGTCGAGGAGTTCACCTTTGCGGGTGTTGAAGAACTCGCCCATCGCGTCTTTGCACGCGGCGATGTCCTTGACCTCGACTGCATCGAAGAAGCCGTTCTGCATGGCGAAGAGGTAGATTGCTTCCATCTCCATCGCGAGCGGGGAGTATTGGTTTTGCTTGAAGAGCTCCACGATGCGGGCACCGCGCTCGAGCTTCTTCTTGGTGGAGGCATCAAGATCGGAACCGAACTGGGCAAAGGCCTGAAGCTCGCGATATTGTGCGAGGTCGAGTTTCGTGGTTCCGGCAACGGACTTGATCGTCTTCGTCTGGGCGGCGGAACCAACCCGGGAAACGGAGAGACCAACGGAAATCGCCGGGCGGATGCCTTGGTAGAAAAGGTCTGTTTCCAGGTAGATCTGACCGTCTGTGATGGAAATCACGTTCGTCGGGATGTATGCGGAAACATCACCTGCTTGCGTTTCAATGATCGGAAGCGCGGTGAGGGAGCCGCCACCAGCAGCTTCGGAGAGGCGTGCGGAACGCTCGAGAAGGCGGGAGTGGAGGTAGAAAACGTCACCGGGATAAGCCTCACGACCGGACGGGCGGCGAAGAATCAGGGAAACCTGACGGTAGGCAACGGCGTGCTTGGAAAGGTCATCGAAGACGATGAGGCAGTCCTGGCCTTTATCCATGAGATACTCGGCAATCGAGCAACCGGCGTATGGCGCGAGGAACTGCATCGCGGCTGCATCCGAAGCGGAGGCGGAGACGATGGTGGTGTATTCCATCGCGCCTGCATCCTCGAGAGTCTTCTGGATACGGGCAACGTTGGAGAGCTTCTGGCCGATGGCGACGTAGATGCAATACATCGGCTTGTGATTCTGCAGCTTGCCTTGCTCAGCGGCTTTGTTCTGCTGCGCCTGGGAGATGATGGTATCTACAGCGATGGTGGACTTGCCAGTGGCGCGGTCACCAATGATCAGCTCACGCTGGCCGCGGCCGATTGGCACCATTGCATCAATGGCCATGATACCGGTCTGAACCGGGACGGAAACGGATTTACGCTTAATGATACCAGGAGCGATTTTCTCCATTGGGTAGTAAGCGGAAGCGGCGATCTCGCCTTTTCCATCAAGAGGATTTCCGAGCGCGTCAACAACGCGGCCGAGGAGGGCTTCACCGACAGGAACGGAAAGAAGCTTTCCGGTAGTGCGGCAAGCGGAGCCTTGGGTAACTGCTGTGTAGTCACCAAGAAGAACGACACCAACTTCGCTTTCCTCAAGGTTGAGCGCCATGCCGGTCACACCGCCATCGAACTCGATCATCTCGTTGAGCATGACATCGGAAAGTCCTTCGACGATCGCGACGCCGTCACCGACTTTGCGGACGGTTCCGGTATTGGTTTTCTCTACGCTGGAGCTGATGCCGGCGATTTGTGCTTCGATGTCCTGGAGGATGCTGCTCATGGTTGGGAAGTTTGGTAGTTTCTTGGGAAAAGGGTGGGGAAATTAAAATGCTTTGGAAAGGCGGTCTAGGCGACCTTGGACGGAGCCGTCGAGGACGTCGTCACCGACTTGAATACGGACACCACCGAGAAGTTCCGGCGTGATCTTGTATTTAATATCGAGTTTGTCGCCGTAGTCTTTCGCTAGGCCTGCGGAGATGTTCTGACCTTCCGTGGCGGAAAGGGGTGTCGCGCTTTCCACGACGACTTGGCGGCGCTCTACTTCCAGGCGGGTGAGGCGCTGGATGGAGGCAAGCATGGCCTGGTAGTCGCGAGGCTTGAGTTCGATGAGCTTGGAAACCAGTTCGCGCAGCTTGTTATCATCAAGCTGACCGTTTACCTGGCACATGCCGAAGAGACGGCGGGCGCTGGCGGCTGCGACTTTGGAAATTTTCATCGGGAAAAAGTGGGGAAATCAGATGGGTTAGTTGCCGACTTTGGAGATGGCTTCGTCGTTGAGACGCTGCTGGTCTTCCGGGCTGAGAACCTTGCCGGTGACTTGTGTGGTGGTGGCTGCGACGAGGCGTCCGAACTCGCGCTTGAGTTCCGTGGAGAT
>JBPOGC010000149.1:0-7065 GCA_051251795.1 Luteolibacter sp. | reverse complement strand
CTCCAGGCCGGCTGCCACTCCCCATAAGGAGCAACGACACTCCTGTCGTTGATTTTTTATAAATGGGGACAGAAGTGTCCCCGCTCCTTATTTCACAACCCAAGCCCAACACACCACGCGATTGGAATTTGAAAGTTGGAACTAACTCCTCATCCGCAAGACCAGTTCCTCATCCGGCAATTCACACAAAGGCTTATCCCCCGGAAGCAGATGCCGGTTCCTCGCCACCAGATCATACCCCCTGTCCCTCACCCCCTTCGGAAATACCCAAAAAAAAGCTGCCGCCACCGCCCAGAACCCTCCCAGCATTTTTCCCAATCGTATCACCGCATCCCCTTTCACAAACAGCTCTCCACCTTCCTCGTCCATCAGCACCATACTCCCCCCACCTTTTTCCGCATACCCCTCGAGCCCTAGCTCCCCCGCAAGTTCCCCCTGCAACGGAGCAAAATCGATCACCCCTTTCTCATCCAACTCATAAACCCGCCGAACCGCCCCACTGCAAAACCCGCACTTCCCATCAAAAAACAAAACCCATCCCATGGGAAAAACCTAGCCCCCACACCCAACTTCTCAACCCATAAACACATCAACACCCCACCTAAAAAACAACCCTGCGATCACTGATTCTTTGCAGCGTCAAACAACACTCAACCCCAGCCCCTCACCGCTCACTCGACACTTCTTTCACACCTTCGCATCCAGCCACTTCCCCCTGTAATGCAACCTAGCAAAGGCAACCGCCTGCGTCACCAGATCCAGCCCAAAGATCATCCACACCCCCGGTAAGAGTCACCAAACCAAACTCCGCCAGAATCCCCAGCACAACGATACGATAGAACACCATACTGCTGAATGCCCAACCCATCACCAGCCCAGTCGCCCCGGCTCCGTGCATCGTCGTTTTCAGAATCATACAAGTGGCGAAAAACGGCTGCGTCAGCGCGCAAACCAGCAGCAAAGGCTCCGCCAGCTCCAGGTGCAGCGCACTACCCGGAGCCAGCATCCCAATCAGCCATTCCCTGCCGATCACGAACACAAACCCCAATTTCCCCTCAAGCCCGCCGCATGTAATCCGGCACCTGATCACGCTGCCTGGCCGGAGGCAATGCCGCATTGGAAAAGGAAATCACCGCCCCGATCCCCGCCGCATGCTCACCGCCCAGACGCGGCTCCACCTCGAACTGTGGGAAAACAAAGCGACGTCTGCTTTGATACCACAGCAGCATGCTCCACAAAGTCAGCGCCCCACCACCCAGAACAGCCAGGAAGCCTCCCGTGATTTTCACCCACAGAGGCATGACAAACTTCGCCCCGCTTTCCTCTTTTTCCTCAGCATCGTCCCCTAGCATTTCATCCGCGGAGACCTCTTCCGAAGCCACTTCCTCCCGCTCCTGCATCCGCTCCATCCAATAGATCCGGATCGACATCTGAACGAGGAACGCGTTGAGCTGCTCGAAAAGACTCGCACTCGCAAAAGCCTGGATCACAGAGCTCTCCATCGCCCGCCTCTGCTCCGCCGCGGAAACGGCATCCGTCAGGATAGGACTTAGGTAAATGTTCGATCTTTGCGGGGCACCCAGATAATAGTAAATCACCACCGAGGGCTTACCCGATGAATAAAGCCGCTCCACCACCTCCTCTTCCCGCACATCACTCGGAATCACCTGCTCCGCGCCAAACACGTACAGGTGCAGATCAATCGAGGAATCACTCGCATGATAGCTAAGGAATTCCTCCAGATCATTCTTCTCACGGCTGCTCAGAAGGCTCTGCGGATCGATGACAAACCCATCCGGACGCCCCTCGAAATACGCTCCCAGGAATTCCTCGCTGATCTCGTTCTCATCCACCTCCTCTTCCACTGGCTCGCCCGCCGCCTCCAGCACCGCCAGCGCAGCCTCTTTCTCCTCATCATCGAGAGGCAATGGCTCGTAAGTCAGTAGAAGCGAACCGGCAATCCAGCCCTCATCCCCCATCCGCGCCCGTTCCTCAGCATCCCATTGTGGCAAAGGTGGCTCCACCACGGCACCCACCAGTCCGGAGCCGAGTATACAGACAAGAAGAATGCGGAAATAACTCTTCACCGCTCTACCTCCTTCTCAGCCTCTTCCGGTGTCCCTTCCTCCTCTTTTTTCGCACGGCGGATCTTTTTCACCAGATCACCCACCACCACCGGCGTCGCCACCCGTCTTTCAAATTTCTCAGGATCCCGCTTCGCCTGCTTCGTCCGTTTTTTCAAAATCTTCTCAAGTTGCCTGACCACCCGCAACAAACCGTCCGTATAATTTTCCTCCAGCCAGAATGAATGCCCCCTGGAAAGACAATCGAAAGTATCCTGCTCATCCAGAAACGGATCCAGAAGATACCCGAAAGTGATCCCCGCCGCCTTGGAGTCCGGGTCGATCACAATCAACACCCCCGCCTCGTTCGGCTTCTCCACAGGCACGTCCTCGAACATCGCCCGGTTCAACAGCCAGAACCCATACTGCCGCATCTTTCCCGTTCCCCCTAGATCTCCGGTATAAACGGCTACAAAGATTTGCGGAAAATGTATCGCGATCCGTCCCAGCTCCTTCTCGATTTTCTGTCTCTCCCTTGTCCGGAAAATCCCCGCCGTATCAGTCAGGCTCCTCAGCTTCACCTCGCTGTCGCCGAACATCCTGTCCGCGTCTGCCTGGCAAAACCCACAATGCGGACAAGCCGAAGCCGCCCGATGGATTCTTTGCACACATCGCGGACATTTCATTTCTTCGCCCTGTTATTACTGAATCCCCAGTATTTCGTCAAAGTAAAACAAATCCCCCGATATGGAGAAGGAGTTTCCAACTCCTTTCTTATTTCGCCCCAGGATCAATTCCTAACCTGAAACAAACGCCATAAACAGAAGCCTATAAACCTGCCACCTGGGCACTTTCGCCTTTTCCGCAGAAAAATCACTGCCAGTAAATCGCACCAGCTTCAACGTCTCTTCCGCAATCGAAGCAGGAAGCCCGCTCGCAATCCTCAGCCTCTTGCTCTCCAGTTTTGCCGAATACCTCACCCCTTGAGAAACCCATTCCGAGGCCACCCCCTTCCACTTGGAAAACCCCCTCTCCAAAGCCTCTCCATCAGTCGGATCTTCCACCGGCAGATAGCACCTCCCCATCGCCAGATCCTCCGGCAGATCCCTCAGGATATTCACCAGCTGAAGCCCCTTCCCATACTGGCACCCCCACTCTTCCATAATTTCCTGAGCCTCTTTCGAAAACCGCTCACCCATCGTCCCATAACCCAGCCGAGTCCAGAACACCCCCACGCAACCCGCCACCCTCCAGGTGTAGTCTTCCAGCTCCGCATCACTCGCCAACGCCACAACCCCACCGCCATCAAACCGTTCCAGATCAAGCTTCTGCCCCTTTGCAATCACCTCCAGAAGCTCCCTTACCAGCGATGCCTCAAAGTCACCTAAGCTCTCCAAAGCAGACAAAACCTCATCCGCAGCCTCCAACAAAACCCTCTCCCTCGCATCGCCCACCCCCTCCAGCAATTCCTCCGACCACCCGGAAAACTTCTCCCCCACCACCACAGCCGCCGAAAACGCATCCAAAGCCCTGACCCGCTCCTCCACATCCACCCCCACGGAATCCGCAACCGTATCCGTAGTCCGCGCCAACAAATACCCCACACTGGCCGCCCCACGCATTTCCTCCGGCAGAAACCGAAGACTCAGATAAAACGAACGGGAAACCCCTTTCAGAATATCCGTCTCAAGGCTCCGCTTCATTACTCGTCCATCGCGAGAATACGCCCGCAGTTTTCACATTGGGTGACCTCCTTCTCGCTCTGCACCGCCACCGCTGTCGATGGGATCACCCGCATGTGGCATCCCGTGCACTTCTGGCCACGCAAGGACGCGATCGCCATCCCGTCCTTGGATTTCATCAGCTTCCCATACAGCGGAAGCAAATCTTCGGAAACCTCCCCCAAAAGCTTGTCACGCTCCACGGTCACCTCCGCCACCTGGCCTTTCATCGCCTCATGGCGTTGCTTGATTGATTGCAGATCCTCGTCCACCAGCTTCTGCGTTATCTCCAAAGCCGCCTTAGCCTCCACCTCCACTTTCCGCAGAGCATCCACCTCTTCCATGGCTACCAGCTCCTCGGTTTCCAGATTATCCACATCCTTCTCATACCTCACGATCTCTTTGCCGATCGCGTTATACTCATCGTTCTTTTTCGTTTCGAACTGTTGTTTCTTCAGCCTCATGATCGAAGTCCGCCTCGTCTCCGCATCCATCTCGACCTTTTTCACCTTCAGCTCCGCCGCCTTCAGTTCGTCATGCGCCTTCTTCAGCGCCGCCGTATCTCCTGCCAGTTTCGCCTTCGCCCGCGCCTCGTCCTGCGGCAATTTCGCCAGATCCCTATCCAGAGCAATCAAGCGCCTGTCCCTGTCCTGCAAAATCATTAGTCCACGAATCTCTTCCAACATAAAAAACCTCTATCCCCCCGCCCTCAACCACGCAAGCCTTCCCTCAGTGCTCAGAACCACCTCAGCAAAGCACAATTGGAGTTTGTAAGTTGAAATTTGAATGTTGAAACTTCCCACGTGCCCGAAGATCGCCTCTCCATCCCCCAATACGCCATGGCACTCGCCCATGTCGCCTCCCTCCGCTCAGAAGACCCCTACCGCAAAGTCGGCGCCGCCGCACTTGACCACGACAACCGCGTGATCGCCACCGCCTACAACGGCCTTGCACCCGGTTATAACGCCCCCGCCGACTTCTGGACAGATCGCGAAGGACGCCAGAAATTCATGCTCCATGCGGAAATCAACCTCTGCTCCCTCTTCAAACGCGGAGAGGCCAAGATCGTAGCCACCACCACCATGCCCTGCACCGCCTGCATGCAAACCCTCTGCGCCTACGGCATAAAGGAAATCTACTACCAGGAAATCTACAAAGCCTCAGACGCTCCCGAGATCGCCGCCCTCTACAACATCATCCTCCAGCAAGTCACCGATTTCCCCAAAGCGACCACTCCCTAGCAGCCCTTAAAAAGCAAATAAGACACCAAAACCAAGATTCGTCAGATTTCTTAGATTCGTGGTTAAAAATTCTTTACCCAACCCAAGCCTCCTACTGCTCACCGCTCACTTTCCACTGATCACTAAATATAGACCTTTCTCCCCTTGCCCATCCGCCCCCAACCAACTACAGCGAACCCATGTCCAAGAAACCAGTAGTGCTCATCATCCGCGACGGCTGGGGAACCAACCCCGGCGGAAAAGAAACCGCGGAAAAAGACGGCAACGCCGTCATCCTTGGAAAAACTCCTTTCACCGACGAAACACTCTCCACCTACCCCCATGCCTTCCTCTCCGCCTCCGGCATGGACGTCGGCCTCCCGGACGGCCAGATGGGCAACTCCGAAGTAGGCCACCTGAATCTCGGCGCAGGCCGCATCGTCTACCAGGACTTCACCCGCATCAACAAAGCCATCAAAGAGGACACCATTTCGGAAAACAAAATCTTCCGGAAAGCCCTCGAAAAAGCAAAATCAGGCCGTCTTCACCTTGTAGGCCTCGTATCCGATGGCGGCGTCCACTCCCACCAGGATCATCTCATCGCAATCACAAAGCTCGCTGAAAAAGCCGGAGTGAAAGACATCCACATCCACGCCATCACCGATGGCCGCGACACCTCACCAACCGGTGGTGCCGCCTACCTATCAAAGGTCGAGGACGAGACCGCGAAATGCGGAGCGAAAATCGCCACCGTCATCGGCCGCTACTACGCCATGGATCGAGACAAACGCTGGGATCGCGTAAAACTCGCCTGGGACGCCATCGTCCACGGCATAGGTAACAAGAAAGACATCCTCGCCTCGGAAGCCGTCGCTGAAACCTACGACCTGGAGAACAAAACCGACGAGTTCATGCCCGCCATGGTCTTCGAAGAGCCAGACACCCAACGCATCAACGACGGCGACGTCGTCCTCTTCTTCAACTTCCGCGCAGACCGCGCCCGCGAACTCTCAGAAGCATTCTTGAAAGAGGACTTCGATGGCTTCGAACGCGGCCAGGTTCCCAAAGTCCACTACGTCACACTCACACAGTATGACAAGGAATACGATTGCGCTGCCATTTTCCTCCCGCAGACACTGGAAATGACCCTCGGCGAAACCGTCGCAGCAGCAGGCATGAAGCAAATGCGCATTGCCGAAACCGAAAAATACCCACACGTCACCTACTTCTTCAACGGCGGCGTGGAAAAGGAAAACCAAGGCGAAAAGCGTTTCATCATTCCTTCGCCCAAAGACGTCCCTACCTACGACTTCAAGCCCCAGATGTCCGCCCCCGAGGTCACCGAGACAGTCCTGAAAAACCTCAAGGACTTCGATCTCGTCATCCTGAATTTCGCCAACCCAGACATGGTCGGCCACACCGGCGTGGTAGACGCAGCAATCAAGGCCGTCGAAACCATCGACGCCTCCGTAAAGGAAATCGTCGAGCAAACCCTCCGCCACGGCGGCAAGCTCCTCATCACAGCGGATCATGGAAACTGCGAGTTCATGAAAAACGAGGACGGTTCCCCAAACACCGCCCACACCACCAACCTCGTCGAGGTCATCTACGTCGCCGACGACGCAAGCTCCCACAAACTTCACGACGGTATCCTGGCTGACGTAGCCCCCACCCTCCTCGACATGCTCAATCTAGAGAAGCCGAAGGAAATGACTGGGAAATCTCTTCTGGGTTAAATTCTGGTAGGTATCCTCCGGAGCGAGCAGGCTCCTCAGGCTAACTCGCAAAGCTAGTAGGGCAGAATCACTTTTGTTTCGACCGCCTCAAAACTCCCGGTGGGCGTTGCGCAAACAACCGAGTCAGAGTGAGACGGACGGTCGGACACTTGACACAAAAAATCTAGCCATTTGGAACCGACTTTGCCACTTGTCTCGCCAAGTGGCTCCCCGGCACAACCGGAGTTTCGGTAGGAAGGTGAAGTAGTGCGAGAGACCCGTTCGGGGACATTCAAAAGGATTCCCCCCGGTTTTTCCAGCACAGCATACGAGTAGCGCCGTTAAT
>JBPOGC010000148.1:0-7101 GCA_051251795.1 Luteolibacter sp. | reverse complement strand
CCTGAAGGCGGCGAGTAATCAACCTTTGCACTTACTGCTTTGGCTCTCAGCCTAAGTCTCTCGGAACTCGCCCACCTCGTTGATGGAAACATCATTCGCGGTGAGGCGGGTTCTCTTTTTTCCGGCATGGCGGCACTGGATACCGCCGAGCCCAAGGACATCAGTTTCCTTGGAAACGAGAAGTATTACCCACAGTTCCTGGCGACCAAATCCGGAGCCGTCATCGTCCCCACCGGTCATGATTTCCCGACAGGATCCCATGCTCTCATAGCCGTGGAGAATCCCTCCCTTTCCTTCGCAAAAGTGGTCTCCCACTTCGCCGCGAGCGCGGACTCATTTACTCCCGGTGCACACCCCACGGCTTTCATCTCCCCTTCCGCGACTCTGGATCTTGAAAAAGTCAGCATCCAGCCCGGCGCAATCATCATGGATCGTGCCACCATCGCAGAAGGCACCGAAATCGGACCCAACAGTGTCGTCCGTGAAAACACAAGCATCGGAAAAAACTGCCGCATCGGTGCAAACGTCACCATCCGCGAAGGTTCAGTCCTCGGAGATCGCGTTTTCGTCCAGCCCGGAGCTGTAATTGGCTCCGATGGTTACGGATACGAGTTGTCTGAAGGCCGTCATGTGAAAATTGAACAAGTCGGCACCGTAGAAATTGGCGACGACGTGGAAATCGGAGCAAACACCACCATTGACCGGGCTCGTTTCGGAAAGACAGTCATCGGTGAAGGCACCAAAATCGACAACCTGGTTCAAATCGGTCACAACGTCATTATCGGAAAACACTGCCTCATCGTCTCGCAAGTCGGCATCGCAGGAAGCGCCAAGATCGAGGACTACGTTACCATCGCCGCCCAGTCCGGCGTTGGTGGGCATGTCACTGTCGGATCAAATTCCATCTTCGCGGCACGCGCTGGGATCACCACCAGCCTGGAGGGCGGCAACGTCTACGCAGGCTACCCGGCCATCCCGATGAAAGAAGATACCAAGATCAAAGCTCACGTCAGAAGGCTTCCCAAGACACTGGATCGCATCAAAGCGTTGGAAAAACGGCTACCACCAGCCGATTCCTAACCTACAATCATACCTATGCTCGACTTCTCATGGTTCGCAGACCCTAACGCCTGGGCTGCACTGTTCACTCTCACTCTCCTGGAGATCGTTCTTGGCATCGATAACATCGTATTCATTTCCATCCTTGTCGATCGGCTCCCGGAGCATCAGCAGAAACGCGGACGCTTCATCGGCCTAGCCCTGGCCATGGTCGCCCGTCTTTGCCTCCTGGCCACCATCAGCTGGATGATGAGCCTCACTGCGAATCTTTTCACCATCCCCGTCCACCCGCTCCTGTGGAACATGATGCCCCATGCAGCCGAACATGGCGGAGACCTCGGCATCAGCGGAAAAGCACTCATTCTACTGGCAGGAGGCTTCTTCCTGATCTGGAAAGCGACCAAAGAGATCCATCACAAGCTTGAAGGCGTGGAGGAATCACAGACCACGACGAAAGCCGCAACTTTCGGAGCTATTATGGCTCAGATCGCAGTCATCGATATCGTCTTCTCGCTCGATTCGGTGATTACCGCTGCTGGCATGGCAGATCACCTCTCCGTCATGGCACTTGCCGTCGTCATTTCCATCGGCGTCATGATGCTCTCCGCCAGCACCATCGGGAACTTCGTCTCGAAGCACCCTTCGGTGAAAATGCTAGCCCTCTCCTTCCTCATTCTCATCGGCACCGCCCTCATCGCCGAGGGCTTCCACTTCGAGATCCCCAAAGGCTACATCTACTTCGCCATGGCATTCTCCCTGGCAGTAGAACTTCTGAACCTGAAGATCCGCTCAAAAGCCAAGGTCTCCTCGAACCAAGCCTAGCTCCGCAATCTTTTCCAGATCGGCACATCCAGCTTCAGCCTGTCGATCGAGTCTGCTAAAAACCGCATTCCCTCCCCCCGGTGTGCGCTGGTGACCCGTATGTAAAGCGATGCCTCCCCTACCGGCACCCAGCCCAACCGATGAAAGAACTCCACACTCTCACACCCGTGAATCCCTCCCAGCTCGACAAGGTGTTTCTCCAAAACTGAACGCGCCATCCCCTCATAGGCCTCATAAAAAAGCCCTTCCAAAGCCTCTTCATCCTCCATCTCCCTCACCAATCCCTGGAACTCAACTACAGCCCCGATCTCCTTTGATCCTAGTTCCAACCCCGGCACAACAATCGCCTCTTGCGTAAATTCGATTCCGATTTTCATTTTAACAAATCCATTTCATCCCCCGGATACCGGCGGTAAAAGCGCCAGCTCTTTCACCTCGCCCATCGCTTCATCCCACTCCGCAAACTCCGAATCCAAAGCCACCCGGAGATTCTCGATCGAAATCCCCGGAGAAACACGGCGCAACAATTCCCTGGCCGTCTCCCCAGGCTCACAATCCACAACCTTTTCTGAAAACCCGAAGGTATCCCTAGCTTGCGCGAAAGCCAATATCGTCACATTCATCCGCCCTTCCTTCCAAACATTGGCAAGAGCCTATCACCGCCCTCTTCGAAAAACAAACCGATCATTTCCTCTAAATTCGCAGTGCTCGATCTGAATTCTTTCCTTGAAAAAAAGGTAAAGGAAATGTAAAGTTAGGTAAGAAATCTCGCTATTTAAATAGAATAAAATACATGTAAGTTCATCCTACAAAAACTCATGCCAAAACGACCATTATCCAAATTGTTGACCTTTTCGTTCGGCCTCTTGGTCGCCACTACGGCTCACGCGGACTGGAAGACCGACATAGGATATGATCGATTGAATCTTTTGGCGGGTTCTGAATTGCCAGACCTTCCAACCGAAGGGCTAACTCAGGTCGAGGCTACAAATTCCGAAACATTGGATAGATACCTTCCCGATCAGACACTCTCAGAGTTTTCAGGAAAAACCTTCACTGTGAAATCCGCATCCTCGGATGTGAGCAACCACGCTACCACGGTAGCCAAAAACTTTTATGGCAGTAGCTCCGGTATTGTTTCTGGCGATTGTCCGGTCGATCTTTACTTCGCGAACACATGGATAGGCACTGATTTTCTCAGGTTATCAAGCAACTCCTTTCCACGAACCGAGACCAGCGCAATCCAGAACCACAGTTGGATTGGAAACCTGACCACTATTTCCCAAGCCGAGGAAAGCCTTCGCAGATTGGACTATGCAATCAGCAGGGACGGATTCAGTTGCGTTGTCGGCATGAACAATGGATCCACGACCACAGTCCCGCAGCTATTGGGACAGTCATACAACTCCATCAGCGTCGGGCTGACGAATGGCAATCACAGTGCTGGCACTACAACCGTAGATGGCTCCGGTAGATCAAAACCAGAAATTGTTGCTCCACACGCGAATTACACCAGCTACGCGACACCTATGGTGTCCGGGGCAGCCGCCCTCCTCCATGCAAAACTGACCGCCTCACCCTACTCATTGACAGGTGCGGATCTGCCACGGGTCACGAAAGCCCTTCTCATGGCAGGAGCCAGAAAGGATACCGTCGCCTCATGGTCAAACTCTTCTTCAGCACCGCTCGATTCAACATACGGAGCTGGGGAGCTGAATATCTTCCTCGCATACAAGACTCTCAGTGCTGGTCGCGTCACCTCATCCTCCGTAACAAGCTATGGAACTCACGGCTGGGCTGCCGAATCCATTTCCGACGGAACTACGAAAACCTACTATTTCACCGTGCCTCAGGGAAGCCAGTCGCCGCCAGCCACAGCCTCCCTCACCTGGCACCGAGAAGTGACTACCACTTCACCACTGATATGGAATGGAGCAAGCTCACAACTCACCAATCTCAACCTCAAGCTCCATCAGGCAAACGGCCTTACACTTGGTTCAGAAATCACCAACAGCTCAAGCACCGTGGACAACGTCGAGCTCATCTACCAACCGTCTCTCCCACCCGGAGACTATGCCTGGGTAGTGGAATACGTCTCATCCAGCTCCGGGTCAGACCCCGACACCCAATACGCCCTGGCATGGCAGACATTGCCGGTTGTAAGCGTCTCCGCCTCGGACGTCTCCGCCAGCGAGATCGATTCATCCACGGGGGAAATCACCGTCACCCGCAGCGACGACACCACTCTCCCTCTCCTTGTCACCCTCACCACAGGCGGCACGGCTGTCGCAGACACAGATTATATCGCAATCTCCACCAGCATCACTATTCCCGCAGGCGATAGTTCCATCACCATCCCCATAACTCCCGTTTCCGACGATACTGCCCAGGGAGACAGAATTCTTACAGTCCAGGTTTCCACAGATTTCACCTACACCGAGGATTCTTCACAAACCGCTGAAATCACCATTGAGGACAAGCCCTTCGACAACTGGCGCTTCACAAATTTCGATACAACAGAACTCGCCGATCTCACAATCAGCGGAGATATCGCGGATCCGGATTCTGACAATCTGCAAAACCTCTACGAATACGCGCTGGACTTGGATCCCTCGCTCTTCAATTCCACGTTACTTCTGGATACAGAAAGCAGCGGCCATATCACACTCACAGCCACTAAAAACCCGGACGCAACAGACATCACATGGTCTGCAGAAGACTCCGAAGACCTGGAAACCTGGGACACTGCGGAAATTATCACAGATGACGGGACAACCTTCAAAGCCCGGGACACCAGTACCACTCCCGGAGAGGGAGAGCGCTTTCTACGCCTGAAAATCACCCGCCCTTAAAATGAAAAAAGAGAGCCAAATGGCTCTCTGGTTTTCATCCAAAAAAGTGCTCGAAAGAGGAATCGAACCTCCACGGGATATTATCCCACTAGATCCTTAGTCTAGCGCGTCTACCAATTCCGCCATCCGAGCTTTTGGATTTTGGGTGGGCGCAGGAAATAGGTGCGGAACAGATTCTTTGCAAGAATTTCTTTGATCTTTTTTGTCCGTTTTTCATCTGCAGCTGACACTACTTAGTGAAATGCCCGATTTCTCAGCTCAAGACGACCAGACATTGCTCAAAGCATTTGTCCACGAGGGAAACAAAGGCTCGTTCTCCGAGCTGGTGAAGCGACATCACGCCATGGCCTACACGGATCTGCGGCAGAGAACTTCGCGACTATGGTCTATCTTAGAAACATGAACCAAAAGCAAAACGATTTTTCTGGAGTCCAGTTCGCCCGCCAAATTGTCAATTCCTGGAAACAAAAAGACCCGGAAGCACTCAAAGATTATGTGGCCGGCCTACCCGAGGGGGCAAAACGCACATCCTTCGAGCAGGCTCTCAAAACGCGAAAAGGCAAGAATTGAAGCTTGGTGGTTGAAAGTTGGAATTTCGGCAAAAACGTCCTCGCACTCCCCCGCCCTTTTCCTTCATCTTTCCAGCACACCACCATGCCTTGGCTCCTCCTTATTCTCCCGCTCTTGGCGGCCGCTTCCAACCAGCTGTTTCTCCGTAAGCTCGGAGTCGCTCATCTGGTCTCGACAGCTTCAGCCGCCGCAACCTTTGTCATAGCCATTCTCCTTCTCGGAAAAGAAGAAACCATGGCTTTTTCATGGGCTACGATAGGCGATTTCAATATCAACATCGGCATCCAGCTCGACAAGCTCTCCACCGGCATGATGATCGTCGTCACCGGTGTAGGATTGCTCGTCCACATCTTCTCGCTTGCCTACATGAAGGATGATTCCGCGAAAGCACGGTATTTCACCGGCCTCGCCCTCTTCATGTTCTCGATGACAGGCATCGTCCTCGCCTCGAACTTCATCATGACCTTCATCTTCTGGGAGCTGGTAGGCCTCAGTTCCTACCTGCTCATCGGTCATTGGTATCAAAAAGACTCCGCTGCGGACGCTGCGAAAAAAGCTTTTCTCACCAACCGCATCGGCGATTTCGGTTTCATGATCGGCATCCTCATGATGTGGGGCATCACCGGCAGCCTTGCATTCGACGGCATGAAAGAATGGGCAGATAATGGTGGGGTCGCCACAATCTCCGCCGGAGTTCTCGGAGCAGCACTCCTTTGTGTCTTCTGCGGAGCGATGGGCAAATCCGCTCAACTCCCCCTCCACGTCTGGCTTCCAGACGCCATGGAAGGCCCCACCCCTGTCTCCGCTCTCATCCATGCAGCCACCATGGTCGCGGCCGGTGTTTACATGCTCTTCCGCGTCCAGTTCTCCATCGGTGAGGAAGCTTTCGCAGGATTCTCCGGAACCACCATCGCATGGATTGGTGGCATCACATCGCTCGCAGCCGCTCTAATGGCCACCCAGCAGGATGACATTAAAAAGATCCTCGCTTACTCCACCCTCTCCCAGCTCGGCTACATGGTCATGGCTGTAGGCCTACTGGTAGGCGAGGCCAGCATGTTCCACCTATTCACCCACGCCTGGTTCAAGGCACTCCTCTTCCTCGGCTCAGGCGCCATCATCTATGCCTGCCATCACGAGCAGAACATCTGGAAAATGGGTGGCCTCCTCAAAAAGATGCCAATCACCGGCATCACTTTTGCAATCGGTACCGCCGCACTTATCGCAGTGCCATACGTCACCTCCGGCTTTTGGTCGAAAGAAGAGATCCTCGCCGCTGCCTACAACGGCAACAAAGCCCTCTTCATAATCGCCGTCCTCGTTGCCTTCCTCACGACCTTCTACATGACGCGCGCCTTCATCATCACCTTCCTTGGAAAAAACCGCTCGGACAACGCGAGCCACGCCAAAGAGGTCGGCCCGATCATGCTCATCCCGCTTGTTGCTCTTGCAGCAATGGCCATCCTCTCAGGTTTCCCATTTCTATCGGGAGCTCTCAATGCGATTCGCCCTGATTACGGCGGCGGACATGCCGAAGGACACACCGTTGTCCTCATAGCCTCGATCGCCTCCCTCATTCTCGGCCTGATTGCAGGAATCATCCTCTACGCAGGAAAGGAGAAAGACCCAATTTCCATCCCGCTCTTTCGCAATCGCTTCTATCTCGATGCGATCTATGAAAAGGGTATCGTGAAATACCTCCAAGACGGCGTCGCCGCCATCGTCCATTTCCTCGATGAGATCCTTATCAACGGAATCCTCGTAGGCGGACTCTCCCGCCTCGCCGAAAGCCTCGGAA
>JBPOGC010000147.1:0-7127 GCA_051251795.1 Luteolibacter sp. | reverse complement strand
TGCAGGTGATCATCTCGGCGGATTCCTGGGAGGAGCTGCGGGAGTCTGCGGAGGCGGTGGAGAAGAAGCTGGCGGCGACGAAGGAGGCTGGGGTGGTGGAAAGTTTCCAGCTGCCTGTGGATTTTATTCCTGATCGGGCGTTTGAGGCAAAAAATGAGGAGCTATTGAGGGAGATCGCCCGGGAACGGGAGAAGATTGTCGAGGTGATGATGGAGAACGGTTTCAGCGAGAGCGGGGTGGCGCTGGACTCGAGTGTTCTCGCGGCTCTGGATAAGCCGACGGAGTCAGATGCGCTGACGAAGGGCTTTGTCAACGAGGGGGATGACGGGAGGTTTTACTTTTCCGGGCAGCTTAGGACAAAGGATGAGATCACGGCGGAAAATGTCGGGACGCTGGCTGGGATTTCCGAGGGAAATGCGGCGGTGACTGGGTGGCCGATTTTGCAGGCTGTGTTGCTGCCCTCGGTGAAGCGGGATTTTTATGTGATCTTTCTTCCGGCAGCGGGGGTGTTGTTGGGGGCTTTGCTGTTGGTTTTCCGGAACTGGAAGGATGCTGCGATTGCCATCGGGGTTTTGCTGACGGTGCTGGCGGTGGTGAATGCGATTGTGGTGGTGAGCGGGCAGGCTTGGAATTTCCTCAGCGGGATGGCGATCCCTTTGATCATCGGGACGGGGATTGATTACAGCATCCACCTGATCTTTGCGCTGCGGCGGACGGAAGGAGATTTCGACAAGGTGTGGAACGGGGTGGGGAAGGCGATCTGTTTTTGTGGGATCTCGACTTCCATCGGGTTCGGCTCATTGGCATTCGCCTCCAACGAGATGCTACGGAGTATGGGGATTCTTTGCAGCGCCGGGGTGCTGCTGACCACGGGATTAAGCGTGCTGGTGGTGCCCGGCCTGTGGAAGAGGGTTCGACATTGAGGGCTCGCGGTCGTCTTCGGTGGCGGGTTTGAAGGCGTATTTCAGCTCCAGTTTCAGCCAGATTTTCAGGCCTTTGAAGATGTGCTTCATGGCTGAGGGATCGGGGTTGAAGCTGTTGAAGATGAGGTAGCTTTCGTCGAGGTTTTTGTCGCCGTAGCGGTTTGCGGCGATTTTCTTTTTGGCGAGTTTTACGAAGCGGCGGTTGTAGAATGCCATGAAGACGGCGAAGCCGTGGCCGATGCGGCCGTTGTAGGGCATGTTTCCGAACTCGAGGTCTTCATCCGTGTAGACGCCACGTACCGGGCCGATGAAGTAGGTGCCGATGTCCATGAGGAAGGCGGCGTGCATGATCTCGGCATCGCCGATGTACCAGTATTTGTCTTTGTAGAGGGCGTTGAACCAATCGAAGTAACTGCGGACGAATTCCTTGTTCCGGTGGGCGATTTTTTCCATGGGGCACTCGCCGGAGTAGTAGGAGCGGAGGGCGGTGTAGGAGGAGTAGAGGGTGTGGGCGCAGTAATCGAGGCCCTGGCTGTAGAGGGGATCCATGAAGCCGCAGGCGTCGCCGACGATGGTCCAGCCGTCGCCGCCGATTTCCTCGGAGTAGTAGGCGAGGCCTTTGTAGTAGCAGTTGTCGTCCTCGACGGGCTCGGCGTGCTCGAACATGACTTTTCCGACGGGGTGCTTGAGGATGTGTTCCTTGAGGCGTTCGCACATTTTTCCCTCGGAGGGTGGGGTGAAAAGGCGGGAGTCCCAGGTGAGGCCGACGCTGACCTCGCCGCTGCCGAGGGGGATGATCCAGCACCACCAGCCGAAGCCCATGAGGTGGTTTGTGGCGAAGCCGCGCTGGACGGTGACTTTGGGGTTGGTGCCGGGCATCATCTCCACGGCTTCGGTGGAGTCGATGGGTGTGATGTTTTTGAAGCGTGTCCAGATGGCGGCGGTGGGATGGTCTTCCGAGTGGGAGCGCCAGGTTTTCCTCATTTTGGCGATTTTGGCGGCTTTTCCGGAGGAGTCTATGACCCAGCCTGCGGTGATGGTACGGTGTTCGCCGTCGTTGGTCTTGTAAGTGAGGGTGTTTTTTCCGATGCCGCCGAGTTCGAGGTCTTTGATGGTGGCGGGGCGGACGAGTTCGCAACCGAGCTTCTCGCATTGGCGGATGAGCTCGGCATCGAGCTCCATGCGGTTGAGCTGGAAGGTGGCGAAGCGTACCTGGAAGGCGGGGCCGAGCTCTGTGGAGCTGCCGGGGGCGTCGGTGCCGTCTTTGTGAAACCACATGCGGAGGCCGTGTTTGGTGACGTGTTTGGTGCTGAGGTGCATGCCGACGCGGAGGACGCGGGTGAGGAAGCAGCCGGCGACTTCGGAGGTGCTTTCGCCGACTTTGCGTTTGAACTCGGCGGTGCGCTCGATGATGAGGACGCGGAGATCGGGGAACTGGCGCTTGAGCAGGATTGCGGACGAGGAGCCGGAAAAGGCGCCGCCGATGATGACGACATCGTAGTCGGCGGAGCGGTCGACGCCTTCGGCGATGGGTCTTGGCTCGCGTTTGTTCATCATCTGCATGGTTGATTGGTTTTCGGATTCCGGTTAGGAGATTTCGGTGTTGCCGAACCACTTTCCAGAACCTTGTGAATCAAAGCCCCGAAACTGAGACAAATCAAGAGGCAGATGTTTCCCGGTTCGGGCTTTTCGGTGATTTTCCGACGAGGGCGATGATCTGGGCATTGCGGACGTTTCCGGGGATGCCGCGGTTTGTGGAGGCGGGGTTGCTGTATTTCTTTACGACGGTTGTGTTTTTACTGGCTCACGGGCAGCGGGGTGCAATTGCTAGAAATCTCGGGGTGGTGTGGGACGACGCTTCGATCGCGGAGAGGTATGTGGGTGCTTTCCGGGTGTTCCTGAACTTTGGCTGGACGTATGCAGACGGGCTGCGGATGCGGCTGGGGCAGGAGGGTGTGAGCTGGGAGATCGAGGGGATGGAGTTTTTCGAGGAAATCCGCGACCGGGACGGGGCGGCGGTGATTTTGACGACGCATACGGGGAATTACGATCTGGCGGCGGCGTTGTTTTCGCCGAAGTTCGGGCGGGATTTGCACACGGTGCGTGCGCCGGAGAAGTCACCGATCATGCAGGAGATCAAGCGGAGGGAGCTGGAGGAGGATGGGGAGAAATATTCGCATTTCAAGGTACACTACAATGAGTCGGACAGCCTATTGGGGATTGAGCTGGCGAGATTGCTGGCGGAGGGGGAGCTGGTGGCTGTGCAGGCGGACAGGGTGATCGGTGAGGTGGTGGGGCTGGAGGTGCCTTTGGAGGGGAAAGAGGTGAAAATGAGGTTGCCGAAGGGGCCGCTGACTCTGGCGGTGATTTCGCGGTGCCCTTGCTTTCCGCTGCATGTGGTGCGGGATGGGTACCGGCATTACCGGATTATTTTCCAAGGGGCGCTGGAGGTGGAGGGGAGACGGCCGCGGGAGAAGGATTTCGCGAAGGTGTGGGCGGATGGCCTGATGGGGTTTCTGGATGAGCACGCGTTGCAGTGGTTTGTATTCGAGGAGGCGTTTGTGCGATGATAGCCCGGCTTTTGGTCAGGTGGTTACTGGTTGTTGGTATTTTCGGGGCGGGATTTTGGCTGATGTTTTCCGGGCAGGTTTTTGCGGGGCTGGTGTTGCACGGGGTGATTGTGGGTTTTCTGCTGGCGGGAACTTTGAATCCGGGATCGCGGCTTTTCGGGGAGGTGCAAACAAGTTGTGGGGAGGGTGTTTGGCTGACTTTGGACGACGGGCCGGATCCGGTGGATACTCCGGTGATACTGGATCTACTTGATGAGTATGGGGCGAAGGCGACGTTTTTTGTGATCGGGGAAAAGGCAACGAGGTATCCGGAGCTGATCCGGGAGATTCATTCGCGTGGGCACCAGGTGGGGAACCATAGCTGGAGCCATCCGCAGGCGACGTTCTGGATGCTGGGGCCGGTGCGGACGTATTGGGAGATCGCGCGGTGCCAGGAGGTGATCGCGGGGATTCTGGGGGAGGCTCCGGAGGTTTTCCGGGCTCCGGTGGGGCATTACAATTTTTTCACGCATCCGGTGCTGGAGCGGTTCGGGCTGTGGCTGGCCGGGTGGAACTGCCGGGGGTTTGACGGGGTGGAGGCGGAGACCGAGGATGTGCTGCGGAGGATACGGGAGACTATGGAAGAGGGGAGTATCGTGCTGGCGCACGAGGCCTCGCCGATAGCGGAGGAGGTGGTGCGCGGAATACTGGAGATGGCGCGGGAGAAGGGGCTGGAGGTGAGGGTGCCGGTCAATCTCGATGGTGGCTGACTACGGCTCCTTTTGATGTTCTTGCCGGAGGGGGGTGAGTGAGCGTTTTGGTTTTGCGAAAGCGGCGAAGGATCGCCGCAGTCCAAGGGCGCTGCGCGCGCGAGCCTAGTGAACTTGGAGAAGAAGCCGGCCGAAGACCGGCTCTCCATTATTCCTCGCGGGTGGCGAGGATCATGAAGTTGTTGAAGGGGGTGTTTCCCCAGAAGGGGCGGATCTCGACTTGGAAGCCTTCGCTTTCGAGGGTTTTCCGGAAAAAGTCCGCGGTGGGGTAGTGGATGGGGGCGGCTTTCATCCAGAAGGTGAACTTGGCGAAAAGGTCGCCGATCCAGGTGATGAAAAAGCGGGTGTTCTTTTCCCGCAGGCCGCTGCGGATGATGAGTTTCCCGCCGGGGGCGACGCGTGCCCCGGCGGATTTGAGGAGCTGGGTTTGCTCGGCATCTTCGAAGAACTGCATGATGTCGAGGATGGTGACGTTTCCCCGGTGCTCGGGGAGTTCGGTGCGGGCGTCGCCCTGGGCGAGGGTGATTTCCGGGTAGGCGCCTTCCCTGATCATGATGAGGCCGTCCTTGATCTTGGAGGGATCGTAGTCGAAGCCCGCGACGGGGTTTTTCCAGCCGCGCTCGCGCAGGTACATGGCGAGAATGCCCATGCCGCAGCCTATGTCCAGAAGGGGAAGGTGGCTTTCCTGTAGCTCTGAGTAGACGCCATCGTAGAGAGGGTCGGTCTTGAGCTTTGTCTTGGTGTAGTTCTGCATCCATTTTCCGGCGCAGAGGGATGAGATTTTTTTCGCGATGGCGGCTTTTTCAGACATCGGATGGGAGGGTGAAATTTTTCAATGGGTTTTTCTTTCGTAAAATGAGCAAGGGGAGACGCGCCACGAAGCCGAAAAACAGCCGGATGTGCATGCCTGTGAGGAGGGTGTTGTCGCGGAGGTAGCGGAACTGGCTGATGCCGCCTTCGTCCGCGGTGAGGTAGCGGACGGGGGTCTTGAGATTGATGACGGGGACTCCTTTCCAGCAGAGACGGACGGCGACCTCGGGGTCGAAATCGAAGCGGCGGGCGAAGGATGTGTGGGAAAAGACCTCGATGAGCGGGGCGATGGGGTAGAGACGCATGCCGAAGAGGGAGTCGTGGATGCCCCACCAGCAGGTCTCAAGGTTTGCCCACCAGTTGGAGACTTTGCGGCCGTTGACGCGGAGGGCGGGGGCGTTTTCGCCAAAGACGGGCTGGCCGAGGATGAGGGCTTCCGGGTGTGTATTTCCGGCCTCCATGAAGCGGTGGATGTGGCTGGCGGGGTGCTGGCCATCTGCGTCCATGGTGAGGGCGTGGGTGAAGCCTTCTTTTGCCGCGAGCTCGATGCCGGTGAGGACGGCTGAGCCTTTTCCTGCGTTTTGCGGGAGGCGGTGGATGCGGAGACCGCTTTTTCCGAGATCCTCGAGGCCTGTGTCGCTGGCATCGGTGCTGCCGTCTATGACGACGAAGACATCGTCCCACTCGTTCAGGACAGCGGCGAGCGTCTGCCGGAGGAGAGGGCCGGAGTTGTAGGATGGTATGAGTACGCAGCCTTTCATGGAGAGACGGAACAAGGAGGTGGTCAGCTTGTCAGGGAAATGGCAACCGTGAAACGTGCTTGTGTGGAAATTCATTGCAGAGGGGTGGTGGAAAGGGGCTTGGCAAGGTGGGGTGGGGGGAATTGGATGGGAGGGTGCTGAAGACGATTCATTTCCAGGGATACCGGTCGTTGCGGGATTTTCGGCTGAATCTGGGGCGGGTGACTGTGGTGACAGGGGAGAACGGGGTGGGGAAATCGAATGTGTATCGTGCGCTGGGGCTGATGCGGAAGATGGCGGAGGGGCGTTTCGCTGAGGCGGTGGCGGAGGAGGGTGGTTTGCCGAGTTTGCTGTGGGCGGGGGATTTGAAGAAGAATGAGAAGAGGCGGATGCGGTGGGAGATTTCGCATGATGATTTTTCCATCGAGATGGAGTGCGGGATGATTCCGGCAGTTCCAGGGCCTGGTGATCCTTCTAAATTTAAGACCGACCCGGATATCAAGCTGGAGGTGCTGTGGCATGGCAGCCGCGTGATGGCGAAGAGGAAGGGGCCTGCGGTGGAGCTAAGGGGGGCGGATATGAAAATGGCTGCGCTACCGCTGCCGGTGCATGCGACGGAATCGATGCTCAGCGAGGTGCGTGATGGTAGGCACTATCCGGCGGTGATGGCGGCGCGGGAGACTTTGCTTTCTTGGCGGTTTTATCATCACTTTGCGACTGATGCTCGGTCGGCTTTGCGGCGGACTTCGGTGGGCTTCTGGTCGCCGGTGCTGGACGGAGATGGGGGGAATCTTGCGGCAAATCTCCGGACGCTTTTCGAGTGTGAGCGTGCGAATGAATTGGACGAGTTATTCGAGAAGGCTTTCCCCGGCTGTGAGTGGTCGGCGGTGGATGAAATGGGGAAGTTTCAGCTACGGTTGCTTCGTCCAGGGTTGAATCGCTGGCTGGATGCTTCCGAGCTTTCGGATGGGACGCTGAGATTTTTCTGTCTCTGCGCTGCGCTGATGACGACGAAGCCTCCGCCGTTGCTGATTCTCAATGAGCCGGAGGCGAGTCTTCATGCGGATTTGATTTCGCCGCTGGCGGAGCTTATCGGGAAAGCTTCGCGGGATAGCCAGATCATCGTTGTTTCGCACTCGAAGGCATTGGTAGAAGCGCTCTTGGGGGAGTGTGAGGTGAAGGTGGTGGATTTGGTAAGCCGCGATGGGCGCACGGAGGATATCAATGCCCGATCTGCAGGTGGCGGACGGGTTTGGAATTTCGGGGATTGATCGGTTACTCGGGCTTGGTGGTCGGGGTTGTTAGATCGGGTGTGGTGTTCCAGCGCGGTTTCCA
>JBPOGC010000146.1:0-7131 GCA_051251795.1 Luteolibacter sp. | reverse complement strand
GCCTCGGACATTTTCCGGATCATCTCCATCATCTCGGGATCTTTCCTCTTGATCGCGCGCTCTCTTGACCAGTCGCAGCTCTCATTGTGGACTCCGGGTGACCCGGAAAAGTTTTTCATGATCAGATCCTTGTCTGACAACGCGTCGATCGCGTAGGGAAGCCCGTGGCACTGCTGGCAAACGGGTCGTAGCATTTTCTCATTCGGAGTGAGATTCGCGTTCTGGTTGTGCTCCACCCTCAGCCCGCCCTTCCCATCGTCCACGCGCGGCATATGGCAGGTGGCGCATGAGACTCCCGTCCCTTCGGCGGCCTCCCCGGAAAGCTCTTTTTCCCACAAAGCGAAATGAGGAGAGTTCTCATAGCTTTTCGTATGCTCGTCGTCATGGCATTTCACACAGGATGAATAGGATGCCTCCTTGGTATCGAAATCGTGCGAGCCATGGCATGACGTGCAGTCCAGTGCCAGATGGGCAGCAGCCTCCTTCATCGGTCGCCGCGCTTGTCCGGGTGTCATGGGTGAAAGACCCGCTGCAATACGCATCCCGTGTTTCCCTTTGAGAAAGCCCTCATACTCCTGTTCGTGGCATGTCGCACAGGTGTTCAGGCTCACCTCATCCTGCCACTTCTTTCCTTCCGGTTCATGGCATGAAGAACAATTCACCCCCGCGATCGCGTGGGCATCCGTTGCCCATTGCTTGATGTGTTCTTCGGAAACAACCACCCCCTCCGGCGCATCCGCGTCTTCAGCTGAGAGGGATTTCACATCCGTATTTTCAGCAAGATATTTTTCCAGCGCATCCGTCCCCGCGATCACAGGATTTTCGAGAAAAGGCGGTTCCAGCGAGTGCTTCTTCAGGTGTTGCTCATATAGCGAACGGTTGTCGTGGTAGTTATGGCAGCCCGAGGTGGCGCATGTCTGGAAGCCAAGCCCCTTGTGACTCTCACGTTCCTCCACTGTGGACTGATGGCAATACATGCAATAGTCCGGCGGCACCGATATACCCATCTCTCCAGTTACGCCCGGCTCGTGCTCCGTATGGCAGGCAACACAACTCTGTGCATCTATTTTTTCGAGAAAAGGCCGATTCTCCGGCTTCTTGAATTTCACCAATGGGTGTGAGTCATCCGCGTCTTTCAGATCCGTATCATGACACTTCAGGCATGCCCCGTTCGACACTGCGGAAACCAGAAGCCCGTCCGGAGTGGTATCGTGGCAGGCGCTGCATTCCATCTCGATCTGATAGTGCCCATGGGAAGTCTTGCCCGGCAGCAGGGCTGTCTTGTCCTCCGCCTCGAAGAACACAAAACCCCACCATCCCGCAAGCCCTGCGCTAAGCAGCACCCAGATGATTATTTGTGAACGTCGGCCGAGGATCATTACGATAATTCTAGTAGATGTAGGCGGATGCGATGTGGAACCCGAGAAGCACAGGGAGAGGCCAGAAAAGGACGTAGTGAGCAATAGTAAGACCAGGCCTTACACGGCGTGCCAGCATAGCCGCCTTCGGAGAACCCCTCGTTTCCAGACCTGCCGCGATACCCGCAACCGCCCCCAGTAAATTCAACCCAACGAACACAGCCATGAGCGTGGCGTTCAAATTCGATCCGAAACGGAATCCCGTATGCGCGAACAAGGCGATGAGCGAGATCAGCCCGAACGCGGAGTGAAACACCCGCCATTTCACAAACGCGCCGATGCGAAACTTCGGCAAACGCTTCCGCAGGGAAATCAGCAGGCCGAACGCCGTCACACCAAGCAAAGAATAACCCGTAATCTGTTTCGGCTGCGCCTCCTCCCAAAAGCGATCCAGCTGATAATTCAGCGAATCCACACTCGTCGCATTGGGGACTTTCACAAAAAGCACCGAGACCGCGACCAGAAGAGCGATGGCCGCCACAACGATCAGCAGCATCGGAGCCACACCCCTGCGCTTAGTCACCGGAGCCCCGCACAGTTCTTCCAGAAGCGGAACACATGAGCCGCAGACCGTTCCCGCGCCGGTCTTTTCAGAAATCAGATCAGGAGAACAAGCACCGGAAGCCATCGCATGGCAGACAGCTCCTTTGGAGATCTGCATGCAATTGCAGATCAGCCTTTCATCCGGCCACTGCGTCACGCCGGCTCCAGCCGCCTCCGGCTGAAATAGCCCGCTTTCCCGAAAACTCTCGATCTCCTTTGGCCTCAGCGCCCTCCCCTCCAGATACCAACCCTGAAGAAGGTTGGACTCCTCCCACCCCCCTATCCCCAGAGCCCCAACCGGAACCCGGTTCACATTCAGAGTCACCAACCGGTAACCGTCCTCAGCGGAAAACTCGATAATTTCACCCTTGTCCAAAGCCGAGCCGATCGTGACCACCTCTACCCCCAGCATCTTCAGCCGTGTCGAAAGATCCGGCTTCTGAAACGGCTGCTGCTTCACGCCCGCCAATTTCCGCGCGACGTAGCGAGCCATTTCCCCCGCCGGCGCTGCAAGGCCGTAGACATTCCCGTGATGCAACGCACACTCACCTACCGCATGAATGTGCCCATCCTCCGTCTCAAGAAGATCGTTCACAATCACCCCGCCTCTCACCCCGCACGGCAAGCCCGCCTCCTCCGCAATTCCCGAGTTCGGTGAAATCCCTGCCGAAACGAGCACAATGTCAGCCATCACCTTTCCTCCGTGCTCATCCAGAAGTTCCAGACCATCGGCCTTTTTCAAAATCTCCTTTGTCGAAAAATTGCCACGGAATGTCAGCCCCAGTCCCTCCACTTTCTCCCGGATCATCGCCCCCGCAGTCGCGTTCAACTGCCTCGGCATAGGGAAATCGGCTCTCTCAATGATCGTCGGAGAAAGCCCCAGATAACTCAAAGCCTGCGCCGCCTCCAGTCCCAGCAGCCCGCCCCCGATCACCGCAGCCGTCTTGGCATTTTTGGCAACGGAAATAATCCGATCCAAATCATCCAAAGTCCTGTAAACGAAAACCCCCGGGAACTCTATCCCCGGCACAGGCGGCACAAACGCAGACGACCCCGTCGCAAGAACCAAGTCATCATAAAAGTATTCCACTCCAGTCCCGGTAACGACCTTCTTGCTTTCCGGATAAAGCGCCGCGACCTCGTCACCCACATGCAAGTCGATCCCATTCTCAACGTACCACTCCTTTGGATGGAAAATTAGTCCTTCCGCAGATTTATCCTTCACATACTGCGACAGGCGCACCCGGTCGTATGCCGGCAAAGGCTCCCCGCCCAGAACAGTGATTTTGCAATTGCCAGCCAATCCGTTCGAAACAGCCTCCTCGCAAAAACGCAATGAAGCGATACCGTTCCCGACAACCACCACATTGCCTTTGGAAGACGATGAGGAGGATTTTCGGATCGAGTACATACAATCCCTGAAATAGCAGAGCGCAATCCCATCCCACCCAACCTGAGCCTATTTCCCATGAGTAATTCAGCACGATCAAATGCCATCGGCTCATCATTAACCTGTAAAACAGCAAAATAACAAACAGGATTCATCAACCTACTACTCAGGAATGAATTTAAATAATGAAACCTTGAAAAACACCCCTATCCTCCCTTTTTAAAACACAAACCCTTCCAACCTACTCACAATTCCATTTGAGGTTTGAAGTTTCAAATCTCCGCCCACAACTTCCCCGCATGACTCGCCCAGACGCTCGCTCAAACGACCAGCTACGCCCCATTTCCTTCCACCCGAATGTCGCCCCGAACGCAACCGGCTCAGTGCTGGTAAGCTTCGGCAACACCCGCGTGATCTGCTCAGCTACTCTCGAAGATGGAGTCCCTGGCTGGATGCGATACCAGAAAGTCTCCGGCGGCTGGCTCACCGCAGAGTATTCCATGCTCCCCTACTCTACCCATGACCGGAAATCCCGCGACATCTCCCGTGGAAAGCTCGATGGCCGCTCCTCGGAAATCCAGCGCCTCATCGGCCGCTCCATGCGCGCCGTAGTCGATCTCCAGAAAATCGGCCAACGCACACTCTGGATCGATTGCGATGTGCTCCAGGCAGACGGCGGCACCCGAACCGCCTCCATCACCGGTGCCTGCGTAGCCACCGCCATCGCCTTCAACCGCATGATGTCAGAAGGGAAAATCAAAGAATTCCCTCTTAAAAAACTCGTCGCCGCAGTATCGGCCGGAGTCTACGAAAACGTTCCCGTCCTTGATCTGAACTACCCCGAAGACAAAGCCGCCACCGTCGATTTCAACATCGTCATGACAGAAGCCCTTGAGTTCGTGGAAGTCCAAGGCGCAGGTGAAGAAGCCGTCTTCACCAAAGCACAAATGGACGCCATGCTAGACCTTTCCTCAAAAGGCATCTCCGAAATCTTTTCCCTCCAGAAAACCGCCATCATCAACGCGGACAAAGCCGAACCCGTCGATTTCGCCTCACTCCTCGGCACCTTCGGAAAAAGCTCTGTCTGATCGATTTGGAAAAACCCTACCTGTGAAGCTACTCCTCGTTGCCGACCTCCACTACACTCTTCGTCAGTGGGATTGGCTGGTCGGAGCTGCGGCTTCCTTCGATCTTGTCGTCATCGCTGGCGACCTGCTCGACATGGCTTCCATCGTTCCGTTGGAGGCACAGGCCGTCGTCACACAGACATACTTGGAACGCCTCGCCCCTCTGGCTCCGCTGATCGTTTCCTCTGGAAATCACGACCTCCTCACAGACAGGAAAACCGGAACCCGCGATGCGGAGTGGCTTCAGGCCAGCCGCTCTGATTTCGTCCACGTCGATGGCGATCTAATCCAGCTTGAGGACTGCGTTTTCAGTATTCTCCCCTGGTGGGAATCCGATTCACAACAAGCCGATGTGGAAGCACAGCTCACCAGAGACAGCCTCAAAGCCAAAGGAAAACGCTGGATCTGGATCCATCACGCACCCCCCTCAAACAGCCCTGTATCCTGGAATGGGCTTCGAGACAAGGGAGAGCCCCTACTCGCGACTTGGATCGCCACCTACAATCCCGAAATCGTCCTGAGCGGGCACGTTCACCAGGCTCCGTTTTATGAAGAAGGCTCATGGATCGATAAGGTGGAAAACTCCTGGGTGATAAACAGTGGGCACCAGATCGGCAGAGCCCCCACCGCGACAGTCATAGACACACAGCTGAAAACCGCCCGTTGGGTGTCCTCGGAAGAAACCGAAGAAATGTCCTTAACCTAGCTTCCGCTCAGGAATTCAGCAACTTCTCTAGAACATCAGGCACCATGCCCAGATGCCCCTCTTCTCCCGCGTACTGCTGCTTCAGATCCGCCATATAGCAGGAAAGCGTATCCACCTTCTTTGCAAGCTGGCGGGAAATATAAAGATTCACCTCGGGATGTTCCTTGAGAAAGGCATCCGCATCTTCCGCGAATTTAAAGCTGCATTCATCCACGGCATGCACCTCTGCGATATGAGGCCTGCCCAGTAGAACGGAAATTTCACCCAGCACCGTACCAGGTTCCGAAAGAGTCCCAAGCGACACTCCATTCCTGACGACCTCAACCGTTCCGCTTTGGAGGAAAAACAATGCACCAAAGCATTTTCCTTCTTCGATCACTACATCGCCCGCCGAGTATTTCACCATCGGCAGATCGCTACATTCGCATTCCAGATCGATCACAGGGAAAAATGAACACCACCTTTGCCAAGAAACAAGCCCCGATAAGTCGCACCGTTGATTTACCGGCATCAAAACACACCACTTTACAGATGCGTATCCGAGCGTATGGAATAACTATGAAAAGCACAAATTCCTCCCCGTTTTCCCCTGTCGCATCAGTTGGCCTGAGCCTTTTGACCGGGGTAATCCTCCTCAACCCATGGTCTGTCGCCGACGCCGAAACGGAATCCTACGGAAACGATACCGTTCCCGCCGGGAAGGATGCGGAACCCGTCGGTGAAGACACAGAACCTGCCGGAGAAGGTGACGAGCCTGCCGGTCAGGACACTGAGCCGGTAGGAGAAGACACCGAGCCCGCCGGAAAGGGTGATGAACCCGCAGGCCAGGATGCGGAACCCGTCGGTGAAGACACAGAACCTGCCGGAGAAGGTGACGAGCCTGCCGGTCAGGACACTGAGCCAGTAGGAGAAGACACCGAGCCGGCTGGAGAAGGCGACGCACCAGCAGGTCAGGGTGCTGAGCCTATTAAAAGGTAGGCTCCCAGATTCCCATTTCCTTCAGTTGCCTTTCAGCCGCCTCCGCCCATCCCCGGTTCGCCGCAGGGGATGCGGGAGACGGGTGCAGGATTTTTCCTACAACCGCATCCAGCCCGAGTTCCTTCTTCACAGCCGTCATCTTTTTTTCGGCATAGGCACCCACCCCGATCAAATACTGCGGCTCTAGTATCTCGATCAATTTTCTGAGATGTATCTGGCACGCCTCATCCACAGCCACCATCTCCGCCGCCTTGATCTTGTCCGGGGTCACGTTCGCCCCCGTGTCCTTCATCCAGATCAGCGGGCAGAAGTTGATCGCCAGATGCTCCCGGAAAAAGTCTTCCGCATCTGGGTATTTTTCTGAAAAAAGCCCCCAGAGTCGCCGCCCGCTCACCTCGGACTTGGGGCACTCCATCCCCGTGATCTTCCGCTTCGGGTGCTCTGTCTCGGGCTTCCCAATTTCCGGAAAAAGCCCCATCCAGTCTCGAACAAGCGCCACCTCGCCAAACGGCACTCCCGTCTGTGCCATGCCATAGGGCCCCGGATTCATCCCCAGCATCAGCACCCGCTTCCTCGAGTTTCCAAACTTCCTCAGATACCCCTCATACCCCTCCGCCGCGTAATCCACGGTCAAATAGGTATGCGTCACCGGCTCGGAAAACGCCAAAGGACGCAACTCATCCGCCAGTTCCCTACCCGCCAAAATCAGCTTCTCAAAAATCTCCATAAGAAAGTCTAGGAACACCGGACAAGAATCGCAATACAGAGCAAGAACTTGCCCGCAGATTCGTATCCAATGAAGTCCACAGAAGCCGATAGCACCCGTAAGCAAACCTCAGCCGATCCCGAGTTCATGAACCTTTTGGAAAGGATCGATGGCGACCTCAAATCTCTAAGAGGCTGTCTGTAAAATGCCGGATGAGTGCTGCGAGAGATTTTTGTGTCAGGCAAGGCGCGACGCCGGAGCTG
>JBPOGC010000145.1:0-7133 GCA_051251795.1 Luteolibacter sp. | reverse complement strand
ACAATCACCTGCCGCTCCTTGTTTTCCTGCGCGATCGCCAGCTCCTCATCCGCCGCAATGCGAGCAATCTCAGATTTCTTACGCTCTTCCTCACCCACCTTCGCTGACTCCGCCTCTTCGCGGAACTGAACCGTTTCCACCTCACGCTGCTGACGAGCTTCGGTTTCTTTCAGCTGACGCTCCAGCTCCAGGATCGCCTCGCGGGCTTCCACATCCTGTTGCTTGATGACCTTTTCCTTGTCCCGCTGGATCCTGTTGGAAAGCTTCGCCTGTTCCGCTGTCAGCTCGGTGATCTTCTTGATACCCTCGGAGTCCAGGATATTATCCGGATCCAGCATGTTCATCGGCGTCTGCTCCAGGTAATCAATCGCCGCATCCTCGAGAATATATCCGTTCAGATCCGTGCCGATCACTTTCAGGATCGCCTCACGGAACTTGTCGCGGTCTTCATACAGCTCGGTGAAAAGGAACCTCTTTCCGACCGTCTTCAGAGCCTCGGAGAACTTCGCATCGAAAAGGTTTCTGATCTCCGCCTCGCTCGAAGCCCGATCACACCCGATGGAATCCGCAACCTTGATGATGTCCGCCTCGACATTGTTAATCCGCACAAAGAACACCACCTTGATATCCGCCCGCATGTTATCCAGGCAGATCAGACCGTTCTTACCCGTCCGGTCGATCTCGATCCGCTTCACGGAAATATCAATCAGCTCCGCGCGATGCACAATCGGCACCACGAACCCGCCATTCAGAATCACCTTCGCCTTCGTACCACCTGTCCGGACAAGTGCGCTGCCCTTTTCCACCTTCCGGTAAAAGGTCAGCAAAAAGAAAAAGAAAGCGACGACGATCAGAATTACAATGATCGCACCGACCAGCCCCAACTGGCCCAGGAAAGCCAGGGAGGGGTGCATGACTGCCTGAATTGCTGCGGATGTCGATAGGGTATCGTTCATGATTTAATTGCTATGGATTGGTTTTATGAAATTTCAGGAGCTGAAGGAAGCGCGCGCGCAAAATACACGCCCGTTTTCTCATCCATCGAAAGTATCGCGACCTGAGTGCCGCGCGGAATCGCTGGCGAGTCTTCTCCCAGCTTCGCATTGAGAATTGCCGGCGCACCATCCTCGCGCTCCACCTCCACCTGCCCGTATGTCGAATCCATCTCAATGGAACGAACCACTCCGATCTGCCCGATCACCGGCGCAATATCCTCCCCCTCTTTCAGCCTCTTCATCAACGGCACAAGCGGCTGCGTAAGAATCTTCGTCCCAATCACCCCTATGAAAAAGGAGGCAAAGAAGAATCCAATAGCCAGCAGCCAGCTCTGCCCTGGATTGAAATAGAAATTCAAAACCATCGACGCCATCCACATCAGCAAGACCAGCACGGAAAGCACGATTGTCAGTGGCACCAGCCCTGCATTCACCACCCGCATCATTGCAGCGGGAACCCCACTGACATCCCCTTCCACATCAGCGTCGAAATCAAAGTCAAACGCATCGATATCCATTACTCCCAGGATCGAAAGCAGCCAGAAAACCACAACAGCTCCCAACAATACCGTAAGAGGCAAGTTGTAAGGAAGAAGAGCCTGTTCCCATAGTTCGATCACGATAAGAAACTGCGAATTCCCCTGAATATTGGCAAGAGAATCCGCCATCTATCGATCAGCACCGCCAATAATGGGGAGCCTGTCTCCGTCCGGCTTCTTAATGGCAGGGACGTGTGTCCCCACACGTCCGTTCTGGCGACTTCTGGCTACCTGAAAAATCACATCCTTCCCCCGGCCCCATCTTCCACAAAAACACCGGACTCTTCGGGACAAGCCCACAATAATGGAGAGCCGGTCTCTGGCCGGCATCTTTCCTCAACCCCAGATGATCACGCCACTCACCCCTTCCCGAAAAACGCCTTCGTCTGACCGTCATCAACCACCACCTCCAACAAAGTCGCCCTGTCACTTTCCTCCACCCCGTCAAACTCATCCACCCTCTTCATCCGCAGATAATCCATCCCCCACGCCTTCGCTATCGCCTGAAAATCCACCTCAGTCCCAGCAGTCATCCACTCCTTCCCAGCTTCCGACATCCCCTCCAGCCTAGGCACCCTGTCAAAAATCCTACCCCCACCATTGTTCACCACCACCAGCACCCGTCCCTTGCACTCCACCTGCCCAAGCATCTTCAGCGCAGCCAGATCATACAGCACCGTCAGATCACCCAGAACCGCCCAGGCATTTTCCTCCACCGCAGTCACCCCCAGCCACGAGCTCACCTGCCCGTCGATCCCATTCGCACCCCGGTTCGCCCACACTACCTGCACCGCCCGCTCCCACTGTGCGTAGGCATTCCACTCACGCACCGGCAGACTGTTCCCCAAATACACCCCGCTCCCCACAGAAGCATAAACCGAAACCATCCTCACCCAGCCCGGCTCGCTGTCAGGAAATGATTCAAGAGCCTCCTCAATCCGCTCGCCCCGCCGCTCCACACCCTCCAACAGATCCTGCACATCGCCGATCTCATCCACATCCCCCAGCGCCGGCAACACCCTCTCCAGCGTCCCCCGGAAAACCTTCGCCTCCCGCCCAAGACCACGCAGCCCGTTCCTACAGACCGACCACACATCCACCTCCGGCAAATCCTCCAGATCCCGCCAGAACCGCCCACTAGGCACCCCGCCCAAACGCAAAATCTTTGTCGGCGGCCTCTCCTTTAGCACCACATCCCCATCCACCAGATGAAGATGCTGCAGCACCTCCCTCAGCCCACTCGTCGCCTCCGCCACCACCGGCACACCCAGCGCCTCGCAGAAATGAAACACCTCCTCCTGCTCCTCCACTTCCAGATCACCGATCATCACCACCATCCCACGCAGCGACCGCGCACGAATCCACTTCGCCAGCTCCCCCACAATCGGCCTCCCAAAATCCACCTCAAACTCCCCCACCTCCATCCCGGAAAAATCAATTTCCCCAACCTCAAACTCCTCCTCCAGCTCCACATTCACATGCAGCGGCCGCATCCCGCCCCACTCCTCAAACCCACAGCTCTCCGCATATTCTGAAAAAACACCCACCTGCTCCACCGCCTGCGGAGCACCGCTCCCACGGAAATGTTCCGGCCGATCAGCAGTGATCAATACCAGCGGCCTCCCTTGGTAAAACCCCTCCATCACCGCCGGCAAAAGCTCCGCCACAGCCGTCCCGCTCGTCACCACCACAGCACAAGGCCGCCCCGTAGCCATAGTCCGCCCCAGCGCGAAAAAACCCGCGGACCTCTCCTCGAAATGACTCCACACCCGCACCTTCGCGCCCATCTTCGCCAAAACCTCCAGCAACACCGCATTCCTCGCCCCACCACACACCACAAACTCCCCCACACCCGCCTTCACCGCACGCCCCAGAACATCCACAGCCATTTCCCAACTATTCACGCCAAAGTCCTACCCGTTTCCGCAGCCTCCTCAAACCATTATTCCTCCGCCTTCAATTTCCTCTCCAGATAGAAAGGGGCAAAAGGCACCAGCGAACACACAAACGCCAACAACACCTTCCCGAACGACCATTTCCTCTCGATCCACACATACCCCAGCACCAGGCAGAAAAGCATGAACAGCACCCCGTGGATCATACCCGGCACACGGATCGCATCCTCCTGCCCAAGGATTCGCTTGTGATAAATCGCGAAATACAAAAGCACCAGAAACGAAATCCCCTCAAGAAAACTGACCAACCGCAAAAGCTTCATGACCCCTTCTACTAAAACGAAACCCGCACGCCAGTCAGGAAACTGAATCCGTCATACCCATCCCCCGAAGAATCCTGCCCCAGCAGCGAATACTCCGCGCCCGCCATCAGCTTCAGCTTGTTTCCATAGATGAAATACTGCGCCCCCAGATAAAACGCATGGTAGCGATCCCCGCGACCTCCCCCCGCCCTCCTCTCATACCTGCTCTGCGCCCCCAGCCCCATCGGATCCTCGCTCTCCGAATAGGAATACCTCCCCACCAGCTGCACCTTCCCCGGCACCAGATCATACATCGGCTGCACATAGAATCCAAACGCCCTGGAATCCAGCCCATCCCCGCCACTGGCGGAAAACGCCTCAAACGCCACCGCCCCCCTTCCCTCCACCGCCCAGAAAGTCAGCGAGAAAATATCATCATACCGCCCGAAAACCGTATCACCCGGCTCCCTGTCACTATGCACCCAGTCCGCCCGCAGCAAAGCCTTGTCCATCCCCAGCCCCTCCTTGAAATCATATCCCGCACCCAGCGAATACGACACCCCCCCGTTGAAATCACCGAACGACCCCGTCCCCGTCGTGCTCGCCGGAGTGTCATTCGCGTAAAACCCCGCCTGCCACACCAGCGCCCCGTGGTTTCCCACCACCGTAAAGCCAGTCGCCCGGTTCACATTCAGCTGGTTGAACATATGCGAGCGCTCGAAGGTCTCCTGCTCGTTTGACGAGTTCAGCCAGTCATGCGCGGAAAACTGCGGCTGCATCTTCCCCACCGTCACCGCCACATCCTCGTGCGGCTTCCACTTCACATACGCGTCCACCAGCCCGTCATAGAAATTGTGAAACCCGTCATTGCTCTGGAAATCCACCCTCAGGTCGATGCTCCCCCGGAAAAGCCTCGCATCAAACCCGAACCGCGACCTCCTGTCCTCCCAGTCGCTGTCATCCCCCTGCTCCGCCTCCGTCACATGGAACTGCCCATGATACCTCCCGCGCAACTTGAACTTCTGGATCAGAGGATTTCCCTCATCCTCATAAAGAGTCGCCATCCCCCACAACTCCTCAAAACCATCGGACTCCTCTCCACACAAGCGCCCCGCGCTCATTAGACAAAATATCAGTACAGACTTCAGTTTCATCGGATTCCTCCGGCATCCTGCAACTCACGTTCCACAATCACAGGCAAAACCCATTTTCTAAGAAAACCCCCTCTCACGGGCATTCCACACAAGCAATTCATACCACTCCGGATGGCGGTGTATATGGGAAACAGCATCACTTACGCCATTCGTAGTAATTAAAAAATATCAAACAAACCCGCTCCCTGGCAACCTCCTGTTCGGAAAGCGCCATTCCTTGAGGATTTCCTTGCGACTCGCCGCCCGTCACCCCAGTTTTCCCACGTGCCGGAAGACGAAGATGAAACCCCTATCCAGGAAATCAGACGCGCCATTGATGCCTCTGACGGCTCCGCCCTCCTATACGCCGCGGAAAACGTCCACTACGCCGACTTAGCAGAACTCTACGAGCACCTCAACGACGAGGAACGCGATTATTTCCTGAAAACCATCGGCCCGGAGCTCGCCACCGACGTAGTCGCAGAGCTACCAGACTCCCTCATCGAAGACGCCCTGAACCACTTCAAGCCCGCCCAGCTCCGCTTCCTCCTCGGAAACCTCTCCGACGACGACCGGGTGGATATCTTCCAGGTCGTTTCCAATGAAGCGCAAGTCCGCTTCTTCTCCCTTCTCGGCTCCCAGGACAAGGAACTCACAAAGTCCCTCCTGAAATACGAGGAAGACACCGCCGGCGGCCGCATGACCACCAAGATTGGCCGCATTACCGCGGACATGACAGTGAAGCAGGCCATCGCCATCCTCCGCCGCGATCGTGAGGACACCGAGACCCTCGCCCGCATCTTCGTCGTCGACGAGCAGGGCCGCCTCGTCGGCAAAGTCCGCCTCCGCGATCTGGCATTCAACCCCTGGAATACGCCCATCAACGACATCATGGAAGACGCTGACGAGTACATCCTTGCCGGCGCCGACCAGGAAGATGCCGCTCGCTACCTCTCCAAATACGACCTCATTGTCCTCCCAATCGTCGATGAATTCCACCACCTCCTCGGAGTCATCACCTACGATGACGCCCTCGAGATCATGCAGGAAGAGTCCACCGAAGACCTGGAGAAACTCGGCGGCATCGGCGGCGAACAGACCGAGCTCACCTACCTCAATACCACCGTCCCCACCCACTACCGCCGCCGCGTCATCTGGCTCGTCGGCCTCGCATTCGTCTCCATCATCTCCGGCTACGTCATGTTCCGCTTCAGCGGAGTCCTGGAAAAAGCTTTCGTCCTATCTCTCTTCTTACCAATGGTAGTCGCATCCGGTGGCAACGCCGGTGGACAGGCAGCCACCATGGTCATCCGCGCTCTCGCCTTAGGGGAAATCGGGGCTAACTCCGCCCTTCGCATCGCCTGGAAAGAAGCCCGCATAGGCATCTTCCTCGGCCTCACACTCGGGGTGGCCATCGCCGCCTTCATCTCCTTCATCCTCCCGCACTTTCACCCGGAGGCACCAGACAGCTTCTCCTTTTTCCAGCTCTCCTTTGCCGTCGCAGCAGCCATCACCCTGCAAGTCCTCTCCGCCACTACTCTCGGCGCCCTCCTCCCCATCACCGCCCGCGCTATCAAGCTCGATCCCGCAGTAGTCTCCGCCCCCTCCCTTGCATCCATAGTCGATGTCTCGGGAATGCTGATCTACTTCGGCACCGCCGCCACGATTCTGGGGCTTTGAGCGAGATTCGGCCTGAACCCGGAGCCGTCACTACACGCGGTTTGCGATTTTATTGAGAAATTTGTCCGCTATCCATCATAGCTGCACACTCTCTACTAGAAATGCAAAATCCGAACCCATCAGATCCTGAATTACTCTCCGAGTGGCTCAAGCATCAGCGCGAATCCGCATTTCGTAAACTCGTCGCCCGCTACGCCGGCCTCGTGCAGGCCACTGCCCGCCGAAGTTGCCGCGATGAATCAATGGCAACCGAAGTTTCTCAGCTCACCTTTATCACCCTCGCCCGCAAGGCAAAATCCCTAAGCTCATGCTCTTCCATCGGCGGCTGGCTGCACCGCACAGCCATACTTCATTCCAAAAACCTCATCCGCCAAAACCAACGCGAAAACCGCAAACGCCAAAACCTCGCCATGGAAACCCGCAGCACATCCCAAGACAGTACATGGCAGGAAATGCAGTCCGTGCTCGATGAAGCACTCGCCGCACTATCAGAAAAAGACCGAGAAGCCCTGCTGCTACGCTTCTATCGCTCCCTTACCATCCGCGAAGTCGCCGCCACCCTTGGCATCGCCACCGATGCCGCACAAAA
>JBPOGC010000144.1:0-7319 GCA_051251795.1 Luteolibacter sp. | reverse complement strand
TGCGCGTTGGGTCACTTCCTCTTGGCAAATTCCGCTCGCCCCACTAGAAGGCTTGCCGTCCCATGCGCTTCCTTCTTCCCGTTCTCCTACCACTTGTTTTCTTAATAAGCTGTGGCGCTCCCAGGCCTCCCGCCTGCCATATTCTCCCTGCCAGCTCGCGCGTCCCCTCTGCCAGCGCACTGCAGACAGCAGAGTTGAATTGGAAAATACTGGCCGACCCCGCAAAAAAATCCCAGTGGCCCGCCGCCCTGGCCTATTACAACAAGTCCGTAGCCATCCTCTTTGACCAGCTCCGTTGCGGGAAAAAAACCAACTGGCCGCAACAAGCCCATGACATCGGCACAGTCATCGCACCCGAAAACCTGGCCGAGCTAGCCAAAACCGACTCCCTTTTCCCCGCCTCAGCCGTGAAATTCCGCACCAAGGAAACTCGCCGCCAAGAGATCGATGGCATCGGCATTCCAGCCGTATCATGGACTGCCACAAGCCCGATTGGCATTCCCCGCAAACCATACCACCCCCCCAACGGCCAGCCGAAAAACCTGACGGTCACTCTCGATTTTTCCAAAAAAAACCCGGAGTGGCACTTCTCAAAACGCTGGGTCACAGACACTTACCAAGTCGGGAAAACCACCCATCACCTCGCTGCTGATTGGACCGCCCCCATCGACTTCTTTTGGTACATGACTGATCTCGACAACCTCCGGATCCAGAACGTCCTGCTCCCGGATCGATTCATCCAGGAAACAGGGCTCTATTTCCTGGAACCCTACGATCCCACAAAAATCCCCGTCGTCATGGTTCACGGCCTCGTCTCCAGCCCGGATGCATACCGCGATATTATCAATGACCTCTCCCCGGAGCCATGGTTCCGAGAAAAATACCAGATCTGGCTCTACAACTACCCGACAGGCACCCCATGGCTCTACAACGCCATGCTCTTCCGCCAGAAAATGGGACAGGCAGCCAACTACGCCCGCACAAAAGGCTCCGATGAAAATCTGAAGAAAACCGTGATCCTCTCACACTCCATGGGCGGCCTCCTTACCCGCACCGCAGTTTCTCCTCCCCGCCAGCACCTCTACAGGGAATACTTCAAAACCCCGTTCGATCAGCTGAAAGTAAAACCGGAAACCCGCACCCTCATCCGCGAAAGCCTCCTTTACCAACCCCTGACTTATCCGAAGCGCGTCGTATTCATGGCAGTTCCACACCAGGGCAGCCCTGCAGCTAATTTCCGCGGCACCGCATTCCTCTCCAGCCTCGTCCGCCTCCCGAAGACACTCACCGTCGGCCTTCTGGATGCCGCCCTCTCCGCCGCCACCGACAACGTGGCAAACAGCGCGGAAAAACCAGCCCTGCGCCTCCCCACCTCCATCAGCAGCCTCTCACCATTCAGCCCCGCCAGCAAAGGCCTGAAAAACATGCCTCTCCCCTCAGACATCACCTTCCACTCCATCATCGGTGACAAAGGCCGTGGCAATACCCCGGACAGCAGCGACGGCGTTGTTCCCTACTGGTCTTCCCACGTGGAGCCCGTCGCCTCGGAACTCATCGTCCCGTCTAATCACGGCGTCCCCCACGACCCCGCCACCTCCGAGGAAATCAAAAGAATCCTTCTCCTACACCTTGAGGAAAACGAGTAGTAAGAGTAGGATTCGTCAGATCCGTGCTTCCAATAAGCACACGGTCAAAGCCCTTTGAGCTTTGATAATTGAAAGTTAAATTATGATTACAAACATCCTCGGCACCCCTCTCAAATCCTGCTGCACCGATCCCCTGACTGGCTACTTCCGTGACGGCTATTGCCGCACCGGCTCCGGCGATCACGGCCTCCACACCGTTTGCGCAAAGGTCACCAAGGAATTCCTGACTTTCTCCAAACAGCGCGGAAATGACCTATCCACCCCTCGCCCGGAGTTTGACTTTCCCGGACTCAAACCTGGCGACCTCTGGTGCCTTTGCGTGACACGCTGGACGGAAGCCCTCGATGCGAATCTCGCTCCACCCCTAGTTTTGGAAGCTTGCCACCTGTCCGTCCTGGAATACGTGGATTTGGAAGTCCTCAAGGAATACGGAGTTTCATAAGACCAAATTGAGGAATCATCTGGCCGCTGTTGGAAGATCCCTCGAAATCCAATCCGAAGTCGCTGGAACAAGGCAGGGAAAACAAAACATCCCGAATCAACACGGCACGCTGGAAAATCACTTTCCTTGGCAAAAAGGAAAGCCGCCAAGGAGTCCCTTCCCTGGCGGCTTTAAAAAAGCTATCTTACTCACCCACACCCGTGGAGTCGTAAGACAACTGCTGTTACACCCTTACATGAAAGCGACATTGTCGGCTTTCAATTAGGATAGACCTTCAACTTTCCAATACGTTCAAAGTTTCTTTGAAAACTTCATTTAGAAAACCCGCCCCTCGGTTCCACAAAGGAATTGCATCTTCTCCCCGCCTCCACAAATCTCCCCACCTGATGTCCCAAGAACAAATCGATGTCCGCTATGTGGCAAAACTCGCCCGCCTCGATCTCACAGAAGACGAAGTCGCAACCTTCCAAACCCAACTCGAATCCATCATCTCCCACGTCGAGTCACTCTCCGCAATTGAGCTCCCGGATGACCTGGAAGACACCACAGACTCGACCCTCGCCCAAATGCGCAATGACATCCCACGGGGAAGTCTTCCGCCCGAAAAAGTCCTACAAAACGCACCCGACCAGGCACAAGACCAGATCCGCGTCCCAAAAGTAGTAGCCGACGCATAAACAATGGAGAGCTGCACCTTTGGCCGGCTTCTTTCCTAAACCTTAGCAATTTTCCCAAACACAATGTCCATCACCGACCTACGTCAGAAACTTCTCTCAGGCGAAACAAGCCCTCAAACACTCCTTCAGGATCTTACAGGAAATATCCAGCAGCGCGACCCAAAGACTCAAGCGTACGTTTCATACGATTTGGAAAAAGCATTGGAAGCCGCATCCACCGCAGACCTCTCAAAACCTCTCGGCGGCATCCCAATCGCGATAAAGGACAATATCAACACCTTGGATCAGCCGTGCTCCTGTGGCTCTAAATTTCTCGAAAATTCTTTCACATCTCCTTATAATTCAAGCGTTATCGAAAAACTGATCGAAGCAGGTGCCATCCCTTTCGGACGCACCAATATGGACGAGTTCGCCATGGGCTCCGCCACCGAAAACTCAGCTCTCCAGCCAACCTTCAACCCACACGATCACGGTCGGATCGCAGGCGGATCATCCGGCGGATCAGCAGCAGCAGTAGCAGACAAGACAGCCTACGCAGCTCTCGGATCAGATACAGGCGGCTCCATCCGCCAGCCCGCCTCCCACTGCGGAGTCGTAGGCCTGAAGCCAACCTACGGCCGAGTCTCCCGCTTCGGACTGATCGCATTTGCATCATCTCTCGATCAGATCGGCCCCCTCACCCACACAGTCGATGACTCGGCCCTCATCCTCCAGGCCATCGCGGGCCATGATCCCCGCGACACAACATCACTCAACGCACCCGTTCCCGACTATTCAGCAAAAATCAACAATGGAGTCAAAGGCCTCAAACTCGGAGTGCCCGCCGAATACTTCGGAGAAGGCATACATTCTGGGGTTCGAGAAAATGCGGAAAAATGTATCGATAAGCTTAAGGATCAAGGCGCTACCATTGTTCCGATATCACTTCCTCACACATCCTATGCCGTAGCCACCTACTACGTCATCGCCCCTGCCGAAGCTTCCTCAAACCTCTCCCGCTTCGATGGCATTCGCTACGGAAACCGTTCTGAAAATGCCTCCGACATCATCGACCTCTACCATCAGTCCCGCGAAGAAGGCTTCGGCCCCGAGGTAAAACGCCGCATCATCCTCGGCACCTACGTCCTCTCCTCCGGGTATTATGACGCTTATTACAGTCGCGCGCAAAAAGTCCGCCAACTCATCACCCGCGACTTCCAACAGGCGTTTGAGAAAGTCGACGCCATTATCTCGCCAGTAGCACCCACTCCAGCCCGGAAAATCGGTGCATGCACAGAAGACCCCCTTCAGGACTACCTTTCCGACATCTTCACTATCGCCGCAAACCTCTCAGGAATCCCCGCCATCTCCGTCCCTTGCGGAACCACCAATTACGATGGATCTGAAAACCTTCCCGTCGGCATCCAGATCCTAGCCCCCCACCTAGGCGAACAAATCCTCCTCCAAGTAGCCAAAGCCGCCGAGCAAAGCACCTAACCCAAGCTCCATACTGATCACTGATCACTGATCACTCGGCACTTCTCACTACACCCAGCCACATGACCCTAGGCTACTGCACCAACATCCATCCCGCCGAAACCTGGCCTGAGACACTCCGTGCCCTCGAGACTCACACCCTGAAAGTCCGAGACCTACTTCTTGAATCCGGACACCACCCCGAGGAAAAACTCTACCCCATTGGTCTCCGCCTCTCCGCACAAGCAGCACGTGAATTACTACAAGAACGAAATCTACAAACATTTAAGGATTGGCTAAAAGCAAACAATTCCTACGTATTTACTATAAACGGTTTTCCTTACGGATCCTTCCACGGATCACGTGTGAAAGAGCAGGTATTCCTCCCCGACTGGACTTCCAAGGAACGCCTAATCTACACCCAACACCTGTTTCAAATCATAGCCGAGCTCGCACCCATTTCCTGCGGTGGCTCGGTCTCCACACTCCCCGGCTCCCACAAATCTTTCAAGGCAGACGAAGCACCGATCCAGGAAAACCTCATTGAGTTAGCCTACTTCATTGAAGATCTATCCCAGAAACACCAGATCGACCTCCATCTCGGATTGGAACCCGAACCCCTCGGCCATTTCGAAAACACAATCGAGACCGTCGCTTTCTTCGAGCGCCTCCGCCACCAGGCAAACTTATCCCCAGTTATTCACAATCGCATCGGGCTCAACTTCGACTCCTGCCACTTCGCCATAGAATTCGACGAAGCAGCCCCCTCACTCGACCTTTTCCAGCAAGCGGAGATCAGACTCTCCAAGATCCATCTTTCCAGCGCCATTGCATTGCAGCCAAAGGATCCAGCCGCCATCGCAGCCATCCGGAAATTCGAGGAACCCACTTACTTCCACCAAGTGATCGCTCGCAACCCTGACACCTCACTCTCCCGCTTTCCAGACCTCCCTGATTTCCTAGCTCTGGGAACAAATGTGAACAACTTCACCGAGGCTCGCGTACATTTTCACATCCCACTCGATACAGAACCTACCCCTCCGCTCAAATCCACCCGCACTCACGCCCAGCAAACGCTCGCCTGGTGCCAGAAACACCCCGAAGCCTGTCAGCACTTCGAGATCGAGACCTACACCTGGGGCGTGCTCCCTGACGAGCTCCAGCGCCCTGTCGAAGAGCAGATCGCCGCGGAATACCGCTGGGTTCTCCAATCCTTGAGAAATCCGCACGAATAATCTCTTTCCCTCTCACACTTCCCCATCCATTTTCCCCGGACATGCACAAGATCACACTCCACACCTCAGCAGGCGATATCGAAGCCACTTTCTACTCAGGCAGAACCCCGACAACATGCGCGAATTTCCTGAACCTCGCCAAACGCGGTTACTACGATGATGTCAAATTTCACCGTGTCATCGAGAATTTCATGATCCAGGGTGGCGATCCAACCGGCACCGGCAGAGGCGGCCCGGGCTACAAATTCGCCGATGAATTTCACCCGGAACTGCGCCACAACAAGGCAGGTCTCTTTTCCATGGCCAACGCGGGTCCGGGAACCAACGGATCCCAATTCTTCATCACTCACAACGCCACCCCTCACCTTGATGGAAAGCACTCCGTCTTCGGTGAAGTCACCAAGGGTCAAAACGTTGTGGATGCCATCAAACAAGGCGATAAGATCACCTCAATCACTATCCACGACGACACAGCGGATCTCTTCGAGGCTCAGAAAGACAACGTCGAACACTGGAACAGCATTCTCGACAAAGCGTAATTCAATCAGCCGATTGAATTAACCGATTCAAACCTCATTACCCGAGCCATTTTTCTACCATGCGCATCATGGAAGGCTCGGTGGTGAGGTGTTTCACTTCCTCGGGTTTCACCCAGCGCAGGTCGTGCGACTCGTCGCTCACCACATAATCGTGGCTACCCTCGGCTCTCAGGACATATCTGATATCATAGTGAAGATGCTCCGGTTCATTCTTCCTCGCAGGGATGGGATGAATATCGAGATCAAAGATCCCCTCACCCACCGCACGAAACGATTTCAACCCGGATTCCTCCTCCGCTTCTTTGAGAGCCACGGCAAAAACATCCGACTCTCCATCCGCATGACCTCCCAGCTGTAACCAGCAGCCGAGCTTCCGGTGATGCGTCAAAAGCACCTCTGAGCCATCCTCGCTCACCACCCAGGCAGACCCGGTAATGTGTCCGGCCACGTTTGATCTTTCAAAGCAGTTCGGCTCTGATCTTACAAAATCCAGAAACCGCGCTACCGTCTCCTCCTCTTCAGGATTCTTCAAACGATACTCTTCTATCAGGGACAATACGGACTCGCGGTGCACGGCGGCAGACTGAACCCTGATTTCCCGTCATGCAAGAAAGGCCATCACAAAAGCACCATAGGCTCCCGATTAAACACCCGGTCAATTGAAAGCAACTTCCAACGAGTCATCCAAAAACCTCGCATAAGCATCCCGGATATCCACCTCCCTCACCCTCGGAGCATCCAGCGGCGGAAGATCATCGAGCGGGAAAAATCCCACCGCGCTGCTTTCCAGGCTAGTCCGCGCCTCACCTCCAGTGATCTCACAGAGAAAAAATATCTTATAAATCGAGTTCGCATGCCTCGGATAGCCCGCCCTTTCCCGATCAATGATCGAAACAACCCTCTTCGCCTTTACCAGGAAGCCGCTCTCCTCCTCACACTCCTTTTCCGCATTTTGCCCCGGAGAGAGATTCACATCCGCCCAACCTCCCGGCACCGTCCAGAACCCCGTCGACTTCTCTTTCACCAACAGCACCTCATTTTCACGGAAAACCACCGCCCGCACATCCACCTTCGGCGTGTCGTATCCTTCATCCTGCGGCCAACAAAACTCCGGCACCTTGCCCTCCATATTGAGTAGCTCTCCTGCCATTTCCCGCAACCTTTCAAACCGCTCCCGGTCAAACGGATCGGGACTGTAAGTAATCCCCGCCTGTCCGATAGCTGCCAGCTCCCTCGCAAATTCCAGCAAATCTCTCACACCCCTTTCTATTGATCAGTACTGGCAGATAAAAGAACCAATCCCATATACAGATCTCCCAGACCCT
>JBPOGC010000143.1:0-7346 GCA_051251795.1 Luteolibacter sp. | reverse complement strand
AGGAGTTTGATTGCCAGACAGGGACGTTGCATCGGGCGGAGGATAGGTGGTTGCTGCTGGAGGCGCAGGTGGGTGTTCCGGATTTTTTGCTGGATAAGGTTTCGCGGATTCCTTTTGGGAAAGGGATCGCGGGTGTGGCTGCGGAGACGAAGGAGCCGGTGGAGCTATGCAATCTTCAGGAGGATCTCGGCGGTGTGGCGAAGGAGGATGCGCGGAAGACCGGAGTATCCGGGTCTTTGGCGGTGCCGATTTTCTCTGAGGACGGAGGGGTTGCCGGGACACTTGGGATCGGGAAGATTGTGCCGCATGATTTTTCAGATGAGGAGAAAGAGAGGTTGAGCGAGCGAGGGGGAGAGTTTTTGGATTTGGTAGGAAAGTAGTTCGGTATGCTTATACTCTTTTCGCTGATTTTGGTCTTTATTGTCACGTTGCCGTTCATCCTCTGGTTGTTCGGGGTGAGACCGTATTGCCTTAGGCACGGCAAGGGATACACACCCGGTGCGAATTTGAACGTGACGATGTGGATTGACTAGGCAGCAGGCGACGGAGGTTGCGAGAGCCGAGGGAGACAGACGGATGCTCGTTTTCTTACGGCTTTGTCTCGTGGTGAATCTAACTTTTGTGCTGTTCTGGTTCCTGGCTCTGGTGTCGGGCTTGTTGAATTAGAATATTTTTGTAGGGACGGCGCGGATGGCATCCGCGGCTCCTTGTTTTAGCCTTCCATGTATTTTGCCAGGGACTCGCGGAGGGTGGTGCGAGCGCGGAAGAGGAGGCTTTTTATGGAGGGGACTGAGGTTTCGAGAACGGCGGCGATTTCCTCGTAGGGGAGGTTTTCGTAGCGGCGGAGGACTACTGCCATGCGTTGGTTTTCCGGGAGGGCGGATATGGCGTTGTCAATGGCTTCTTGAAGCTCGGTTGTCAGGAGGGTGTTATCCGGTTGGACGTCCGCGTTTGCGGGGTGCTGGAGGTGCTGGTCGTCTTCCCGTTCGTTTGTGGAGACTGTTTTTTTCCGGGAGCGGCGGCGTGTCTCGTTATAGACCAGGTTCCTCGTGATCGTGTAGAGGTAGGTGGTGAATTTGTAGTCAGGTTTGTAGCGTTTCGCGTGTTTCCAGATGCGGATGAAAACAAGTTGGGCGATGTCTTCTGAGTCGGTGGAGTTGCCGAGCATTTTGGTGATGGTACCGACAACTGCGTTCTGGTGCCGCTCGACGAGGAGGCGGAAGGCTGAGTGGCTGCCTGTGGCGATTTCCGCCATGAGGGCGTGGTCGGTTTCCGCATCAATGTCGCGCTTGGCGGTGTTTGCTGCGGTGTTTTGCTCCATCGGGTAAAAAAAAGGTGTCTTGCCGATCACGACCATCGGTGGTTGTACACACCGTGTTCTGGTTTTCGTTGCGGAAAACTATCAGCGTCCCGCAGTGTTTTTCTGCCAGAGGGAGGAGCGGGGGATGTCATAGGGGCGACAGATGATCATGCCGGCGTGCTTGGAGGAGCCATTGAGGTAGTCAGTGATGGGGCGGTCTATGATGGTCATGCGGCCTTTGCTGCGATCCGATGTGGCGTGGCAGAAGTAGGCTCGGCCATCGATGCGCATGATGAGACCGACGTGCGATGTGTATCCGTATTTCCAATTTGAGGAGATGGCGCAAATGTCACCGTTTTGGAGGTAATTTTCCGCGTCGCGGACTTTGCTTTTCGGGACGTGATAGACGGGGAGTTTTGAGACCTGGGCCTCGATGTTGCCCATGGGTTTCACTAGAGCGGGGTTGTTCTTGAGGTAGCGGTAGGACTTCCACTGGACGGTCATTTCCCTGATTTCCCGGCTGAGGCGCTGGGCACCGGGTATGCGTGAGGTTATGTTGTAGGCATAGCCCCGGCGTTGGTTGTCGTGGAAGACTTCCTCGAGGTGGTGCATGCGGGAGAGGTAGTTGCCAGTGCAGCGGCCGTTCCGGTAGCGCTCAAGCTCGATCATCTGAAGCATGTCGTCGGGTTTGTAAGGGCCGGGCTTGTAAGCAATGAGGCGGGAGATGGCCAAGGCGTTCTCGTAGTATGTCCAGCAGTCCATGCCGGTGAGATTGACGACGGGTGACTCGATATGGTCATCGACCTCCAGGGTGTAGCCTGTGTAGGGAACGCCGACCATTTCGCGGGCGATGCGTGCGGTGCGCTCGCCGATGGGGAGTTTTCTCCAGTTTTCCCGCTCGGCTTTTGCGATGATGGCCCGGAATTTGGATTCGCCTTTGAAAACGGTTGCAAGGGGAAGGCGGGGCTGCGTTTTCACAGGGACGGAGGTCTGTCGGGAGGGTGCCTGGACTTCCGTGCGAGTGGAGCCGTTCATGGCTATTGAGTGAATTCCGGGAGTCGCGCAGCTTGCGAGGGCAAGAACCGGGATGATGGGAAAGGCTGCTTTGAAATTCATTTTCGAGAAATACACTTTTCCGGTCTGTGGTGAAAGTCCGCAATTTCGGAAAGATCGAATGTGAGTGTGCTGAAATGGAAGAAGCCCATTTCATATGGGATGATGCAAAATTTTGTCCTTTTGGTTGTTATTTTTCATTTTTCCGATCGGTACAGAGCCGGAGGTAAGGGGAACGAATTGTGCTGACAGGCAATGGGTTGGGAGAGCGGATGCTGGATCAGCCCTGTTTTTCCAGGAAAGAACCGATGGTGAGGCAGGTTTCTTCGAAGCTTGGATTTTCCGGGATCGCAATATGTTGCAGGCAGCTCCTGATTATAAATCCAGTGTCTGTGACTAGGTTCCGTCCAGTGGCTTTCCGTAACTCGTAGCCTTCTGCCCATTCCATAAATTTCAGATGTGTCTGATGCATGTCACCCTCTGGTAGGATGCGTTTGCCGAAGTTGGCTTGTTCGCGCAAGACAAGTCGTTTCAATCTTACTGGAGTGCCGGGGTCGAGGATGATGCCGTGGGTGAATCTTGGGTCAGGGAGATCCCATGTGGCTACCGAGCCACTGAGTATCCAAGATTCTTGTTTGCGTAAATCGGTGGTGATGAGATTGCGCCTTTCTTCCGCTGAGAACTGTTGCTGGTAGGGAGGATCGGATGGTTTGTGGAAATAGGAATCGGTGTCGAAATGAGGTATGTCGAATTTTTTGGAGATGAAGGATGCCGTGGATGTGCACCCCGAACCGGGGCCACCTGTTATGATTGCACGCATGGAGTGTTAGGCTGATCTGCTGATTTCACTTCTGCCGAATAAAGCCTGTGGTCTAAGCTTGTGTTGCTTGAGGATCGTGGAAATTTCTCCCTGGAGTTCATTCTTCGACGATGGTGGCTTTGGGAGGTGGGGTGAGGAGGATTTCGTTCTGCTCTTTCGGCGGGGAGGTGAAGCCGACGTTTTTCCACTCGGCATCTTTCAACTGGCCAGTGCCACGGAACTGGAAGAGACCGGCGAAGGGGCGGAGGGGCAGGGTGATGATGCCTAGCAAGCCACGTGCATTCAGCCTGATGGTGAAGTCCAGTTCCTTGTCAGAAAGGCCGACAGAGCCGTCGCCCGTGAACTGGATAGAACTGGTGCGTGTCTGGAAATCGCGGGTGCGGAAGACTCCGTTGCGGATGGTGAAGGTGCAGAAGGCTGCCTTTGCACTTTGGAATCCGGCTCGTTTTTTGCCAAGAACGGCTGACATGGGAGTGGACAATGGGCCGAAGATGGGGACGGAGAAGAGCTCGCCGTCTTCCAATGCGACGAGACCTTTGCCGTTCATGCTGTTGATGTCTCCATTGAGCAGGGAGAACTCCAGGCGGCCGGTGATGTCCCCCCCTCCTTTCATGTCAAAGTCATAGGTGGAGGAAAGGCCGGGAATGCCGACTTTCGACCATTTGATTTCCCCTGTGAGTTCCGAGCTTCCCGAATTTTTAAAGCTCCCGGAGACATCGCCGCCGAAGGCTTCCACGGAAAGGCCGGAAACCCGGACGTTTTTGTTTTTTATGGAAACCGTGGCGGAGGGGTTGGTGAGGGTGAGGTTCTCGCCGAGAAATTCATAGTCGGCACTCGCAGGTGATGAGAATTTCACTGTCAGATTTGTGCGGCCTTGCGGAGTGACATCGACAACGCCGGAACCGCTGAGGTTCGGTGGACGGTGGAAGCGGTATTGTTCCAGATTATCCGCGATATCCGGGGCGAAGAAGCGAACCATGGGAGCCGCCCAGAAAACTCCTTCCACGCCCTCGACGCGAACGAGCTTCGTGTCTTCGCCTTCGTAGCGAATTCGGCCGACTTTGGTCGTACTTTCGTTGGGGCCGTTGAAGTCCTTCCGCATTTTGTAATCGGAGTAATCAAAAGTGACGGTGCCGTCGTGGAAATCGAGAGCTTTGTGATCCAGATCGAAGGAACAGGTGGCAAATTTGACCGGAACGCCTTTGTAGGAGTAGTTTTTCAGGAAGCCGCTGCCTGAGTATTGCCATGAGAAGCGATCCCCGATCATGAAAGACCCTTCGAGGGTGATGTCGATTTCAGGGTTGTCGTTTTCCGTGAACGCCGGGATGATTTCTTCCAAGGGTTTCCCTTTGAAGAGAGGCTTGTAGAGAGACGGGGGCAATGTGGAATGAAGAGAGAGCATCACTTTCTTGCCTTTGATCAATGCTTTGCCCTTTGCGGTGCCATCGGGGTGATGGAATACGAGGTCACGAAGAAAGAGGTCTCCATTCTGATAGGAAAACCATGTTTCCATGGAGTCGAAGGAGATGCCGCGGAAAAGGGCGGAGTCGCAGACGGCGTGGCCAGTGGCTTGTATGACGGGAGCTTTCAGGTCATTGAGATCAAAGGTGCCGGCGGCATGGATCTGTTGCTTTCCACCGATGAGGAATTCCAGTTTCAGTGGAGTGGACAACCATGACTTGAGTAGGCGCGGGATATCTATGGAGGAATCGATATCAAAGCGACCTTCACGAGCCTCAAGGTGGTAGTCCGCATGGCCATCAAGGGAGCCCCGGCCATCAATCGCTGAGAAGCTGTTGATGGTCAGTAGGTCGCTATCGAGGGTTCCGGAGGCTTTGAACTCTTTGAGCGAATATTGTTTTTTCTCCAATGAGGGAGCTTCGATACGGAAGTCTGACTTGATCGTCTCGCGATCCGAGAGGTCTCCGGTGAGATCCACGTAGACTTCGGGAGGTAAGTCCTCATCGAAATTCCAGTGTTGAAGCTCGTTGATTATATTGGCTACGAATTCGCGCTTCCTACCTTCGTTTTTGTCGTAATCGGGATCGTGGCCTTCGTAGGCTTTGGTAAGGAGGCGTGCGTTCAGTGTGACATTGATCCCACCGACTTTTGCACGGGTGTCGCGGGCTTCTATGCGGCGTTTTCCAGACATCAGGATCGTTCCGTAGATGTTGGAAAAGTGGAGTGATTCCCCGGCGGGGTTCATGGTGTCCACCGGTAGTGAGAGTCGTGCGTTTCTGAGCTGTACCTTGGAGATTTTGAATTCGCCGCGTGCGAGGCGGGTGTTGTCGAAGACGAGCTGAACACGCTCGAGCCGTGAGATTTCGTTTTCCCTTTCCTCTTCTGCGAAGATACGGACATTGCGAGCAACGAAGCCCTGGAGGGGGATGTAGGTGAGGGAGCCGATCTCGACGTGGGCACCGTGCTTGGAAATTTCCTGCTCGAGGGTGTCTCGCCATTCGGCGGGAAGGCCGGTTTTGTTTGCCCAGTACAGGCCGTAGGCAGAGAGAGGTATAAATGCTACTAAGACGATCCAGATGATCGACTTGAGGTTGTGAATGAAGCGCAGCCGTAACATGTTACTGGAAATCTAGTAGGGGATGTGACCTGCGGCACGGAAAGAAAAATACGGCTGTCTGCCGGGGGCGGGACGGCCGACGATGATATGATCCGCCATTTTGATCTGCATGATATCGGAGGCTTTCTGTAGGTTTTCCGTCATGGTGCGATCCGCCGGGCTGGGTGTGGGATCGCCGGAGGGGTGGTTGTGAAGGAGTATGAAGGCGTAGGCGCTGCGGGTGATGGCAGGGCGGAGGATGTCGCGGGGATGTGCGGCGGTTTCGTTGACGGTGCCGATGGAGACCGTGGTGGTGCTCTGGTGCTCCAGACGGGCGTTCAGAGTGACAACGAGGGCGGTCTCGTGAGGGAGGTTTCCTAGCTGCGCTGCGAAGTGCGTGTATATGACATCGGGGGTGTCCAGCGGGATGGTGCGGATTTCCTCGCGTGCGACACGGCTGCCTAACTCGAAAGCGGCGGCGAGCTTGCAGGCTTTGGCAAGGCCGATACCTTTGTTCTCCATGTATTCGGTGACAGGTAGACGGCGCAGTTCCTGGAGGCTGCCGTATTTTTCCAACAAATCCCCGGCGACCTGAATGACGTTTCTGCCGACGATGCCGGAGGAGAGGAAAATGGCCATCAGTTCGGCATTGCTGAGGGACTGCGCGCCGTATTTGTAGATCTTCTCACGTGGGAGATCTGCGTCCGGGGCGTCGTTGAGGAGAGACATGGCTTTACTCGATATTCTGCAGCTGTTCGCGGAGTTTTTCGAGTTCCGTTTTCGCGCTGACCACGGTTTGTGCGATTCCGGCGTCGTTTGCTTTTGAGGCGATGGTGTTGAACTCGCGGAAGAGCTCCTGGCAGAGGAAGTCCAGGGAGCGTCCGGCGGGTTCGTTGGAATCGAGGTATTGGTGGAATTTTTCGAAATGGGAATCGAGGCGGGTGATTTCCTCGGAGATGTCGCAGCGGTCGGCGAAGATGGCGACTTCCTTGGCGAGGCGCTCGTCATCCAGGTTCAGGGGGATGTCCAGATCGGCGAGGCGTTTCAGGAGGAGGTCTCGCTGGTTGGAAACGCGGGGTGCGGCGAGGCTTGAAATCCCGGTGGCGAAAGTGGAGAGGTTTTTGAGGCGGGTCAGGAAGTCGTTCTTTAGGTGGGAACCTTCGGTGGCGCGCATTTTGTTTAGGTTGGAAATTGCTTGTTCGAGAGCCGGGGCGATGGCTTGCCAGGCGGACTCGGTGTCGATTTCCTCGGTGTCTCCGGTTTCCATGATGCCGGGCTGGCGGAGGAAATCCGCGGCTGTCGCTTCGAGAGGGCGGCCAATGGTTTCTGAGAGTTCGGAGAAGGCGTTTTCGAAGGATTTTGCCAGTGTGGGGTTGATCCTGATCTGGGAGGATGACTCGCCTTCGGGTTGCTCAAGCTTGATTGAGAGCTGGACACGGCCACGGGAAATGTTCGGGAGGGTGGCCTGGCGGACTTTGTTTTCCAGGGACTGGAGCGGGCGTGGCAGGTTGACTACGACTTCGAGTTGCTTGCGGTTGATGGAGGCCGCTTCGACGCTGGCAGTCCAGGCGTCTGTGGTGTGTGTGCCGCGGCCGAAGCCTGTCATGGAATGCATG